>CAYGCR010000055.1:0-22106 GCA_964348415.1 uncultured Ignavibacteria bacterium | reverse complement strand
GATAACGACGTCTACGTCAAGATAACCTATCCCGATGATGGTGACACGGTTGAGGGCTGCGCGCAAGTCGTGGGCTATACGGTCGTCCCGGACTTCTCTCACTATATTTTGGAGTATGGATACGGAGAGTCGCCGTCATTCTGGCTCCCCATAGACACCTCTACCAAGATGATTGCGGACGACGTTCTGGGCGAGTGGCTGGTGAGTTTCCTGGAGATTACCGACTACGCCTTGCGGGTGACCGTGAAGACGAACGCCGGTGATACCTTTGCTGACACTGCTGTAGTCTATGTGAAAGGCATTGCCTCTGGCGGCTGGTACGCGGACCTGACAAGCAGTGGTTCTTTGTCGCCTGCGGTTGGAGACATCGACGGGGATGGATACGATGAGGTTGTGGTGGGGGTCGGGGTCCCCTGGTCAGGTGGATCTGGAGGAATCGAGGTTTTCACACACGAAGGTCAACGCGAGTCCGGCTGGCCCAGAGACACCGACAAAAACATGATGTCTTCTCCAGCGTTAGGAGATCTGGATGGGGACGGGATCGACGACATAGTGATCTGTTGTCGACAAGATGGGGTTCGTGCCTATCTCTCGTCTTCGCCCGACTGGATTGGAAGTGCAGGTGTTGGGGGAAGTGAACTGTGGAGCTTGGCAACCCCGGCATTAGCTGATCTGGAGAATGACGGCTTCGCCGAAGTACTTACTATCAATGACGGGGGAACAGTTTACGCTTGGCGCCATGATGGTCAGTCAGTGATCCCGGGCAACAACGGAGTCTTTGCTTATGTGGCAGCAAGCCAGATGTGCGGTTTTCCGTGCTTGGCGGTGGCCGATTTGGATAGAGACGGGGAGAACGAGGTGATAGGCGCAGCGGCTTATGGGGTTCGGGGGGGAATCTATATCTGGGATCCGCAAGGTAATCTGCTGCTTGGACCTGATGACTATCCCGACATGTTCCGGGTCATATCCGGAATCGCCATTGCCAATCTGGATGACACCGAGGATCTGGAAATAGCGGTGTTCGGGGGAAACCCGGACTACTACTGCCTCTCCGTTTTCAAGAACGACGGCACTCAGGTTCCCAACTTTCCCATAGTGCTGGAAGACCTGCCATCCAACTGGTGGCATGGCTTTCACCCGGCCATCGGAGATCTGGAGGGAGACGGAATCCTGGAGATAGTCGTAAGTGTCTTCAGTCCGGGTGGTGAAGGACGCATCTACGGCTGGCATCAGGATGGCACCCCTCTGGGCTCCCTTGGTGGCTCATTGGGGCTTTTGGTTTCCACGAAATCAGCTGATGCTGAGATTCGAAAAGCTCTTCTTTCAACCTTAGGAGATAATGTCGGAGAGATTACTGCCAGGTTCAGAAATGCGAGTGAACAGGACGTGGCTTCTCTTTTCCCCGATTCCGATGATCCTGTTTTCGCCTCTGTCGCTGAAACATTTGGCAGTCCGATTCTGGTTGACGTTAACAGAGACGGCAGCCTAGACATCGTAGCTCGGGCAGGGTGCTATTATGGCACTGGTTACGAAAGGGTCTTTGCCTGGGATTACGAAGGACATCTCATCTCCGGCTTCCCGCTGTACGTATCGTCTCAGGCATCGCCGTATAGTTTTTGGCCCTACACTCCGGTGATCGTTGATTTGAATCAGGATGGTAGATTGAATCTGATAGTAGTTTCCGACTGGCCCGATCATAGGGTGGTGTGTTGGGGGCTGGATGCATATTACGATTCCACCAAGGCGCACTGGCCCAAGTATATGCACGACAAACGCAACAGCGGAATCTTCCGGCTGGAAGATTATGTTGTCTGGCACGGGGACGCTAATGGGGATGGCATAATAGGCCCTGGGGATGTGGTTTATCTCATAAACTATCTTTTCAGAAACGGACCTGCCCCTGACCCTCTTGAGCGAGGAGATTGTAATTGCGATGGGGAAGTTGGTCCCGGGGATGTGGTCTATCTGATAAACTATCTTTTCAGATGTGGCCCGCCTCCCTGCCCGTAGAAAGAGATGTGCACCTGCGAGAGGCGGCGGAGCCGATACGTAAGGCCAAGGAGGAGACCATCAGACAAAAGCGCGTCACCTGCGCGATCTGCACGGGCTGATGGAGGCCGCCACCAAGCTCAAGACCTGTGAGTATGGTACGCCATTATCGAAAATATGGGTTGATCTAGACTCGAAGTCGAGAACAAAAGAAAACCGGAACCTAACTTAAGTTGATTCCGGTTTTTTTACGCCCAATATAGGGGAAACCTTCAGGTTTCCGCAATAGATGGAAAAAGCGGCGGCCTGACCCCGGATTTATGATTTTGATTTTTCAATATCGAACTCTTCTCTTTTCTCCCTCACCCTGAATCCAACCCAACGGGAGAGGGAATGATTCATCTTATCCCCCTGGGGGAGAGGGATACAAAGACTGGTAGCCGCGCCCTTTAGAGTGACCAAGACGTTTGCCATATGCGGGAAGTCTGACGCGTCGACTGCGCAGGCTAAAGCCTGCGGCTACAAAATCCCAGATCTGCGAAGCTGAGAACTTCTAGCCGCACTCTTTAGAGTGCGCAGAGTATTCGGAATATGCAGGAAGTCGAAGGCGTCGATTGCGCAACTTGTTAGCCACAAGTTGATCCTTGCCCGCTAAAGATTGGCAGACCCGCCTAAGGCGGGCAGGCGGGTGCCTTGGACGAAAAGGCTGGGGTTCAGTAGTGGATAGATCACTTCATTGCTGCCGCTGAACGCGCAAGTTTTAATAAAATTCCGCTTGCATGTTGGGTAAAATGTGTTATATTATTATAAAAGATCCAGCGTGATGTAAAAACTGTCCGTCTCCCGCCAGGATTTTCAGCTCAGATCGATTCGCCCGACGTCCGGCTGGTGACCCGGAGATTTTTCTGCGCTGTAGCCCGATTTATCATTTAGAGCCACGGAGGTAGAAGCCATGAAACGGAGATTGGTGGCAATTTTGTTATCCACTTTAGTGCTGAGTTTGGCTTTGTTCCCCGTCCCGGCAA
This sequence comes from uncultured Ignavibacteria bacterium, assembly GCA_964348415.1. Lineage (GTDB taxonomy): Bacteria > Zixibacteria > MSB-5A5 > MSB-5A5 > SM1-73 > SM23-73-3. Next base: position 19,092 of record CAYGCR010000055.1, on the reverse strand, counting down.
CGTGGTGTTTAGAGAAGAAGGTCCCCAACCAGATCCCCCGGGAGCAGATCAGCCCCTTCCCGATTGAAGCATTCGACAAATCCGAAGCTTTCTGCGAGATTTACAACGATTTCGATAATCCCTACTTTTACTTTCCGGAGTTCGATTCGGGCACGGGACTCGCCGTATACATGAATCCAGCGCAATGTGGTGAGTTTTCCTACCCGTTCAAACTAACCGACGTGCATCTGTATCTCTTTCACCCCGGGCCGGTCGGGTGGCTTTGGCCGGTGAACATACAGGTAAACGTCAGAGAACCGGCAGGAGGAGATAGCTGTCTGGGTCCCGATCCTCAGAGTGCTCTATTTTCTGAGGTTTTCAGTATTCCGGTAGACTCCTCCTTTTCCAATCTGGGCAGACAGATGAATCTAAGCTTGAGCACGCATTATTGTCTCTATCAGCCGTTTTTTCTGGAGACCAGGTACCTAGATCACCTGACGGAAGGCGATTCGCTTCCCGGCTTGGTGATGGACGGCATCGATCCTCCTTCGGATACTTGCGATAACTGGTTCCTCTGGCAGGATCAATATTACGAGTGGTATGACGCCTGGATGCCTCCGGTTCCGGGGGATGCGATTATCCGGGCGACCGGCTATGCTCAGGCGGAGGATTGCGACTCTTCGACAACGTGTCCGGAAGACTCGAATGATCATGGTGCATGCGATACCATCCACGTAGACGTTTACCCGGCCGACACCTCGTTTTCCGGTGCCGGGCATGTGGTACGAGTTCCCATCCGGGTGACCAACGACATTCCGACTGTCGAGGATTCCCTCACGGGTTTCATCATTCCACTTTGCTATACCCATACCAATCCGGGGAAATCGTGCAGCCTGACCGCATACTGGAACTACTACTGGTATTTCGGCCCCGAGGCGGAACGGAGCATCTTTCGTCATCTCCCCGGAGAGCCCAACGTCATGATGTCATTTGCCGAGGACTCAAGCGGTCGAGAGTGGGACCTTGTGATCCTCGATCTGGCTACGGCTCAGTCCGGGGAACCGGGTCATTTCTTCCTGGCAATGTTTACATTGTTCGGCGAAGACCAGAGATGGCCGGGGGGATGGCGCAAGCTTTTGGCAACCATTACATTCAACGTTGAAGACACGATGACAGTGTCTATCGATTCCTGTATCTGGCCCCCGCAGAATCACCTAGAATTCGGGAGTTGGTACGGAGAAGCCTATGTCCCGAGGCACTATTTGCCTTGCAGTTTTTCTATTTCGCCTGCGCGGGGAGATCTCAATGTGGACGGGCTTGTAGACAGTGGGGACGTTGTCTTCCTGATAAACTTCGTGCTGAGAGGCGGGCCGCCGCCTGTTCCCGAATCCGCCGGAGACTTAAACGGCGATGATCTGGTCGAGATTGAAGACGTGCTTTACCTGATCTATTATCTCTTCATGGGTGGCCCCCCTCCTGCTCAACCCTAACGGGCAGGTAGTGCGTGTTTCCGCACTTCGGCAACGCGGTTTTACTGTTACCGAAGGCAGTATCTTCGCGCGGCGAGGATCCCACGCCAAGGCCCGCGCAGGCTAAAGCCGGGGGGTATCAGCTTCCCAATTCACCGATTTGGCATTTTGAGCGGAAATTCTGCATTCTGATCTTTTAGTATTGCATTCTTTCGTTTTCCTATCATTTCGCCCTCTCCTCCGAAGGGCGAAGAGAGGGATCTGTCCTCTCCCCTGCGGGCAGAGGAACAAGGTGAGGTGAAGCTACTTTATCAGGTGCAGCCAGTTGATAAGCAGAAACTGGGCTCTGCCGATAAGAAGGGAGACTCTGGCCATAACCGTGTAGCCGAAGGATGCGCCAAAGGCGATCATGATGAACCAGATACCCAGGCCAGCGGTCCATCCTAACACACCTTTGTGTTCTTTGGAGAAATAGAAGTAGATCAGGGTGGAGATCACGCCCACTATTATGACCATTCCGGAAAAGTTCAGGGCGACCGTGAAAGTGTTTCTCACCTGAGGCAGCACCAATCCATGCAGCTGCTGAATCAAGAAGATTCCTGCAGTGTTGCCCATCACAAAAGCCAGCGAGAGGCGGGAGAGCCAGCCGAGCTTAGGGATAAACCTGGTGAACATCAAGATTCCTAGAACGGTAGGGATTATGAAGATGAGTTGACTTTCCTCGAAAAGCGGACCGATGAGCTGCTGCTTTATGATGGAGTGCCACACCAAGCCAACATAGTATCCTGCCGACAGACCGGCGAAGATGTGCTCAGCAAATTTGTAGAAGGGATTGTCCTTATACAAGAAGCTGTAGATGCAAAGGGTGAGAAGCGCGGCAACAGTTATTCCGATGAATTCCAAGTTCATAGCCAGATCGAGCATCTGGAGTGTCAGGCTTCAGCCTGACTTAGCTCTTGGTCTGCCTAAAGGCAGACACTCCAATTCAAAATCCAAAAAGAAGAATTCGAGACTGCAATTTCAAATTTTGCATTTTCAATCTTACATTTTCCGTCTTCTGCTGACGAAATAGCCGATATTGCCCAGTACAATAAACGCTATGATCAGCATGTGGATGATGGACTGGGGATCCATTCCCCTGGTGGCTCTTCCCTCATTCTGGCTTAGTTTTTCGTATTCGGCCGCTCCCTTCATTCCGCCCAGAAGACCAACCATCTGCTCCGTCTGCAGGTAGGAATAGGTTTTGGGCGCCATGACCGCGGTCACTCCTGCTCCCATGGGCACGCCGAATTGGGCGTTCACCAGCGAAACCCAGTAGTCCACAGTGGCGTTGTCTGAAACTATGAAGAGGAAGTCGACGTCGTCGTAGTTTTTGACCTCTTGCATGAGCGGAAGGTCCTCCAGCTTGTTGTTGTAATTGTCCCGGGGGAAGATGTCCGATATTCTCCTGCCCATGCCCAGCATCACCGCCACGTACCCATATTTGTATCCCAGGTTCACGTAATCCACACCATACTCTTTGTTGTACTCTCGGGCTACATTGTTCACCACCCCCTCCATTACTGACAGCGCACCCAAGGGGATGGTAGTCAAGGTGACTACCCGGATGTTCTTTCTGAAAAGATGACGAAGTGCCGCATAGGACATCGGTTCGGTCTCGGGCAACGTGGAAGGGTAGTAGTCGAAGGTGAGCATTACCACGGAGCCCTCTTTTAAGCTGTCAACTGCATTGAAGAGGTCTTGGGAAGACGGCGTCACCCCCAGGGGGAGCCCCATCGGGAATACCAGTGGCAGGAATGCAGCCAGCCCCACGAAGAGGAAGATATACCTCCGGTCGATGCTTTGCAGCTTTGAGAATGCTTCTGACACCCGGTTCATAGGCTGAGACGTACGCTTTCCTCTTTCTTGAGAAGACCCGCTGCGGCAAGCATTAAGACATGATCGTCAGATGAATTTCCCTGCCGATGCGGATGAACTTTGACCTAAATTCTCCTGATCTCAAACACCACCGGGTTTTTGGGATCAGGACAGCATACCGAGATGGCGTCCGGATCCTCCTCCCAGAAGTGAGTTCCACCGAACATCAAAGTCCGGGCGGCAGGTATCACGGTCAGCATTCCCTCGGTACACAAACCACCCGGAGCAATTCCTCCCCTGAAGACAAACTCTTCCCCTACCTCATGTCCCAGGGAGCATTTTCCTTTCACGCTTTTCACCGTAACCTTTATGTCCGGGATCTTTTTCGACGGCTGTGTCATGACTCCTCCTTTCGGTCACCTCTCCACCTCATTCCCCCCTCTCCACGAAGTGGAGAGAAGGATACAGGGGGTGAGGTGATTCCCAATATTACACTCTCGAAACGTTTATGTCTCCGAACCCGAGTTTGGCAAAGATTCTCAGTTTCTTCTCAACGGAATCGTAATCCTCATCCTGATAGTCTAGGCTTTGGCCCAGACCATCTGTTTTCTTTCCCAGAACGTCGATGTCTCCGGCGCCGCAGCTGGCCGAGACTTTGGCTTTCACGTGGGAAGGTATCCATACTTTGATGTCACCAAAACCGAGGGCAAGATGAATCACATTCTCTCGATCAGAAAAGCTGGCCTGGGTGAGATTGGCTTCCAGATCACCGAATCCCATCTCCACGTCTATCCCATGGGGGTCCTCTCCTGAGGGCTCGATTTTCAGATCCCCGAAGGCCTTGGTGTATTTCTTTCCCTCTTTCACTTCAATCTTCTCGCCCCAGTACAGCCGACGCCTCCTCACCAACAGCCATACTCCCAGCACTATCAGAATCACCGGCCATAATTTACCCAGAGCGGACCAGAAAGAGACAAGCTCCAGACTGTCCAGAAGAGCGACCACTCCGATCACAATGAGAATCACTGCAAAGAGCACCGTCCAGAAGTTCTTTTGTCTCATATTTACCTCCTGCACTGCCGTGAGAAAGATCGATCACCCTCTCCACGTCGCGCATGTGATTGGGTGTTCCAGCGCGCACGGATTGCCAGTCTGCACGATCACCACAGATTGGCCTTGGTCGAGCAGCCCCTGTTTTTCAAGCAGTGGCTCGAACAGGTATTTCTTCAAGATCAAGATGAGTATCACCGCGATTATAAGGCTTATGATCAAAGCGGGGATCAGAAACTTGGGGTATCTGGGTCTTATCCTGCGGACGAACATGAGGCTTTTTGGCTTCGGCTTCTCATTCATCTCTTTTCGAACTCTCCGAAATCCCTCAAATGTGGAACCGTTTTTCCGCGATCCAGAGCTTTGCGGTGACCTGCTATCCCCTCCCCATATAAGTCCGTTCTATTCCCAGAATGATCCTCAAAGACATGGATGCAGCTCCTAAAGCCGCCCCGATGATGATGCCTCTTTGCACTGCCAGGTTGGGGAAGGCCATGATCCAGTCTGTGTATTCCGGCAGTTTGTGCCACAAAAAGCCTCCCATAGGGATTCTTCCCATCATCACGATCACCGAGACCACCAGAAGAATGGTGGCCTCCTTGGTACGCGCTCTGAAGGCACGATAAGCAGCAGAGGCGATGAAGAAGGCCAGAAGCGAAAACATGGTGGACATCATGGGAGCTTGCATGTTCTGGAACATCCAGTGGTAAACGGTACCCTCCTGCGTGCCCCAGATAAAACTGGAGAGGGACATGACCGCAAGAGTCAGGATCAAAAGGAGCTTGAATCCCCATTCTTTCCCTCTCCTCTTCACCACCCCGACGTTTGCGCGCAGTATATTCACTATTCCTAAAAGAAGAGTGAATCCGCCCACGATAGTCACGAAGGTGAGCAGGTTTTGGCTTAAGTTTTCTAGATTCTGCTCCGGAACGAAGAAGGCGATCACCATGATGAATCCGGAGAGGAAGGCAATTGCTACCGGGAGTTGTGTTTTCATCGTTTTTTAAAAAGCGAATCTTGCTATCGCTCCAAGAACAGTCTTGCAAAAAATTCGTCGCCGAATTGTAACACCGATAGAGCCAGGCCGATGGCGATCAAGCCAACCAATAGGATTTTGATCAGATCCTGTCCCTTCAGGCTTCCCAGCATCAAAGGCTCCTTTGACAGGTATGCGCTGGCGGCGTAGAGTTCTTCACCCATAAGCGTATAGTCGCAGGCGGCGATGAAGAAGGGAAGCTGTTCCGGATTGGCCGTTCCGGCGATCTGGATGGCACCCGCGGCAAAGCCCGTCTCGGCCAAAAGCAGAGATTCCGCATAGAAGGCACCCATATAGACGTTGGCCGCTGGTCTTTCTCGCAACATTATTCCGTTAACTGCAGCTACGTAGGCGAACTGCTCGCCTGCCACGTAACGAACCATATTCGGCTTGAAAGCATCCGGCCTGCCCGCGTCCAGATAGGCTCCCCTGACTACCTCCCCCGCCGCTGCCAGCGCCATGGGATAGAGCACCGGCACCACCAGAGGCGTTTCATACTGGGCGGTGATACGCGCCACTCTTCCCAGGATAGACAACCCGGCAATGGTCTGGATCTCATCCAGCTCCTGAATTCCGGGGACGAACAGCACCGGTTTACCCATCTCGGTGGCTCTTCCTACCGCTTCCTCCACAGCTTCCAAGCCTGGCAGTTTGCGAACAAAAAGGCCCCTTCCAGCTTTAGCGCTGCGAATGTACAGAAGCACCGCGGTGGAGAAGACCAGAAGAAAAATCAGCATGTTTAACCGATAGGTTCTGAACCAGTTTACTTTGGGCTGAGCGAAGGCAGAGAAGATAAGCCCAGACGCCGAGTCCCCTTTTTTGGTTCTGATCCCATAAAAATACTCCCGACTGTTTTCCAACTCAGCGTCGGTAAAGGAGGTGGAGTTGTCGCTTACTAGGGCTATCAACTTCAAGGTGGTATCGATTCTATTAGCCCTGAATATCTGATATCCGTCAACATCGCCGATCTCCTCTCCGTCATCCGGGGAGAGCGTCCAAGATAGAGTCAGACTCCCTCCGCCGTCGCTCGGAGTATCTTTTACCTCCAGATCGAAAGGTGGAGCAATCTCCAACGTATCTTCTTCAGATTGAACCGGGTGTGATAAACAGAGAACAAGTACAAAGAAGAAGAGAAGGCTGGGGGAACACTTAGGTTTGAGGAAACAAGACATGATTTCCGAGCTTTGGTGAAGGCTCATAGCGTTTGACATCGCACTCTCAAGGGTGCAACTGCCAATCAGGTTCCTTTTGCTAACTCATTCTTCAAATAGTCAATAACGTCAACTGGAGAAGGATCCTGCTGGTTTAGAATCGCCAGATAGAAGCTTACGAAATCTCCCAGCTGGATCAGGGAAAACATGCGGGAGAGAAGACTTTCTCCACGGCTTCGGATTTCGATGACCTCCACCTTCATCTTTTCTATAATGTGCTTAACGATCTCCATCCTTCTCCCTATACGCGGATGATCTTCCTTGTCTCGCAACATTATCACTATCAGATAGTCACGATAATCGAACAAGACCTTCCACCCAACCAGCTCGTTGTGATTGAACTCAGGAAACACGTTGCTGAAAGCGAGCATCTTGGCATTCTCGCAGAACTGCCCCTTCCACCTGTAGGATACCGCGTCGAAATGGTCGTCGGAAGCGTAAATTATGGGCAGTCTGCCGTGAAGCTTGGTGGCGAGTTTTTTTGCCTGGTTTTTTTCGGCATCAACTTCGATTCGGAATCTGTTCCGATTCTCCTCCAGCAAATCTTTGGTCTCTCTTATATGTTCCTCTTCACCCCGAACCAGTCCCAGTTCTTCCAGCATTGTCAATATGGGCACAAAGGAGTATCCCAAAGCGGCTCGAGGTTGGAACCCTTTGGGCAGCCGGACGCAAGGGATCTTCTGCTCAGAAGAGATACGCTCCACCTGTCCATTCGTGCTTATGCAGATGATCTTAGCTTTACGTTTGGAGGCATCCTCAAAGGCAGATATGGTCTCCTCTGTATTTCCCGAGTAGCTGGAAACAAAGACCAGGGAAGATGAATCCACGAAATTGGGCAGAGTATAGTTCCTGCAGATAAGGAACGGTATGTCAAGCCTCTCTGCCACATATGAACGTACCAGGTCGCCCCCAATGGCGGAGCCCCCCAGACCGGCCACGACGATATTTTTTATCTGGTTTTTGCCCCACCGCGGGAGTGACGTTTGCCTGGTGAGTCCCAGCGCGTCTTCAAATTGAGAGGGAAAGTCGTAGATGCGATCATACATTCCACCCCGATCTATCCTTTTTGTTTTCTCTCTGTCATCCAATGGATGCATGAAGGTATCTTTCCTCTCATTCTAAACTCTCTGTCTCTAAACCGGACTTAGGGCAAAGCTGGGTATATGCCGAAGCGTCCTTTAAGATGGGGCACCCCAGCAGGGGTGGTATCAAATGAGTTTGTTTTAATTTTCCCTCCCAAATCTCTTGGCATAATCCTCGGTCAGAAACTTTTTCACCTGGTCGATGGTCGAAAGCCCGAGCACTTCCTGGGCATGTTTTTTGGCGTCTTCGAATCTTATGGAGCGGATGATTCTTTTTATCTCGGGTATAGCCATGGCGGAGGTGGACAGCTCATCTACTCCCATGCCTACCAGAAGCACGGTGGCTAAAGGGTCGCCCGCCATCTCTCCGCATAGACCTACCCAGATGCCATTCCTGCGAGCCGCATCAATGCTCTCCTTTATCAGCTTTAATACCGCCGGATGGAAGCCCTGGTAAAGATGAGCGATCCTCTCATTGCCCCGATCCACCGCCAGGGTATACTGAATTAGATCGTTTGTCCCTATGCTGAAGAAATCGCTTTCCTTGGCCAGCGAATCGGCGGACAACGCGGCAGAAGGTATCTCTACCATGATTCCCGCCTGAATGTCCTGGTCAAATGGAATCTTATTCCGGCTAAACTGTTGCTTGACCTCATTTAGAATAGCTTTGGCCTTTTGAAGTTCTTCCACCCCGGATACCATGGGGAACATGATCTTTATGTTCTTCTTAGCGCTGGCCTTCAACATAGCTCTCAGCTGGACCTTGAAGGTTTCGGGAAGATCCAGGCAGGCCCGTATGGCTCGCCATCCCAAGAAGGGATTGGTCTCATACATACTTCCGCTGTGGCGGTCAAATTTGTCACCGCCTAAATCGAAGGTTCGCAGGATGACCGATTTAGGATACACCTTCTCCGCCACCTCAAGATAAGCTCTGTATTGCTCCTCCTCAGTGGGAAAACCGGATAAAGCAATGTATAGGTACTCGGTCCGGAACAGGCCAATCCCCTCGGCCCCGTATTCCAGGGCAGAATCGGCGTCAGAGGGGAGCTCGATATTGGCGGAAAGCTCAATTTTCCTGCCATCCAGAGTTTCGGCCGGCAGAGACCTAAGTTCGGAAAGCTCAGCTGTCTTTTCCAGTATGTATATTCTTCTCTTCTCGTATTCCCTCAGGGTTTGCTCATCCGGGCAGATTACCACCTCTCCCTTGGTGCCATCCAGAATGATGTTTTGCTTGTCCTGGATTTGATGGAAGAAATTCTTCAGTCCCACCACTGCCGGGATTCCCATGGATTTCGCCAGCAAAGCCACATGAGAGGTACCTCCGCCCATATCTGTGGCAAAGCCCAAAATGCTCTCTTTCTTCATGTGTACCACGTCGCCGGGGGAAAGGGACCTGGCCACCAGAATCACCGGAGAGTCGATGCTTTCCAAGGTGAGGTGCTTTATGCCCAGCAGGTTGTAAATCAGGCGGTTAGCTACCGCATTTATGTCGGTTACCTTCTCCCGCAGATACTCGTCCTTGGCCGAAGATATGGTCTCTATGGTGTGTTCAATCACTTTCTTATAAACAAACTCAGCATTGCTTCTGCTCTGTTTGATTCTCTCGATCACCGCGTCATTGATCAGCTTGTCCTCAACGATCATCACCTGGGCATCAAATATCTTGGCATGATCAGGGTCGATCCTCTTGGATACCTTTTCCTTTATTTTGAGGATCTCCTTTTTGGTGTCGTTTAACGCCTCTTTAAACCTTAAAATCTCCCGTGGCACCTCATTTTGTGGGATTTTCTCCTCGGACACCTCGATGCTTTCGGGATCAAGAAGAAACGCCTTCCCTATCACCACACCGGGTGAGGCGGGAGTTCCTCGATGTATGGAGCAGACCTGTTTGTCCGATTTTTCCACTTATTCCTCTCCGAACTTGTCTTCAAACAATTTAGCCAATGCCTCCACCGCCTGGTCTTCGTCATCACCATAGGCTCTGATGATCACGAAGCTTCCCACCTCCGCGGCTAACATCATCACACCCAGGATACTTTTGGCATTCGCCTCGACATCTTCCTTTCTCAGTTTTATCTCCGATTTGAACTTGGACGCTTTCTGCACCAGCATGGCGGCCGGTCGGGCATGCAGCCCCAACTTGTTTGTAACCTGGATTTTTCTTTCCACCAAAGCATTACCCTTGGTAAGCAAGAAAAGCGACCCTACATTTTCTCACGCACTTCAAAGCACCCACGACCGGCCTACAATTTAAATCAAAATAGGGACAAATGCAAGTTGTTGCAGAGACCCAGCTTCAAAAATCTCATGCTTCACAAACTCATATTATACCTGTATCGGCACATTCTGTGTGGCATCAACGAATCTGCTCCATCGGCCTTTCTGGTTCAAGCCCGCACAAACATTTTGCCGGAGAGCTGTTTCACCAGGCCCTTCAGCTCCAGCGACAAAAGGGTGGACAAAGCCTGGGGCACGCCGACTGACGCCTGGGAGGCGATTTTGTCTATGTGATAAGGCTGGTTGGAGATGAGCTCGAATATGCTCTTTTCCGTCTCCGAAAGCCGCGACACATCCCTTTCCTTCTGAACATAGGAGACGGATGGGCCTCCCTTGGCGTTCACTCTCAATTCCTCCAAGATGTCTTCCACCGAGGTAACCAGCTTCGCTCCTTCTTTTATCAGTCTGTTCGTTCCCTCGCTGGTTTTCGAGCCCAGGTTTCCGGGGACGGCGAAGACCTCCCGGTTCTGCTCTAAGGCGCAATGTGCGGTCACCAGGGCTCCGCTTTTGCTCCCTGCCTCCACTATCACCACCCCCAAAGACAGCCCGCTTATCAGCCTGTTTCGTCTGGGGAAATTGGGGGCTTCAGGTTTGGTGCCAAACAAAAACTCGGAGAGGATGGCTCCCGATGAGGCGATCCGTGCTGCGAGCTTCCTGTTTTCCGGGGGGTAGAGCACATCCAGCCCTGATCCCAATACGGCCAGAGTTCTTCCGTTCTCCTTCAAGGCGGCCAGATGTCCGATGGAGTCTATGCCTCGCGCCATTCCACTGACTATGGTAACTCCTCTCTTGCTCAGCTCTCCTCCAATTCTTTCGGTGATCCATTTCCCGTAGGAGGAGGCGGACCGGCATCCCACTATGGCCACCGCATTCTGATCATCCGGACTCAGCTCCCCTTTGACGAAAAGCAGCGCTGGAGGGTCGTAAATGGACAGAAGATTTTGGGGGTAGGTTTCGTCTTTGAAGGTGACCACCTGCACCTGGTTTTTCTCCATGAGGCTCAGCTGTCTTTCTGCCTCCTCCCAGGAAACCTTGTTTCTTATGTTGGAGGCAATCACCGGTCCCACATCGGGCAGTTCAGCCAGTTCCTTCTCCCCCGCAGATAAGGCCCCTTCCGGGGAACCGAAGTGCTTCACCAAGCAGATGTAGCGGATCGGCCCGATCTTGGGGACGGTCAAAAGAGCCAGCCAGCTTTTCAGTTCAGAAGAATCCAAAATGCGGTCCTCGCGCCTTCTGAGATAAGCCGCCAGATCCTAAGCATTCCGTCAGTTTTTATTCTCGATTTCCTTCAACTTGGATCCGACGACTTTCAAAAGACCTTCTATCCCCTCCCCGGTTAGGGCGGAGAGATGACACACCGGGGTCTTGCCGCTACCAATCTTCGGCCTTTCGTTTTCTGGCAGAAGATCGATCTTGTTCAAAGCCACCACCTTGGGACGTCGAGAAAGGAGACGGTCAAAAAGCCTGATCTCCTTCAGAAGTGCCTGATAATCGCTTTTGATATCATGAGAGGTGACGTCCAAAAGATACAGAAGCAGTTTTGTTCTTTGAATATGCTTAAGAAACTCAGTCCCCAAACCTTTTCCCCGGTGAGCCCCTTCGATCAGTCCGGGTATATCTGCCAGAACAAAACTTCGGTGATCATCCAGTTTAACCATTCCCAGGTTTGGACTGAGAGTGGTAAAAGGATAGTCCGCTATTTTGGGCCTGGCAGATGACAGCCGGGACAGAAGGGTTGACTTGCCCACGTTCGGATGCCCCACAATTCCCACATCGGCCAGAAGCTTCAATTCGAGGCAGAGCTTTTTTTGTTCCCCCTTGGCTCCTGACTCCCACTTTCTGGGAGCTTGGAGAGTAGGCGATTTGAACCGGGCATTTCCTCTGCCCCCCTTGCCGCCGCAGGCTGCCACTATGCTCTGACCTTTTTCGGTGAGATCGGCCAAGATTTTTCCGTTTTCCAACTCTTTGATGATGGTGCCGGGAGGGACCTTAATTGAAACGTCTTTACCTTTTCTCCCGTGCTTTAATGCGCCTTCTCCTGGCTTTCCATTTTCTGCCTTGTAGCATCTTTTATACCGTAGATCCAGTAAGGTGGTCATGTGAGGATCCACCCGTACGATCACGTCACCTCCGTCGCCGCCATCGCCCCCATCCGGACCTCCCCTGGGCACGAACTTCTCTCGCCTGAAGCTGACGCATCCTCTGCCGCCATCTCCCCCTTTGACGGAAATCTCCGCATAATCGACCAATAGCATGGCACTTTTCCGATAGAAACGAGGGCTTGATCGATTACCCTGGTTTTGTCATTTTGACCAACTTCTCTTTTAGCACCGACTTGTCGATCTTTTCGTACAGGATCCCCTTATAGGCAATCGATATGTTTCCGGTCTCCTCCGAGACTGCCATGGCAATGGCATCTGATTCCTCCGTCACTCCGATGGCGGCCCTGTGCCGCATCCCGAAGACCTTGGCGTAGCGAGGATTCTGGGTGAGGGGAAGGGTGCAAGCGACCGCGACCACATAGTCTCCTTGTATTATCGCCGCTCCGTCGTGAAGAGGCGTGTAGGGAGTGAATATGGTTACCAAAAGATCAGCCGAGACCTCCGCATTGACGGATTTCCCGGTGTCGACGAAATTCTTCAGACCTATTTCCCTTTCGATCACCAGAAGCCCACCATAACGCAGCTGAGAAAGCCTGATTGCCGCTCTGGCCAGTTCATCTAAGATCTTGCTCTTCTCGTATCTAAAGAACAGACGGAAAAGCTTGTTGTGTCCTATCTGAGCCAGGGCGTTTCTCAATTCCGGCTGAAATACAATCACCAGAACCAAGATCCCAACGGTAGCTATGTTGGTTATGAGCCATTTGAGTCCCTCCAAGCGAAACCAGAAGGCCAGAAAAGAAATGGCAAAAAGCAAGAAAAGCCCTAAAACGATCTGTGCCGACCGGGTCCCTTTCATCAAGACCAATACCCGGTAGAACAGAAATGCCACCACGGCAGCATCGATCAGATCGACCACGGTGAACCTTAAAAAACTGATGTGAAATAAATCCATTGGAAGGTCTTCGTTTTTAATTCGCTCTTAAGATGGCATCCGCCACTCCAGCTACTCTCTTACTCTGTTTAACGTCGTGTACCCGGACTATGTTCGCTCCGTTCATGACTGCCGCGGCTAAAGCGGCCAAGCTCCCTTCTAATCGTTCCTCCACCGGCAGGTCCAATATTTTGCCGATGAACGACTTTCGCGAGACGCCAATCAGTATGGGGCACTTCAATATAGAGAATTCTTTCAGGTTTTTCAAGATATTTAAGTTGTCCTGAAGCCTTTTTCCGAATCCTATCCCCGGATCGATTATGATCTTGTGTCTGTCAATTCCACCATCCTGGGCGATTTCTATACTCTGTTTCAAATACTCCGTGATCTCCGGGATTACATCTTCATATGAGGGATCCTTCTGCATGTTTTTGGGAGTGCCCTTGATGTGCATCAGCACGACGGGCACTTGGAACTCTCTGACCACCTTTTTCATCTCTGGATCAAACCACAGTGCACTGATATCATTGATCATCTGCGCCCCTGCATCCAGAGCCTGTCTGGCTACGTCAGCTTTATAGGTATCAATGGAGATGGGAATGTCTGTCTTTTTGACCAGAGAGCTGATCACCGGAATCACCCGGGAAAGTTCCTCTTCTTTTGGGAGCGGATCTGATCCGGGACGGGTGGATTCCCCTCCCACGTCGATCAAGTCTGCTCCCTCTTCAGCCATCTTCATACCCTGCCTTACTGCATCCTCTGATTTAAAGAATCTGCCTCCGTCAGAGAAAGAATCGGGGGTAACGTTTAAAATCCCCATCAGATGAGTTCGAGAAGACAAATCCAGGTTTTTTCCCCTGAACTGAACGTTCATTTCACGTGTTCTTTCAATTTTGGGCTGGGCGTTTTCTTTCCTCTCCCTATCGCCGCTCTTGCTTTGGTGCAGCAGTATTAACAGGGTTTGCGGTTTTCCTGTGCCGGCATGTACAGAAGGAAAACCGATGTTTCAAGGACCGGGTGGATGAGCCTACTTCTTGACACGAGTAGATTTTCTGGAATTCAGTTTTCCTGACGTTGAGTCTTCCGGGATGAATCCCTTTATCAAGGCAAGGGCTTCTTTTCTGAGGGCGTCTTTCTTTAGCGTTCCCCTCACGGCTGAGGTGATGGTTACAGAGCCCGGTTTTTTCAATCCGCGCATGCTAAGGCACGTCTGTTCTGCCTCCATGATGACCAGTACCCCCTTGGACCGGAGAACCTTCATCAGAACGTCTGCGATCTGAGCGGTAAGGCGTTCCTGCAGTTGGGGTCTTCTGGCCAGCACCTCCACCACCCGCACCAGCCTTGAGAATCCGGTTATCTTGTTATCCGCGGGGACGTAGGCAATATGAGCCTTTCCGAAGAAGGGAAGGAGATGATGCTCGCAAAGCGAGTGGAAGAAGATGTCCTTGGCGATGATCATCTCATCCTGATTGGGGGCAGAATAGAGCTTGATCTGAGCCTCAGGATTTTCAGAGAGTCCGGCAAAGATCTCCTGGTAGAAGTCGGCCACTCTTCTGGGAGTTTCACGCAGCCCATCCCTTTGTGGGTCTTCCCCCACCGCCTCCAGAATCCCTCTTACCGCTTTTTGAATTTTCCTCTTGTCCATTCTGGCGATTGGGGAAAGCTGGATTACGATTTCTCTTTCTCCGTCTCCAGCCGAATCGGGGCTAATTTTTCACCCTTGAGGATTTTGTCGATCTGGTCCCCATCCAGAATCTCCCGTTCCAGAAGAGCTTTGGCCAGAAGGTGAAGCTTATCTATGTTGGCACTCAGAAGCTCGGTGGCTTTCTTTTCCGCCTCTTCCACTATCCTTCTGACCTCCTTGTCGATCTCCTGGGCGGTGTATTCGCTATAATCCCTGTGAGTGGCTATCTCTCTGCCCAGGAATATCTGTTCCTCCTTCTTGCCGAAGGTCAGAGGACCCAATCTTTCGCTCATTCCCCATTCGCAGACCATCTTTCGTGCCAGCTCCGTGGCTGTCTCTATATCGTTGCCAGCTCCCGTGGATAACTCATCAAACACCAGTTTCTCCGCCACCCGTCCTCCCATAAGATGCAGCAATTTGGTCTCCAAATACTTCTTGGAATGAGTATGTTTTTCGTCTATGGGGAGATAATGCGTGATGCCCAGAGCCAGACCCCTGGGGATGATGGTCATCTTGTGAACCGGATCGGAGCCGGGAACCAGCTTGCCGATGAGAGCATGCCCGGACTCATGATAGGCGGTCAGTTTCTTCTCCTCCTCGCTTATCACCAGACTCCTTCTTTCGGTTCCCATCATCACCTTGTCCTTGGCATCCTCAAAGTCGGGCATGGTGACTTTACTGTGATTTCTCCTGGCGGCCAGGAGGGCAGCCTCGTTTACGATGTTGGCCAAATCGGCACCCGAGAGACCGGGAGTTCCGCGCGCCAGTATGGAGAGATTCACATCCGAGTCCAGTGGAATCTTGCGGGTATGCACCTTGAGTATTCCTTCTCTGCCCTTCACGTCGGGTGTATCAACGACGATTTGCCTGTCGAACCTTCCCGGTCTTAAGAGGGCGGGGTCAAGCACGTCCGGACGATTGGTGGCAGCCAAAAGAATTACTCCCTCGTTGGATTCAAACCCATCCATCTCTACCAGAAGCTGATTTAGCGTTTGCTCCCTTTCGTCATGTCCACCTCCCAGACCGGCTCCCCGGTGTCTGCCAACTGCATCGAGTTCATCGATAAAGATAATACATGGCGCATTTCTCTTGCCTTGCTCGAACAGGTCCCTTACTCGGGAAGCCCCCACTCCCACGAACATCTCCACGAAATCAGATCCACTCATGCTAAAGAAGGGTACGCCAGCCTCTCCGGCCACAGCCCTGGCCAGAAGGGTCTTTCCCGTTCCGGGAGCTCCCAGAAGGAGTGCCCCCTTGGGGATTTTACCACCCAGCTTCTGGAATTTCGCGGGATCCTTCAAAAACTCTATTATCTCTCGAAGCTCCTGCTTGGCCTCTTCCGCCCCGGCCACATCCTGAAAGGTCACCTTGGGCCGATCGCCGGAGAGGAGCCTGGCCCTGCTTTTCCCAAACGAGAAAACCCCTTTTGGCCCGCCCTGCATCTGCCTGATCATGAAAAGCCAAAACACGATCAGAATTATCCAGGGAAGCGAGGTCAGAATAATTCCGGACCAATTGGTGCTGGGTGGCTCCGCATCTATCTCCACATTTTTTTCCTCCAGCCTCTCCAAGAGTGAGGGGTCCTCAAACGGAATATGAAGTTTAAACTTCCTGAAACTGCCGGTTCTTTTCCCCACGGTTTTGGATATCTGGCTTACGAACTCCCCCTCGATATCCTTCTCCACGAGGGTCACCTTCTTGATGTTAGATCTCTCCAGCTCCTGCATGAACTCGGTGTAGGTGATGGTGACTGCATCCCTCTTGCTGCCAGAATAGATCTGGATTACGGTTATAGCCAACAGCAGAAGGATCGCCCAGAACAGCAGAGTCCGACCCTTGCGCCATCTGAATTCCTCCTTTTTGCGCTCGGGAGGTCGTCTTGAGGGAGGAGGGCGCCGGGGAGGACCGGCCCTTTTTTCCTCATCACCTGAGTTTCTTCTGAATAGACTCATACAGCTTGCTCACTTCCTTGCACGTCGCCTCCGCAATTGCGTGTCACACATCAAGAACTAGTTCGTACGTAGTTCAGATACCGATAACTCCAATTAGCCAACATTTCCAGCCGTCAAATCATCCCCCGGAAATTCCCTCCTCGCCTGGATCTAGCTCAAGGTTTGGCTCTTCCTTTAATTTGGCCGGGCTCTAATCTTGAGATTCTCCGAAGTTTTGGTCACGTTGCGGTTTGCTGATATATGCCGGGCTGAGACCAGAATCTGTTGAATCTCACACTATTATTACGTGCCGACCCCCGATATTTATGCCCAAATCTTCAATCCGTTAGGTCATTCGCCATGGATGTTTGCGGGCATGGCCGCCTACTGCGAATACCGAATCTATCACAAAAACAAGCCGGCGACTTCTCTTCCGGTCTGGCTGCCGGTGCGGGTTTACCAACCGTGTAATCATTGGTGATTTTACCCGCCAGCCTGACGGAGCTTTTCTGCAGCGCCCGCATAAACTATAACGTTAAACGAACCCGTCGCGTTCTAAGAATCTGAAAATATTGCTTTAATCTTAAGCACTTCTTTTGTCTGGCGAGTCACTTTAAACTCATCGCTCATCCGGTACCCCACCACCCAGGCAATCTTGCCTTTCGAAGTCAAAATGGCTGCCTCATCCCGTATGTGTCGAGGTACCTTGGCATCTATTAGAAAGTCGGCAAGGCTTTTGGTCCCCTTCATTCCCAGAGGCCTGAATTTATCTCCCCTGTTGCGTGTGCGAAGGCGAAACGGACCCTTTAATTTGTCCCAATCAAAAAAAGCGACGCTCTGGTCCTGCGTGAACAGATTCTCCTGAACAGACCTCTTTTTGATGATCTCTGATTTTATCTTTATCCCCCAGTCCTTCAGATTCACCTGTCCAGGAAGAGTAAGGGAGTAGTCATGCTTCGCCGGCTTTTCTTCATAGAAGGCCAACTCTTTTCCGCCGAGTTCGACCCATATTTTGCCAGCCAATTTGACTTTCTTGCCGCTCTTTTTCTGACCAATCAAGTTTAAGGCTCGATCTACCGACTCGAAAGAAAGCTGATTTAGGTCTCCCTTTAGGTCTTTGACGCAGAGCCGGGTCATTTCCCTTTGCAAACACCTGTCGCAGGCTGCGAACTCGTTTGAATCAAGAATTATCTTGTCTTTTCTTCTCTTACCAATATCTTCTATGATCTGTTCACATTTTTTCCAGATGTATTCCTGCTGGAGGGAGATGATATCTGCGGTTCGATTCAGAGATTCGACTATCTTGGGGTTGAACTCCTTTTTGATTTTGGGTAAGAGCGTGAGTCTGATTCTATTTCTGAAATAATCGCTCAGGTAGTTAGACGAATCCAGCCTGTAAGGGATTTTGTTCTCCTTCAGGAATTTTTTGATCTCCTCCCTTCTGATCTGGATTAAGGGCCGGATGATTCTGCCTCTTCTGGCAGGGATACCGGAAAGACCGACCCCTCCTGCCCCCCGAAAAAGCCTCATCAAAAACGTCTCTGCCTGATCGTCCGCCTGGTGCCCCACGGCGATCTTGTCAGCATTGATTTGCCCGGCTATCTTCTCCAGATACTGATAGCGCACCTCCCTGGCAGCTTCCTCTATGCTTAATTTTTTCTTCTTGGCTTCCGTTTTCACGTCGACTCTTTTGGAGAAAAACTCCAGCTTCAAACCTGAAGCTAAGCTTCTGGCAAACTTCTCATCTTGGTCGGACTCAGTGCCTCTCAACTTATGATTCAGGTGAGCCACAGACAGCCGGAGGTTAAATTCGGGTTTAATTGAAAGTAGACCATAAAGCAGAGCCACCGAATCCGGTCCGCCGGAGAGCGCCACCAGAACCCGATCACCCTTCTGCAGAAGCTCACAACGGCGTATTGTGCCCTTGAGCTTTTCTATAAACTCTTTGTTTCTCATGCCATTGCAAGTGAATTGTTCTTATCTCAAAATAACGCCCAACGATTTCCATGTCAAATGAAAAGGTGGGATAAAGTGTACAGACCAAATACAAATCCAGGTTTTCGAGCTGATGCAAGGCAAAAATCGCCTGTTGGCTGGCGATGATTGAGGGTAAACCTTACCTGGTCGCGTATCCCCCCCTTTTAATCGAAGCCGAATACGGCGTCCTCACCTGGATGATTCGAAAAAACGCCCGGGAAAGAGGTCACAAGGTCTTGTCTGAGCTCAATATAAGAGACGGGCAGCGTCCCGTTCTCGGGAGAAGATGTTAAGGCAGATCGGACCAGTGGATCACGCCAGGCGCTTGGATCAGAGGCTCTTGAGCTTCACCTCTTTGTTATCGGTGTCTACCAAGGCGTAAAAGCCATTTTTCAACGCTCCCGGATTTACAACCGTGCAGTCACCCAGTTTTTCATTTCCTCTGGCGGCATGAGCATGACCGCAAAACGCCCAGGTAGGCTGGAATCTTTCGATCAGATCGTTTA
>CAYGCR010000054.1:0-22631 GCA_964348415.1 uncultured Ignavibacteria bacterium | reverse complement strand
GTGCCCAATCACCAATTTACACAATTAGCTTGACAGTATGCGCTTGGGCAGAGCGAAAATAAAACGTTTACATTAGACTGCTTTTTGTTTAACTTAGATAAGGCTGCCGAAGTTCGGTTCCCCGAAAAAGAGCGGCGGATTGAAAAACCGACAAAGTTCTTGGAAACATCATCCGTTCTGATTGTAAAAGGCTTTGGAGGAATTCATGACGGAGAAAAGGGATTTAGAGGCGGTGGAGAAGTTAAATGAGGCCCGCAACAAGATAAAAAATGAAATACAGAAAGTGATCGTGGGGCAGGAGCGGGTGATCGACGAGCTCTTGATTGCGCTTTTGTCCAACGGGCACTGTCTTCTGATCGGTGTGCCGGGACTGGCGAAGACCTTAATGATTTCCACCATATCACGAATACTGGATCTGAAATTCAATCGTATACAATTCACGCCGGATTTGATGCCGTCCGACATCACCGGCACTGAGATCATCGAGGAAAACGTAAGTACGGGCGAGAGAGCCTTCAGATTCATAAAAGGGCCGATCTTTGCCAACATCGTGCTGGCGGACGAGATAAACCGCACGCCACCCAAGACTCAGGCGGCGCTTTTGCAGGCGATGCAGGAACATGAGGTGACTGCCGGAGGGGAAACGTACACGTTGGCCGAGCCGTTTTTCGTGTTGGCTACCCAGAATCCCATTGAGCTGGAGGGAACCTATCCGCTTCCCGAAGCCCAGCTGGATCGTTTCATGTTCAATATCTACGTAGACTATCCTTCCGAGGAGGAGGAAAATGTGATCGTCAAGTCCACCACCAGCGCTTACACTCAGGATCTGGACAGGGTGATGGGAGGTGAGGAGATCGTGAGACTGCAACAGCTTGCTCGCCGGGTGCCGGTGTCAGATCATGTGGTAAGCTACGCGGTCAGGCTTGCCCGAAGCACCAGGCCCCACGAGAACAATTCATGTCCGTACATCAGAAACTGGGTCAACTGGGGGGCGGGACCGCGGGCTTCGCAATACATGACCCTGGGTGCAAAGACCAGAGCAATCTTGGACGGCAGGTATACTCCATCCACAGAGGATGTCAAGGCAGTAAGCAGGCCGGTCTTGAGGCACCGCATCGTCACCTCGTTCAACGCGGAAGCAGACGGAGTAGGTACTCTGGATATCATAGAAAAACTGCTGAATGACGTGAAGGAGGAGTGAATCAGTCCCCCAACGGTAGTTGATATAGTCTGCTTTGTGATACGGCGTCCCGCCGTGAGAAGTATGGCAGAGCAGAAATGTACCACCGGATTTCCACGAAGCGAAAAGCCAGCTCTCCGATCTTAACACGATTTCACCAGAGATGATCGCACCTCCTGCTTGGAAAAAGGAAATTATCAGGATCTAAAGATACCCGCAGGAAACAATGACATGGCAGAAAGATAAGCAACCCTTAATCTTGATCTTCGCCCTCTCTGCAGCTATCCTCTCGGTAACGTCCTCTTGCGTGGAAGAGAACAGGAAACCGGACAAAATACGAGTAGTCGTCAGCATTCTTCCGTTGGCCGATTTTGCTCAGCACATCGGAAGGGACAAGATCGAGGTTATGGTTATGGTTCCGCCCGGAGCCAACCCCCACTCCTACGAGCCCAAACCGGATCAACTGAAGGAGGTGAGCAAGGCCAAGATGCTCATCAAGGCAGGCTCGGGTGTGGAGTTTGAACTGGTCTGGATAGACAAGCTCATCCAGATCAATGAAGACATGATGGTCGTTAACAGCTCTCAGGGAATTGAACTCATAGGAAAAGATCCCCACGTCTGGCTTTCGCCGCTGAATGCCAAGAAGATGGTAAGGAATATCTGTGAGGGTTTGGAGAAACTCGACCCGGCTAACAGTGAATACTACAAAGCAAACCTGCATGAGTACTTAGATGAGTTGGATGAGATAGACAGATACACAAAAGAGAAATTCGAAAGAATCAAGAACAGAAGGTTCATCGCCTACCATCCCGCCTGGGGTTATCTTGCTAAAGATTACGATTTAGAGCAGATACCGATAGAGCAAGGGGGGAAAGAGCCAAGGGCCGAACGGATCAGGGATATCGTGGAGATGGCGAAAGAATTGAACACCGGGGTCGTATTTGTTTCGCCGCAGCTTGCCACAAAAGGTGCGGAGACCGTCGCCAGAGAGATAGGCGGCTACGCCGAGTTCCTTGATCCTTTACCCCAAAACTACATATCCAATATGCAGAACGTGGCGGACCGGTTGGCTCGCGCTCTGAGGTGAAAGATGGGTTCAGAGGAGATTGCCAGGCTGCAGAACGTGTGGGTGGATTTCGACGGCCTGGTGGTGTTGGAAGGAATAAATCTGTCCCTATATCAACAGGAGTTTCTGGGGATCATAGGTCCGAACGGGGGAGGAAAGACGACCCTTCTAAAAGTCATCCTCGGGCTGACCAGTCCAAGTAAAGGCGAGGTCACCGTCTTCGGTGAAACGCCGGAGAGGAGCAGGAGGCTCGTTGGCTACGTTCCTCAGCACAGCCAGTTCGATTTTCAGTTTCCAGTTAGCGTCCGGGAAGTTGTGTTGATGGGAAGATACAGGCACAGAGGACTTTTTAAAAGATATACCCGGAGTGATGAGGACATAACCGAAGATGCTTTGAAGACCGTGGGGATGATTCCCTACGGGGACCGGCAGGTAGGTAAACTCTCCAGAGGGCAGCAGCAAAGGGTGCTTCTGGCCCGTGCACTGGTGGGCGAACCAAGATTGCTGGTGCTTGACGAGCCCACGGCTAGCGTTGACGTACCCATGCAGAGTGGATTTTACGAGCTGCTGGAAGGATTAAAGCAGAGGATGGCGATAGTTCTGGTGTCGCATGACATCGGCGCCGTCTCCATATACGTAGACAAGATCGCCTGCCTTAACCGAAGGCTGTTCTACCACGATTCGAAGGAGATAAAAGCTGAGGAGCTGGTGGAGATATACCGATGTCCCGTAGAGCTGATCGCCCATGGAGTGCCGCACCGGGTACTGAAGAAGCACGAGAGGGGAAAGTGATAGAGCTCTTACAATTTGAATTCATGAGAAACGCCCTGATGGCAGGGATATTGGCCAGCGTGGTGTGCGGAATTATAGGTCCTTACGTGGTGGTAAACAGAATTGTCTTCGTCAGCGGCGGAATCTCCCACGCTGCCTTTGGTGGCATCGGGCTGGGATATCTTTTGGGAATAAACCCGATCTGGGGGGCACTGTTTTTTTCGCTTGCCTCCGCACTGAGTATCGGAGGGGTGAGTAGGTGGACCGGCTTGCGACAGGACACCGCCATTGGCATCCTGTGGGCCATAGGAATGGCGTTAGGTGTCATATTCATCGGTCTGGCTCCCGGTTATGCTCCTGATCTTTTTGGCTACCTGTTTGGAAATATCCTGACGGTGCCGTTTTCTGATATAATCGTGATGTTGGTCTTGTGCTTGATCATCATCGTGATGGTATCTTTGCTCTACAAAGAGTTCTTGGCTTTTTCCTTTGACGAAGAGTTCGCCACAGTGGTGGGCGTTCCGGTGGGACAGCTGTATCTCCTTCTTTTGTGTCTGATCGCCCTGACCGTGGTGGTGTTGATACGGATCGTCGGCATCATCCTGGTAATAGCTCTATTAACTATTCCGGCTGCTATCAGCGCCCGGTTTACTCACAACCTTAAGAAGATGATGGAACTCTCCATCCTTCTGGGGATCGTTTTCACCTTCGCCGGTTTATGGCTTTCGGCTGCTCTGAATCTGGCATCCGGAGCTACAATCATTCTGGTCTCGGGGACCAGTTTCTTGATCGCCTTACTGTTTAGGCCTGGGCGTCGCAAAGAAAACGAAGGCTAAGATCATAACAGGGATATTCCGTGATCCCCGGAACCGATACGTGAACCAATCAGGCCATAAAAAGTATTGAGCTTAAGCTAATTACAAATCCAAATCCAGAAACGCTAAATCAAGTAGAATATATGAACGGGTGCTTGGACCGATCTGATATTCATTGCGGCGAGGCCCGCTCTCTATATCTGGCAGTGCTCGGCGAGGTCGAAAATGGAGTTTGATCAAGCGAGAAGTAAAGCCAAGACTCAGGGAGGACGTCAAACCCGAGGCTCAGAAGAGTTAAAATCTCAAAAAGCGAGATTCTTATGAGGTGGGGAGACCTTTTCAAAAGATTCTTGCTTCTGTTCCTAATCTTCGGATTCGTAAGTTGTGCCAGCAAGGAGGAACAGGCGCAGGAACATTTCAAAAAGGGATTTGGACATCAGAATGCGGGCGAACCAGAAAAAGCAATAGAAGAATATCAGAAAGCACTCGAACTCAACCCGAACTTAGCGCAGGCACATACGAATCTCGGAACGGTTTTCTTGGGCCAGGAAGACTATGATAAGGCCATAGATCATTTCAAGAAGGTGATGGAACTGAACTACTATGATACAAAAGCTCACTATAATCTGGGCTTGGCTTATCTTTATAAAGGGGAGGTTGAAAAAGCGCAGGAGGAAGTCAAGTTTCTGAAGAGCTTGCGATCCGAATTCGGAGACGTCTTGGAACGGAAAATCAAGGAGAGGGAATCTATGCCTTGACCTGGCGCCTAAGGCCATCCCGATAGTTGAACGCAAGAGTCTCGTTTCAGCAGGGTGGGGAGTCTGCCAGGCGCCAAAACGGAATTCTGTCAGAAAGGTAACAGAGTAATGCCAGAAGATTATCGCAG
This sequence comes from uncultured Ignavibacteria bacterium, assembly GCA_964348415.1. GTDB lineage: Bacteria > Zixibacteria > MSB-5A5 > MSB-5A5 > SM1-73 > SM23-73-3. The sequence goes on along the minus strand of CAYGCR010000054.1, from coordinate 17,913 downwards.
GTTCTTAAAGCCGGATGTGGTCTCCAAGTTGTCCGGGATGGAGATCAAAGCCAGATTGGTGGTGGAGGGGTTCATTGCCGGCCTGCATAAGAGTCCCTATCACGGATTTTCCGTGGAGTTTGCCGAGCACAGGCAGTACATGCCTGGCGACCCTCTGAAGAACGTGGATTGGAAGGTTTATGCTAAGACAGATCGGTTCTTCATCAAGGAGTTCGAGGAGGAGACCAACCTGAAAGCCTATCTCCTGGTGGATACCTCGGGCTCTATGGGATACGGCTCCAGCGGCGTAAACAAGCTGGAGTATAGCCGTTATCTTTCCGCCGCCCTTTCTTACTTGATGCTGAAGCAAAGAGATTCGGTAGGATTGGTCCTCTTTGATCGCGGGATAAAAAGGTACATTCCCCCCAAATCCGCCTTGCGAAGCCACCTGCACGTCATCCTGCAGGAATTGGATCGACTGGAGCCTTCCCAGACCACCAACATCAGCTCTGCCCTGCATGAGATGGCGGAAAGGATAAGAAGGCGGGGATTGATCATCCTGATCTCAGACCTTTTTGATGATCCTGACAAGGTGATTAATGGCCTCAAGCATTTTCGTCACAAGAAACACGAGGTCATAGTATTCCAGGTGCTGGACCCGAAGGAGCGCACCTTCGCCTTCCCTGAGCTTGCCATTTTCAAGGATCTGGAGACAGATGAAGAGCTTATGACCTCCCCCTGGCAGATTAGAAAGGAATACACCGAAAGATTCGATGCACTGGTCAACAAGTATACCCTCGAGTGTCGGGAAAGCCTGATCGACTATGTCCTTCTGGACACGTCTGTCCCCTTTGATTACGCGTTGTTTTCCTATCTGAGCAAGAGGCAAAGACTGTGGTAGGATGCCCTGTCAACGGATTAAGAGGAGGCGAGTGGTTAGCTGTCCGGTGCCGATTCGCCATTAATGGGAAGAAGGCTGAGAGCTTATGGGAGAAAGGTTGTTGATAGGTGCTCATATGTCTATCTCAGGGGGTGTCTTCAACTCTCTCCTGTTTGGAAAAGAGTTAGAGTGCACCACCATTCAGATCTTCACCAAGAACAACAATCAGTGGAAAGCTAAGGAGCTTACACCGCAGGACGTGCAGAAGTTTTTCGAGAATCAGAAAGAGAGCCAGATATCTCCAGTGGTAGGGCACAACGGCTATCTGATAAACTTAGCCTCTCCTAAAGAAGAAGTTTACGATTTGTCCTTACAGTCCATGCTGGTCGAGTTGCAGCGGGCTGAGTTGCTTCGCCTGCCGTATCTAGTTATGCACCCTGGTTCGCATCTGGGCAGCGGAGAGAAGGAAGGGATCAGAAAAATCGCCCGGTCGATTGATTGGCTCCACGGGAAGACCAAAGGATTCAAGGTAAAAATCTGTTTAGAGACCACCGCTGGCCAGGGAAGCGCCATAGGCCATCGTTTTGAGCACCTGGTGGAAATAATCCGGCAGGTGAAAGATAGTGACCGCCTGGGCGTGTGTTATGACACCTGCCACACCTTCGCTGGCGGATATGACATTCGCAGCAAGAAATCTTATGAGGCTACCTTCAAGGAATTTGACAGAGTTATCGGGCTTTCCAGGCTCAAGGTCATTCACCTGAACGACTCGCTAAAAGATTTAGGCTCCAGGGTGGATCGGCATCAACACATCGGTGAGGGAAAAATCGGATTAGAAGGATTTCGTCTGTTGATGACTGATAAAAGATGGGAGAGGATTCCCAAGATTCTGGAGACTCCCAAAGAAGGAGGAACGGCAAGGGATGTGAGAAATCTGAACGTGCTCCGAAGCCTGGTCAAATGACTTCCTATCTCATGACCTAAATTATGGAGCCCAATGAATTGGCTAACCACGATCCTATCTCCAAGACTCAAATCATTTGAGGTAAACATGAAACAAATTAAATTCAAACCGAGTTTAATCCTTTTGGCTCTGCTGTCGACCATGGGGCCAAGCTTTTCATATGGTGCGTCCGGCGTACTCTTGGATATCAGGGTGGAGGAGGGCATTGCAGATGACAGTGCGAGTTTTGAGCTTATCGACCAGAAACAAATCGAGCTTCTAAACGGACAAGAGAGGACTTCCTTCCAAGCGAATTTCAGCTTGTCCGTCGTGGCCACCATAGTGGACAGTGAAGAGGTGATGCTTTACCTGGATCTGATAACCCTGCCTCCTAAGCCACAGGCCGTTCTTCGGGAAGAGTGGGTAAAGACGGGAAAAACCTTCCTTTTTGCCGAGGTACAAGCCAAGCCAGGAAGGGCTTACAGAATACACCTGACTCCGAAGATAGCCGAGATTGCCGAGTCCGCATGTGGCCTGAACACTCGGGACAAAGAGAGCGAGGAGTGGGAGGAGCTACCCAGCTCACACTTCTTCTTCCGATTTATCTTAAACTCCCTTGCGGACCTGCACTGGTCGCACATCAAGGGACACGGTGAGAGCGAATACAGACGTTTCCGTGAGACCTTCGGGTTCACCCAGCCGGCAATGGACAGGATGGAGTACTTTCTTCTGCCGTGTCGAGCAAATGAAATAGTCTGGGATGACCGATTTGATATCGGCCTCGATCCGGTGAGAAATAAAATCTATGCCATCTACAGTCTGTTCGACAGAAGCCTGGACTCCCCTGGAGTGGGTTTCCTTCTGTTTTACAGATTATGGGGTTATGCCCCTCCCATGCTAGCAGAAGGGATAGGAGGTTACTTTTCTTTGTCGCACCACTTTACGAAGAAACTAATTGCGGCCAACAAGTGGATTCCCTTAAAGATGATTACCATAGCCAAGGATTACAGAAGGCAACCAAAAGACGTGGCTTTCTGGGAGTCGTGTTCCTTCGTAAGATTCTTGGTCAAAACCTACACATTGGATAAATTCAAACTTCTCTATGAAAAGGCGACCGACCTTTCTCTGGAGCAGGCAATAGAGGAGTTATATCACAAGAGCCTGGCTTCCCTGGAGGAGGAATGGCTCTCCCTCCTCCAAACCTACCGGGACACTATAGCGGACTTTTACTATATGACCGCGGTAAAGATGAAGAACGGTCATTACGACGAGGCCGTAGAATTGTATGGCGACATGTTGAAGCTCTTCGGTAGACGCCCCGGAATCCTTCGCAGCCTGGCCTACGTGTATTATCTCAAGGGGGATTACGATCAGTCGGAGAAGTATTATCAGGAGGTGCTCTCCCGAGACACCCTGAACCTGGAGTACCTTCATATATTGGGTAATATAAAGGGTATCAAGGGCGAGTATGATAAGGCCAAAAGCTACTACCGGAAGGTAGTTTCGCTGGATTCCACTTCGGTCCAATCTTACGTGAAGCTGGCCGGCCTGGAGCTTGTCAAAGGCGACCCGCTGTCTGCCAAGGAACACCTGGAACGAGCGGAGAAGCTTGATCCTGGAAGTCAAACCAGAGTGGAGATTTACTCCGGTCTGGGAAATATCTACGGGAAGCTTGACAAGCCGGACCAGGCCCGAGAAAACTTCGAGAAAGCGCTTTTTTATGCCAGACGTTTCGTCATCGAATTTTCAGACAGGCCCATTCCGTATCTTGAATTGGGTGAGTCGTTTTTCAACGTGGGAGAAGTAGACTCGGCAATCAATTTTCTTAAGATAGCGGAATTTTTGGAAGATAGGCCTCTGTATCGCGGCAGGGTGCTTCTAGCCCTGGGGAAAGCATATCAGAGGAAAGATGATACCCCGAGAGCCAAAGCCCTTTTACGTGAGGTTATGAGCCTGCCTTCAGGATTCGATGAGAGGAGGCAGGCAGAGGAGCTTCTGAAGTCCATGTAGAGGTGGTTGCTAAAAGGCTGAATCAGACAAAAAAATACGCGAATCCGAAATGTTCCCTTCGGGATAACTCTCGGACGAGCCTACCGGGGAGCGATGTTCAATTTCCTTAATCCCATAATACTTCTTGCGGCAGGGGTCGCGGTCCTGTTTCCGCTCTTGATTCACATATTCAACCGGCAGAAGGTGAAAAAGATCTCCTTCAGCTCCCTTCTGTTCTTAAGGTCTTTGGAGAAGACCAGGATGAGAAGGGTTAAGATCAAGGAATATCTTCTTCTCATAATTCGCAGCTTGATAATCCTTTTAGTTGTGGCGGCCTTTGCTCGACCTGCAATAAGAGGAGGATTTGCCACAAAGGTAGGAGCACATGCCAAGACCTCCGTAGTCGTCCTTCTGGACAATTCTTACAGCATGGGTTATGAGACCAAAGACGGACCGGTTTTCAAGCTGGCAAAAAACAGAGCGAAAAGCATACTCCAGCAGCTCAAGGAAGGTGACGAAGCCAGCTTGGTCTCGTTCGCCTCGCGGCCAAGGCTCGTCACCTCTCAGCCGACGCACGATTTCAAGAATCTGATACGGTACTTGGACGAGGAAGCTCGACTCTCCGCCGAGAATACCGGTGTGGGAGAGGCCTTGAAGTCAGCCTACCGAATTCTGGGCGACTCAAAGAATCTAAACCAGGAGATTTATCTTGTCACCGACACGGAGAAATCAGGATGGCTTGATCTGCCTCGGGGTTTTCTTTCGCCTCAAGAGCGGAAAGGCAGGCTCTACTTGGTGGATGTCGCTCCGCCCGAGAAACAGAACCTGGTAATCGAGGAGATCAATTTCGGGAATCAGTTAATAGAGAAAGGTAAGCCATTCCAGATTACAGCCAAAGTTGCTAATTTCACCGGTCAGCCCGCGAGGAACCTTTTGATAGGGCTCTACCTGGATGGGAAGAGGGTGAGCCAGACCGACACGGACATTGACAAAGATGGAAAGTCTACAGTAAAATTCACGCCAACTGTTGAGGAGGCCGGAATTCACGCCGGGTTTTTTGAACTGACCGATGACGATCTGTTGGTGGACAACCGCAGGTATTTTGCTTTCAGAATTCCAGAGAAGATCCCTGTCCTCTTGGTTGGAGAAACGGAGAGAGACACCCGCCATTTGGGATTGGCGTTGAATCCACGGGATGCAAAGGATGCCGACAAGGAGGTCGCCCATATAACCAAGGTATCGCTGTCAGGTATTGATTTCAGCAAGTACCAGGCAATTATCCTGTCCAATCTCTCCCGACTGACCGAGGTTCAGCTTGCCAATCTGGAAAGATTCGTTCAGAAGGGGGGAGGCGTCTTCTTCATTCTGGGAGATAATATCGATCCCGAGTTTTACTCGAATCAGCTATTCAAACGATTCTTCAATCTGAGTCTGAAAGACCCGCTTCAATCCACCAAGAACGTGAGTGGTTTCTTTAGCTTCGACAGGATCAATCTGGATCATCCCATTTTCCAGGTTTATCGGGACGTGGGGAAAGATAGATTCCCACTGATAAAATTTCACTCCATTTTCGAGTTGCCGGAGGGCCGGGATGTCAAAACCATCGTTCGTTTCAATGTGGGACAGCCGGCACTTATGGAGAGGAGTTATGGAGCAGGCAAAGTGCTGCTTCTGGCAGCGTCAGTAGACGAGAGTCAGGGCGATCTGGTTATACACCCCTTCTTCGTTCCGCTGATCAACCGAGCGGTCGAATATCTTGCCTCTGATCTTTCCAGACTGGATGAGGAGATTCTGGTGGGGTCAAGGATAACACGAGAGCTACCCGCTGACTTAGCCGGAGAGGAAGTCGAACTGTTCAACCCGAACATGAGAAAGACGGCATTGCAACCGTTCTTTCAGACCGACAAGCTTGTTCTTAAGATAGACGGTGCCGACTTACCGGGGATATATGATATAAGGGCTTCCACCCCTTCGTCCGCCAGAGGAGAGGTGGTGGAGCGGTTCGCGGTGAATATCGATCCCAAAGACTCGGACCCGGAGAAGATAGAGATCTCAGAGATCGAACAGAAGTTGGAGGGTCTGAGTCTCATTCACATCGAGCCGGGTGACGATATAGAGGAATCGATCCTGCGGTCGCGCCATGGCAAGGAGCTCTGGAAGACATTTTTGTGGATAGCTTTCGGTCTTCTGGCCCTTGAGATGTTCCTGGCGAGGAGCAGAAAGAAAGATATAGTCCCTCAAGACAAGAGTTAGGATAAGAAGTCCTGCCTGCCATATCTGCCCTTCGGTCATATAACGTGTGGGCTGCATTCATCCGGCCTGAATTTCTCAGCTATCCCTAATATCACCGCAAGAGTCACTCGTTCTTGAGATGCATCTCCCCCCCAACAGCTGGCTCACAGGGTGACCTGGATTCAGGTTCAGCCCTTTTCATCGGCGACCTAGTCTGAACCGTCAGCCCCTTGGATGTAAACAACGGTATTGACTGAATTGCGTATGCATGTTATTGTAACGACATGCGAGCTGATTCTGCGAGTTTCGGGCAGAGGTGAAGAACAGATGACGCTTTTGAGCTTGAAGAATGTTTCCAAATCCTATGGCACCAATCCGGTTCTGAAGGACATCTCCTGGCAGATCGAGAAAGGAAGAAAGATCGGGCTTTTAGGATCGAACGGAGCTGGAAAGACTACCCTTTTCCGAATAATCACCGGTGAGCTTGATCCGGACAGGGGAGAGGTGACCAGGAGTAGGCAGGTGAGATGGGCTTTTCTGCGCCAGGAATACCAGCTAGAGGATGATCTCACCCTTTTTGACGAGATGCTTAAACCTTTTTCTGAAATGCTGAATCTCCACGATAGGCTACGGGAGATGGAACTGGAAATGTCGTCAGCAAGTAACCCGGAAAAGTTGCTGGAGCGGTATGGCCAGCTGCAACTGGAATACGAGAGCAAAGGCGGGTACAGCTACGAGAACAAAATCGAAACCGTGCTATATGGATTGGGTTTTAAGAAAGATGATTTTGACAAAAGCGTCAACGTACTGAGTGGCGGCGAGAAAAACCGAGCAGCGTTAGCATCTGTTCTTTTGTCGGAACCGAATCTTCTTTTGCTGGACGAGCCCACCAACCATCTGGACATCGAGGGAACTGAATGGTTGGAGGAATATCTGTCTGAATTCTTGGGAACTGTGATAGTTGTCTCCCACGACCGATATTTTCTCGATCGAGTGATTCACGAGGTGGTGGAGCTTGAGGATCATGTCGTAACCAGATTTGTGGGGAATTTCTCGTCCTACGTGGTGCAAAAGGCTGAAAGGCTGGTAAAAGCTCAAAAGGAATACGAAGAGCAGCAGGAATACATCCTTCGCACCCAGGATTTCATCCGCAGAAACATAGCCGGACAAAAAACCAAGCAGGCGCAATCCCGGAGAAAAGCGTTAGAGAAACTGGAGAGGTTGGAGAAACCCAAGACCAAACCCAAGAAGATAAAGATCTCCTTCTCTCCAACTCAGCGTACTTCCAGAGCGCTTGTGTGGACGGAGAATCTCAGCAAGGAGTTCGACGGCAAGCATCTGTTTGGAAACGTTAATTTTTCCATCGAAAGATACGATCGTGTAGGTTTGATCGGTCCCAATGGCTGCGGCAAGACCACGTTTTTGAAGATACTTATGGGAGATGTAAACCCAACATGCGGACAGGCCAAAGTCGGTTCCAATCTGGATGTGGGCTATTACGATCAGGAGCACCAGGGACTGGACGTGGAGAATACCGTTGTGGATGAGGTATGGAAAGCAGGTCCCCGGATCCTGCTGGCTGACATGCGTGACTATCTGGCAAGATTCCTGTTTCGGGGCGATGATGTCTTCCGGAAGGTCAAAAGTTTCAGCGGTGGAGAACAGAGCCGGGTGGTTCTGGCAAAGCTGATCTTGTCCAAGCCCAACTTTCTCATCTTAGACGAGCCTACCAATCACCTGGACATCGCCTCCAGAGAAGTCCTGGAGAGTGCGTTGGCAGAATTCGGCGGGACGATTCTGGTTGTCTCGCATGACCGGTATTTTCTCAATAAAATGGTAAACAGGATCTATGCTTTCGAGAACGGAACGCTGAAAGAATATCTGGGAAATTACTCCTACTATGAGGAGAAAAAAAGAGAGCAGAGGGAAAAAAGGCAAAAGATTCTGGAGATTAAAAGACGGCAGAAGAAACAACAAATCCGTACGAAGAAAACCGAGACCAAAGTCAAAAAAAGAAGCTTGTTTCAGATAGAGAAGGACATTACCGAGATTGAGCAGAAAATCGAGGAGATAGATTATCTGGTTGCTACCGAGGAGGTCTATACCGATTGGCAGAAGCTTTTGGAGCTGAACAAGGAGAAAGAAGACTTATCGAAAAGATTAGAAGAACTCTACGCTGAATGGGAAGATTCAGCCCAGAGGTAGGCGGGCCTGTGCATTTTGACTGCCCGAAGATTGTTTCAGAGATTGCATTCATGCGGCCCACAAGGCTTGGGGTTCGATGAATCGATCCCCTACACAAGACTTGATCGGGGCCATGAGCCCTTCTACGAGTGATGATGACCATGCAACAAGAAGAGCACGGAAAGCCTTACATTCTTGACTGGATCGCGGGCGCGTTCACCTTCCTGCTTCTGGTTCTGGATCGTTTTCTCCAGCGAGGCCGGATACTGTTTCTTAATAGAATAGGAGTGGCAATCCTGATAGGGGCGATCGTTCTGGCCTTCCTTCCTATATTCACCCTTCGAAAATACGGCCGAGTGCAAAAAGGCAAAAGTTATATGAACACCTCAGTGGTTGTAGATCGAGGTTTCTACTCTGTTGTTCGGCATCCTCAATATCTTGCCTACATGCTTTTCAATGCTGGGTTCATGCTGACTTCTCAGAACTGCTTCATTGTGCTGCTTGGAGCACTCGCTATTACCTTCTTCTACCTGCATGCGATTGACGAAGAGAAGTTCTGTCGGAAGAAGTTTGGAGAGGAATACGAACGAGATGCCAAAAGAGTCCCCGTTTCAATCTGCCTCTGGGAATGATCCGGCTTTATCAACGATCCCAGGCAGGCCTTGGAAATAAGCACGTGTAGATGCCTAACCCATTACTGAAGTGAATTATAATCTGAGTGACCTGCGGCTACTGAGCCTTGCGGCAATATTTTGCTTCTTCATGCGAGGCGCCCAGGAGCCGTGAGAGGCATGTTTGCCGGGCCTGTTGACGGAGAGTCGCAGTACTCAGGACGGCCCGCTCCGACGGCCCAAACCATGCATGTAAAAAAGAGGCCCAACTGGGGCCTCTTTCGTTTATTAACTATGACAACTCTTGCTTTACGGGCAGCCGGGCTCCGGACCGTTGCGGAAAAGGTAATTTATGAGATGCACCACGTCCCCAGAACTCACTGTGTGGTCGCAGTCAGCATCGCCGGCTTCCATCGGATCAGGAGCGGTACCAGCTTTGAACAAATAGTTTACCAAACAGACAATATCCCCGGCGTCAGCCACTCCGTCTCCGCTGCAGTCTCCGCGCAGATAGGTCCAGACAGCAAAGGACAGAGTATCAGCATTGCAGTAGTCTTTAGCGGTTACAGTCAAGGCTTCCAAGGATATCGCTTCGGGGGCAATCGCGTAAACGGAGTCGTTTTGAACCGAACACCAGCTGGGGTACTCCAGATACGTGATTAGGTGAGTGTCGTCATCAGGGTCCACTATGGCCGGATAGTAGATGAAGTTCTCCAGGAACTCGACTAAGACCGTATCTTCGACGGGTGTTATTGACGGAGGCTCATTTGAATGATCTATCTTTACCGACACCACCAGAGTATGGCTTGCGGTGCCGTCTGAGACCGTCACCTTAAACGAGGTGTCAGCATAATCGCAGCCCACCATCCCGGACAGACTATCACCTGAGATGCTGCACCAGGATGGAACGTCGGAAAAGCTTATGCCAAGTTCTGATCCGTCGCAGTTTGCATCTGAGGCAGTGGCGAGGTAGACAAACGGAACGTCAGGAGATGGAGTCGCCATCACGCTGGCGGGAGAAGTGACCTGAGGGGGCACATTGATGGCAGCCGGATTGCAGCAGTCATCATTCGGATGATAGGGACAGAGATCACAGGAGTCACCCTTGCCGTCCTCGTCGGAATCCTCCTGATTCGGATTGTAGGTAAACTGACAATTGTCTTCGTCGCAGGTGTTTGCGGGAAATCCCGGGTTGCCATAACCGTCGCCGTCGGTATCAGTGCATTCATCGCAGGCATCGCCTATCTCGTCCCCGTCAGAATCGTGCTGGTCGGGATTGTGTGCGGTTGGGCAATTATCAGGCTCGCAGGTATTGGCAGGAAACCCAGGATCGCCAAAGCCGTCAGCATCCGTATCGGTGCAACTGTCGCAAAGATCTCCTGTCCCGTCACCGTCGGCATCTGCCTGATCAGGATTGCTGAGAGCCGGACAATTATCAAGATCGCAGGTGCTGGCCGGGAAGCCGGGGTCGCCGTATCCATCCCCGTCAGTGTCTGTGCAATTATCACAGGCATCGCCTATGCCGTCACCGTCGGCATCCTCTTGGTCCGGGTTGTAAACCAGGGGACAATTGTCGTCCGGACATTGGTTTTCCGGGTGACCCGGGTCACCGTAGCCGTCACCGTCACCGTCCACGCACACAATGCCACCGCAGTCAAACAGCGAAACCCGGAAATCATCAATGCCCGCCTCCACGACAGAGCCAGCATTCAAATCTGAGGCCTCAAAGCGAACCTTAACCTGGTTAGTGAGCGTCACAAAGTCGCCAACCATGAAGCTGCGCTCTTTCCACCCTTCAGAGGTGACGGGCCCTACCGTCTCAACCAGAGTCCAGCTTGAGCCATTGTCGTTCGAGACGTAGACTTTGAACAGATCGTTGTTTGGATCGTTCCCGAAGTTGTTCGTATACCACAAGGCATAATGAACCTGAGCATCAGCGCCGCTGCTCAAATCAAAGGTGGGGGAGATCAGCCAGGTGATTCCATCATCGACGTCGGAATTGCCATATTCGTTATCGGTGAGATAGCAGTTACCTGAGCCGTCATAATCGGTGGGGGGATCACCACGTTCGCCGCCGCCGGCAGGTATGCCCCGCTCCCAGGCACCATCAGTAAGATAAGGATCGTTCTCTACGGTCCAACCGAGATCGCTCTCGAAGTTATCAGAGAACACGGTGGTGAGCTCTCCAACCAGAGAGGAGTAGACAGTGGCAGGAGCATGGTCGGGGTTATACACGGTTCCTGAAACGGCGCCCTGAGCACTGAAATAGTACTCTGGCGTGTCCTGGCAGGTTGCTGCGGGCAAGGTGGCCTGGTACAGATCCTCGCCCAGAGCGGTCAGGGACGAGGTAAGATACATCCCGCCATCGTAACGATAGTGGAGCAGACCGGAGCCGGGCACATACGTGTCGCCGGCCTCTTCAATCTCTACCGTGATGATTGTGAGCACACCGGGAGAGATGATCTCCGGAACACCGTCGGGGAGGTTTATTCTGAGGGATACTTGGCCTGCATAGTTCACGTAGCAGGCGGCGTAGCCGATACTTGAACAATCGTACGGAATGCGCATGTACCCGCCCTCACCCCACCCGGGTCCCCATGAATTGCGCATAATCCAGATACCGCTGGTACCCTGATTGTCGTCCCAGCCGACCAGAACCACGGCGTGATTGACCGTACCAGTTCCACAGCCGTTGAATATTCCGCCCGTATAAGCTTGCATGGCTGAGTTGGCGTAAACCGCAACCGATACCGGGCCATGGTCGAGAATGGCCTGCTTGATGGCGCTCACCGGCGGAATGGTGTAATCGTTGCCGACGTAAGCCCAGTCATCGATCAGATACTCATGCGGATACGGGCAATTGCACGGAGCGTCATAGGCAACGTATGGAAAGTCAGCTTCCATGACGGCTCCGGTTCCGCCGCAGGGGTCTGTTTTCCACTCGTGGTAGTCATGGGCAAACCAGCCCCCACCGCAGCTCCAACCGTCACGGTTGCAGCTGACCAGCCACTGCTCGGAAAGATCAACAGTCATACCGTCTTTGATCTTGACATTACATTCCAAGGCGCCAACCGTCCCAAACGCCCAGCAGCTTCCGCAGGAACCCTGGTTCTTAACCGGAGTACAGCCGCCTGAATCACACCAACTGAAAGTTTGCGGCAACGACTTGGTCGGCGTGCAGGGGTCAAACTTTGCGCCGACCCACCAGTCCTCCGGCACCACCAATCCGCACAGGTCTTCCAGGTCATATTGGGTGGCGGGATTCTCTCCAACCGAAAAAGTCCAACCTTCGGTCTTGCCCTGCTCCCTCAAAACCTCAATGTCAGCTCTTGTCAGCCCTTCCGCAAATATAGTTCCAGTGATCAGGAACGAGAACAGAATGGTTATTATCAGGCAATGAATCATTCCCTTTGGCGGCATTCAATCCTCCCGGTTTGTAATTAGATCGGCACTTCCACTCGATGCGAAAGCCAGTTTCAGCAAATTCGAACGAGCTTGCTGCTTGATTCAACAGCCGAAAGCAACTTGGAAATTCGCGCTTAGTCTACTTTTCTCCAATTACTAAAGTTAATATACCGCCTTTTTCATATTTGTCAAGTTCCAACGACGGCTTATTAAGATGGACAGGCTGCAGGATCAAATACGGCCAGACCTCTCAAGCCGGAGGTTCTGCCGAATTGGTGGACATGCGTCGGACAATCCCGCCTTAGGCGGGACATATCCGACCTACAACCGCCACCGCTATTTCAAAAGGAGCATCTTTTTCGTCTCGGTCAGATGGCCAGCTTTAATCTGGTAGAAATAAACGCCCGTTGCCAGTGCTCTGCCATCCTGGTCTCTCCCATCCCAATAGGTGGTGTATTTCCCTGCAGGCTTAACCTCGTCCACGATGGTACTCACTCTGTGTCCCAGAAGATTATATATGGTGATGGTCACATGGCAGCGAGTTGGGACTGAGTAATTGATCGCCGTCCACGGATTAAAGGGATTGGGGTAGTTCTGGGACAAAGAAAATCGGGCTGGGACAAGTTCTGGTGTCGTCTCCACGCCGGTTCCAGGTTCGTTCAGCAGAACCGAGACATTGTCGGAGAACTGATTTGCAGTCGCCAGATCCAGATCCCCATCACCGTCCAGATCGGCAGAAAAGACTGAGTTAGGATAGACGCCCACCGAATAGACTGAATGGGTAGCAAAGGTTGCATCCCCGTTGTTCAGCAGAACCGAGAGATCGCGAGAATCCGAATTTGCCACCGCCAAGTCCAGGTGCCCATCCCCGTCCAGATCAACAGAAAAGACCGAGACAGGAAAGGAACCCACCGGATAGGCCGAATGGGCGGCGAAGGTGCCATCGCCGTTGTTCAGCAGAACCGAGACATCATCGGTGCCAACATTTGCAGTCGCCAGGTCCAGGTCCCCATCCCAATCCAGATCAGCAGAAAAGACTGACCAAGGATACGTACCCACGGGGTACGAAGATTGAGTGGCAAAGGTGCCATTCCCGTTGTTGAGCAGAACCGAGACATTGTTGGTACCTTCATTTGCAGTCGCCAGGTCCAGGCCCCCATCCCCATCCAGATCGGCAGAAAAGACTGAGACAGGATACATGCCCACCGCATAGACGGAGTGGGGGGCAAAGGTGCCATCCCCGTTGTTCAGCAGAACCGAGACATTGCCGGGACCACCACTCGCAGTCGCCAGGTCCAGATCCCCATCACCGTCCAGATCAGCAGAAAAGACTGAGTTAGGATAGATGCTCACCGAATAGACTGAGTGGGTAGCAAAGGTGCCATCCCCGTTGTTAAGGAGAACCGAGACATTGTCGGACCACTGGTTTGCAGTCGCCAAGTCCAGGTCCCCATCTCGATCCAGATCAGCAGAAAAGACTGACCAAGGATACGTACCCACGGGATACAAAGATTGGGTGGCAAAGGTGCCATCCCCCTTGTTCAGCAGAACGGAGACATTGTCGGATTCCGAATTTGCAGCCGCCAGGTCCAGGTGCCCATCCCCATCCAGATCAGCAGAAATGACTGAGTGAGGACGGTCACCCACCGGATAGACGGAGTCGGCGGCAAAGGTGCCTGAACCATCGTCGACAAGTGATGTGAAAGACCACACATAGGCCGCGTCCAGAAGAGTCCCATCATACGATTGTACCCCGGTGGTCAGCGCCACGGTGACCTCTTCTCCTTTATCGAAATCCTCTACGGGGTCAAAGGTTGCGGTCTTGCTCGGACCGTCGTAAGTTATCGTGCCCGGATGCAGTCCGGTCGACCTGGCATTCACCACAAAGGTAGATTCGTTGATGGTGCTCTCGTCCATGTCCAAGTCGAAGGTGACCGATATGTTGGTGGAGACCGGCACGTTCAGCTCGTTCTGCGCCGGCGAGGTGGAGACAACATGGGGCCGGGGGTTGTTCAGCAGGACCGAGAGATTGTCGGAATCGGTATTTGCAACCGCTAAGTCCAGGTCCTCATCCCCATCCAGATCAGCAGAAAAGACCGAGGCAGGAGCGTCACCCGCGGCATAGACGGAATGAGGCGCAAAGGTGCCATCCCCGTTGTTGAGCAGAACCGAGACATTGTTGGTACCTTTATTTGCAGTCGCCAGGTCCAGGTCCCCATCCCCATCCAGATCGGCAGAAAAGACTGAGACAGGATAGTTACCCACCGCATAGACGGAGTGGGGGGCAAAGGTGCCATCCCCGTTGTTCAGCAGAACCGAGACATTGTCGGAATTGAAATTTGCAGTCGCTAAGTCCAGGTCCCCATCCGCATCCAGATCAGCAGAAAAGACTGAGTGAGGATACAAACCCACAGCATAGTCTGAATAAGGGGCAAAGGTGCCATCCCCGTTGTTCAGCAGAACCGAGACATTGTCGGAATAGAAATTTGCAGCCGCTAAGTCCAGGTCCCCATCCCCATCCAGATCAGCAGAAAAGACTGAGAAAGGAGTGTCACCCGTCGCATAGGGGGAATGGGGCGCAAAGGTCCCATCCCCGTTGTTCAGCAGAACCGAGACATCGTAGGATAATTCGTTTGCAGTTGCCAGGTCCAGGTCCCCGTCCCCATCCAGATCAGCAGAAAAGACTGACAGAGGACCGTAACCCGTCGCATAGACGGAATGGGAAGCAAAGGTGCCATCCCCGTTGTTCAGCAGAATCGAGACGTTATGGGTGCCGTAATTTGCAACCGCCAAATCCAGGTCCCCATCCCCATCCAGATCGGAAGAAAAAACTGAGTGAGGATAATCACCCGCCGCATAGATCGAATCGGGGGCAAACGTGCCGTCCCCGTTGTTCAGCAGAACTGAGACATTGTCGGAATACTCGTTTGCCACCGCCAGGTCCACGTCACCATCCCCATCCAGATCGGCAGAAAACACCGAGCGAGGATGGTCACCAACCGGATAGACCAAGTCGGCGGTAAAGGTACCGGAACCATCGTCGACAAGTGATGTGAAAGACCACACATAGGCCGCGTCCAGAAGAGTCCCATCATACGATTGTACCCCGGTGGTCAGCGCCACGGTGACCACTTCTCCTTCATCGAAATCCTCTAGGGGGTCAAAGGTTGCGGTTTTACTCGGACCGTCGTAAGTAATCGTGCCTTCGTGAAGTCCTGTAGACCTGGCATTCACCACGAAGGTGGAGTTGTTAATGGTGCTCTCGTCCATGTCCACATCGAACGTGACCGATATGTTGGTGGAGACCGGCACGTTAAGCTCATTCTGTGCCGGTGCGGTGGAGACAACGTGGGGAGTCTGGGCAAATGCGGGCACAGCCCAGAACAAACCCAACAGAACCGTTAAAATTGTTTTGTGCATTATGCACCTCTAGGAAAGATGTTAAGAGTTTGGTATCAAGAAATGAGTTCAGAATCTCATGCAAAAGCTTCAAAGCGTAAAGCGTATCGGTTCAAGTCTGAACCGGGAAGCTAGAGACTTTCATACCCTCCGCGAGATCTCCCTGAAGTCTAATCCCGAATGGTCTCAGCTGGTAAGGGTCGCTACTCACATAGTAATGAAGTTCCCTCAGATGTCAAGAAGATTTTGCTCGGCAAGCAGGGAGAACAAGAATGGTCCGGCTTTACTCACCAGGGGCGGTTCGGCTTTGTCTATACTTAGTGAAGTTGAATATTCAGGGGAGAGAAAAAACGGTGGTTCGACTGCGCTCACCACAAGGCCGAACCTGTCGAGTTGGAGATTCGGCCTGATTGGTACTCGCTGGGCTGAGGAGGCCAGGAGCGTGAGGCTCCTGACCTCCTAAAACTAAACAGAGATTGCTTCGGCCCGCCTTTGGCGGACCTCGCAATGACAGATTAAGGCTTTTTACCTCATCTTTATTGCCGCTACTCACCTGGCGCAACAGTCGGGAGAGGGCGCTGGACCTGACCGGAACAGATAGCTGATCAAGTAGACCACGTCCCCCGCCTCCACACCACCGCTGAGATTAGCGTCACCCACGCACATTGGCTCCGGCGCAGGCCCTGACCTGAACAGGTAGCCGATCAGGTAGACCACATCACCGGCCTCGACCGCTCCGTTATCATTGGCATCGCCGCAGATGAAAGGCAGCTGGTTGAGCAGAACTGAGACATTATCAGAACCATAATTTGCAGTCGCCAGGTCAAGATCACCGTCACCGTCAAGGTCGGCAGCAAAGATTGAGTAGGGCGCATCACCGACCGGATAGACTGAATCAGGGGTGAAAGTACCATCCCCGTCATTCATAAGAACTGATACATCGCTGGAAAACTCACTTGAAACTGCCAGGTCAAGGTCTTCATCACCATCAAGATCGGCAGCAAAAACCGACCAGGGGCCAGTACCAGCTGGATAGACTGAATGGGTGCCAAAGGTGCCATCTCCATTGTTCAATAGAACCGAGACATTGTGGGAATAACAGTTCGCAGTTTCAAGGTCGAGATCGCCGTCACCATCGAGATCAGCGGCAAAAACTGACAGGGGAAGATCGCCGACCGGGTAAAGCGAAGATAACGTGAAAGCCCCATTCCCCTGGTTCAGCAGGACTGCGACATCGTAGGAACCATAATTGGCGGTCTGCAGGTCCAGGTCACCGTCTCCGTCGAGATCAGCAGCAAAGACCGCCACAGGCATAGTCATATCGCCAACTGCATATGTCGACTGGGGGGCGAAGGTGCCGTCTCCGTTGTTCAATAGAACGGAGATGTTGTCGGAATATATATTTGCAGTTGCTAGGTCCAGGTCGCCGTCACCGTCAAGATCGGCCGCAAAGACACCGGCAGGGCTTTCATAGACCGGATAGGCCGATTGGGGAGCAAAGGTGCCATCTCCATTGTTCAGCAAAACCGAGACAGTGTTGTCATACATATTGGCAGTCACCAGGTCAAGGTGTCCATCACCGTCAAGATCACCCGCAAAGACCGACCAGGGATCCCCGCCGACCGGATAAACCGAATGAGGGGCGAAGCTGCCGTCTCCTTGGTTCAACAGAACGGAAATGTTGTCTGAGGCGGCATTTGCAGTTGCGATATCTGGGTCGCCGTCACCGTCAAGATCAGCTGCAAAAACCGACCAAGGGCTTTCGCCGACCGAGTAGACCGAATCCGGGACGAAGGTGCCGGGGCTTTCGTCGCTGACCTCAACGGTGAAAGACCAGACAAAGCTGCTTTCCGCAAAAATCCCCTGAGAGGATTTGATATCGCCGGTTAAAACGACGGTTACAGCCTCTCCTGCACTGAAATCATCGTAAGAATCAAAAGTGACCGTGCTGCTGGAACTGTCGTAGCTGAGTACTCCATCATGCGGACCGGTAGATATCGCGTTGACTCTGAAAGACGACTGGTCAATGGTCGTTTCGTCCATGTGGCGATCGAAGGTGATGGCAATATCGGTGCCTGCAGGCACGTTTAGTTCATTCTGCGTCGGCAAGGTGGACAGGATATCCGGAGCGGGGACATAAATGTAGGCGTAAAGGTTCTCGCCGACGATGGAATCGACTGTGACAATCACACCGGAGGGGCCGAAATACCCATGGCTGCTGGGATAGGTGCTGGGGGTGAAGATCTCTTGATACGATACATCGTTGGAGAAGAGCGCTCCCTTTCTGCTCT
>CAYGCR010000053.1:0-22668 GCA_964348415.1 uncultured Ignavibacteria bacterium | reverse complement strand
GGCAGCTTCAGGGACTATTACCTGGAGAACTCGTACGGAAAGCATGATCCTCAAGGAGCTGTGTACGGGTGGGTGAGGGTGGACTCGAATTATAATTATTATACCGCGGGGGCATATGGATTAGGTTCTTATCCTCGCAATGCTCGGAAGTTGGTCGAGGACGCACTCGCTAAAGCTGACCCTTACGTAAATTTCGCGGACTTCGACTATGATGGTGACTTGTTGATTGATGGCCTGATGGTTGTGCATGCAGGCCCTGGAGCGGAGGAGACTGGAGATGCTTGGGATATATGGTCACACCGATGGGCGATCAGCACGCAAATCAGGGACAGTATTTACATTTCCTCCTACACCATGCAGCCGGAGGTGCATTCAAGCGGCGCCTTGATCGATATTGGGGTCTTCTGCCACGAGTGGGGACACTTTTTGGGAATCAGCTGGGAGGAGTACGATACAGACTTAAGCACAGACGGGCTCGGCTACTGGACTGTGATGGCGATGGGCTGCTATAGCAACAACGGCGCGACTCCGGCACATCACAGCGCCTACTGCAAGTACTTTTTGGGATGGTCGGAAGTCGACACGGTTACGTCCAATCAAACCAACGTGGAGATAATTCAAGCAGAGACCTCGCCCGTTTCCTATAGGCTGTGGACGTCCGGAGGGGGCGGCAATCAGTTCTTCATGGTAGAAAACCGGCAGAAGACCGGTTTCGATTCCAACCTGCCGGGAAGCGGCTTGCTGATATACCACGTGGATATCGGTCAGTCCGGAAATAGTCTTGAGTGGTGCCCCGGTGACCCGGCTTCTCCGCATCTGAAGACCGCCATTGAACAGGCGGATGGGTTGTGGGAGCTGGAGAACTGTCCCGACTACCCGAACCCGGACCCAGGAGACGCAAACGACCCTTTCCCGGGAATCCTGGCTAAGAGAGCTTTCGATGATACCACCACTCCCAGTTCTCGGGACTACTATGACAATTCCACGCAGGTGGCAGTCTGGAATATCTCCGACTCGGATTCAGTTATGTACGCAAATCTGGACGTAACTTGGTCCAGACCTAACTTAGCTATAGACACCTTCTACTTTGATGACAACGCCGAAGGGGATGGAGACGGCAGGCCGGAACCTGGAGAAACGGTAGAACTCTACTTTGTTCTTTCCAACACCTGGAAGACTCTGAGTGCCGCTTGGGTGGTCGCCTCAGCAGATACGGAGGGGATCAATTTCTCCGACACTTTGGCAAACATAGGAGACATCGCATCCGGCGGAAGTGCGAATAACTACACCGATCCGATAGAATTCAGCGTAGCATCCGGCTTCCCCACCAAAAAAGTAGATTTCACTCTTCACACGTGCGGAGATGGGGGAAGCTACTGCGTCGACTTGATACAGGAGGCGGACGTCGGTCCCACCGAGATTCTTTTGGTGGACGACGACAATTTCACCAGTGGTGACTCCAATTACATTTCATATTATCAGACGGCAGTGGACTCACTGGGTGAGGTCTACGACATATGGGACAGGCAGGCAAAGGCCAGGCCGTCGGCTGATCTTTCCGCTTATTCCATCTTAATCTGGTTTACCGGAGTCAAGAGGGACTCCATTTTTTCCACCCAGGACCTCCAGGATCTAATGAGTTACCTTGACGGGGGCGGAAACCTGTTCTTGACCAGTCAGGATGCGGTGGAGGTGCTTTTCGCCTCAGCTGATCCCGAGGCTCAGACGTTTTTGTCTGACTATCTTCAGGTGGACTATGGTGGATCTTTTGGCCAGTTCCTCGTGGCTGGCGAGCCGGGAGATGAAATAGGAGACGGGATGTACATCTTTCCGCTTCAAGCTCCGGGAGCAAACAACCAAACCTCCAAGGACATCCTCAATCCCGACGGACAGGCTGATATAGTTCTCCGTCACAACCTTACCGGATGGGCTTACACCGATTCAGTTGCGGCGGTTAAGGTTCAAGATGGCTCATTCAGAGTCGTGACCTTCGGCTTCGGATTCGAAGCCATAAACCCGGAAATGGATAGCTATGCGGGGCAATCTCTGAGCAAGCCCCGCGCTGTTATGCAGAAGGTTTTGAACTGGCTGAGAGGATATTCAGACGTAGAGGAGCGGGAATATGAATCCGCGAGCCTGCCCGAGGCGGTGCACCTCGGCCAGAACTACCCCAATCCGTTCAATCCGGCAACCAGCATACAGTACACGGTGGACAGCAGACACAAGACTCTGCAGACCACGCTCAAGATTTACAACATCAAGGGGCAAATGGTGAAGACGCTAGTGGACGAAGAGACGATCCCGGGTACGCACTCGGTGATGTGGGACGGGAAAGATCAAGAAGGAAACGAGGTCTCCAGCGGGATATATTTCTATCGGTTGAAGGTCGGGGACCAATCTGAAGTCAAGAAGATGGTGTTACTAAAGTAGAATTGTGCGCAGAGAAATCCGGTGATTGATGGTAGCCGCAGGCTTGAGCCTGCGGTTTTTTTGCGTACCCTGAAAGTGCTTACGGTAGGTCGGATGTATCCCGCCCTTCAACGATTTCAGGGCAGTGAGCCATGTCGAACTGCCGAAGGCGGGACTATCCGACATTTCTATCAACGGGATTTGTGACCTACGTGATCCCCGCAAGCTCCTTTAACCGCCCAATCTCTCTCTTGGTCAGATACCTCCACTGCCCTTCACGTAGATTCCTTGCGGTGAGGTGGGCAAACCTGGTGCGTTTGAGATCAATTACCCGGAAGCCCACCGCGTGACACATTCTTTTCACCTCCCTTTTCCTCCCCTCCTTAAGCGTCAGTTCGAACACAGACTTCTCTTGGCTGTCTTGAATGATCTTTGCCTCGCCTCGTGCCAGAACACCTTCCTCCAATTTGATTCCCTGCTTGAATGCTTTGAGAGTCTCTGGCCTGATCCTCCCTCGGACGGTGACCAGATAAGTCTTCTCTACCTCGAACTTAGGATGGGTCAGACGAAAAGTCAACTCACCGTCGTTGGTAAGAAGAAGAACTCCCGCTGTGTCTTTGTCCAATCTGCCCACTGGGAAAACTTTTTTCTCGCTTCCCAAAAGATCCAGAACCGTGGGGCGCCCAAAAGAGTCCCGGACGGTGGAGAGATATCCTTGGGGTTTGTTCAACAGGATGTAGATAAGCTGCTGTTGAAGGGAGACCTTCTTGCCGTCAAGGGTGACTTGATCCTTGCTTTCGTCAACCAAAACCCCCAGCTTCTTTACCGCCATTCCGTTTATTGCCACCCTGCCGGATTGGATCAACGTGTCGGCATTTCGTCGGGAGCAGACGCCGGAGTGGGCCAGGAATTTATTGAGTCTCATCTTCGGGGGATGCCTGGGAAGGAGGTTCTGCGGGGATCTGCAGTGGAACTCGTGCTTCAGGCTCTTTCTCTGCCGGAGGTCTTTCCTCCATCTCTTGGTTTCCTTCCTCTCCCAGCTTTTCGAATATTTGGTTAGCAAAAGAAGGGGGTTCTTTTGCCTTAAGGATTTTCTCCAGCTCCTCCATCCTGGGCAGATCATCCACGTCGTTCAAGCCAAAATGGGTTAAAAACTCCTGAGTGGTGCCGTACAGAAGGGGTCTTCCCGGGCTGGGCTTCCGGCCCACGATAGTGATGAGCTTGCGGTCCAGTAGAGTAGAGAGCGGTCCATCGCTGTTTACCCCTCTTAAGCGATCGATCTCCGATCTCACGATGGGCTGCTTGTAGGCCACAATGGAGAGAACCTCCAGCGCCTGAGGAGTGAGTCTTTCCCTTCTGTTATGGGAGAACAGGGCTTTTATGCAAGGGGCGTAATCTGGAAGGGTGTACATGCGGTAACCTTTGGCTACCTTTTTGATGGCAAAGCTGTGGCCGGCTGACTGGTATCTGTCATTAAGCGAATCTATCGCCTGCTGGATCTGCTCGAAGGTGATGTCTTTTATCACCGCCTGAATTCGCTCGGCAGACAGGGGCTTCTCCGAAGCGAAAAGCAGAGCTTCGATTATGGGCTGATGACTGTTTTCTGCTTCCAATTGTTTCCTCTTCTCATGAAAGTGTATTCGGTGGCCGCTCGGCTGTTAGCGGGGCCCTACTTTTTCGCACGCCAAAAGGTGCGGCTACCCTCATTCATCTTTTGCCATCTCCGGATAGGTCTTAGCTTGTTCCTCTCCTCTCACAACCCGGAGAGCCCCCAGCGCTAGAGCTTTCATCTCATCCTCTCCAGCATAAACCAAAACCTCCGAAAGAAATCCTACCCATTCTCTTAACTTATCCACCACGTAACCGGAATGTGCCAATCCTCCGGTCAGAACTATCGCGTCCACCTTTCCCTTCAAAGCTACTGCTCGGCTACCAATTTCGCAAGCAATTTGATAGATCATGGCGTTATAGACTCTCTGAGCTTCCTTATTACCCTCTTGGATCATATTTTCCACGTCTTTGGCACTGTTAGTATTGAGATAAGCTGCCAGACCGCCCTGGCCCACCAGCTTTTTGTTTACTTCATCAAGCGTCACCTTTCCGGAGAAACACCAGCGAGCGAACTCGAACATAGGAAGGTTGCCCGCCCTTTCCGGAGTGAAAGGTCCGCTGTCTAAGGCATTGTTGGCATCGATCACTTTGCCTTTTCGAATGGCGGCAACGGAGATGCCTCCTCCCAGATGGGCAACAATCAGATTGACCTGGTCGACCGTCTTCCCCAGAGCAGTGGCGGCCAGTCGGGCGGTGGCTTTCACGTTCAAGGCGTGAAAGAGGCTTTTTCTGGGGAACTCCGGCAGGCCGGAATATCTGGCGATGGGCTGAAACTCATCTACCGATGGTGGATCCACGATGAAGGAAGGAATGTGATAATCCCAGCCGATGCCGAAAGCCAGAACCGCGCCCAGATTCGAGGGGTGCTCCCCGCCGTAAGCGTTACGCCCGTCGTCGATCATCAGCTCATTCACCCGATAGGTTCCACTGACCACCGGACGGAAAAGCCCACCTCTGCCCACCACCGCAGAAAGCTGCTCCGGCTTCTGCCTGGCATCCTCTAAAGCTTCTTTGATTAGCTTCTTTCTGAACTCGTATTGATCCCACACCTGGGGAAAAGGTTCCAGCTCCAGCCTGCTGTGGTTTATGCTGCGGGAGAAAACTTGCTCCTCATCCTCAAACACCGAAATCTTGGTGGAGGTGGATCCAGGATTTATGGCTAGGATTCTGATTTTCTTTCTCTTGCTCACGTCCCTCTTTTCAGATATTGGCTGTCACATCACTCTCTGTTCCTACCCCAATAGACGGAGAGGAGGAAAAGGGTTAATTTATGACTTTCCCGTGGTCGCGAAATTTGTGTGGGTGAGTATGCTTTTTACCGCACCCACCCGTTTGATTCTCTCCTCCGCCATCATGCAGGCTGCCTCGTAGGGGGAGATTTTTTCCTTCTTCGAGATGGCTATCACCTTTGCCATTATGTTGTAGATCTCTTTGACCGAATCCAGCGCCTGCTCTTTGGAGAGCACCTTCAAGGCATCCTCAGTCAAGAACAACTCTCCTGCATTCACAACAAAGTCAGGAGCATAGATTATTCCCATCTCGGAAAGCCGTTTGCAGAGCGTGACGTGCTCCACGATGTCATATGCCGCTCCGGCAATAATTTTGCACTTAAGTTGGGAGACGTTCTTCCCGGTTATCACCGGTCCAAGGGCACAAGGAGAGAGTATGTCACAGGGAGCAGATAGAATCTCATCCGGTCTTAGCACCTGAGTATCCGGGTATTTGTCCTGCACATCCTTTATAGAATCATAGTTCAAGTCAGTTACCAGAAGTCGTACGTTCTCTTTCTTCAGGCAATCGGCCAGCCTTTTGCCCACGCTTCCCACACCCTGAATGGCAACGGTCAATCCGTCCAGCGAAGAAACTCCGTATACCTCCTTGACGCACGCCTTCATTCCCCAGTAGACTCCGTGGGCGGTCAGGTCAGCACTCTCCGCCTTGATGCCCGAAGGCGATTCGTAGGCCAGAACGTATTTGGTCTCTCGCCTTATGTATTTCATCTCGTGGGTGTCAGTGCCGAGATCCGGATAGGTGATGAATCTGCCCTTCAACCCCTCCACAAATCTTCCAAAGGCCCGAAAGTACGCTTCGTCAGGCTCTTCATCAAAGTCCTTGCACAAGACCGCCTTGCCGCCACCCGTGTCGGAGTCTGCAACGGCTGACTGATAAGTCATAATGCGGGATAAGGTCAGCGCATCTTTCAACGCGTCGGTCTCCGACTTGTATCTCCACAGCCTGCATCCTCCCACCGCATTTCCCAGCGCGGTATTGTGGATGGCGATTATCGCCTTAAGTTTGGTGGGCTTGTTGTAGCAGAACAAAACCTCGTCGTGCCCGTGTTCTTCCATCAATTCGAAAATGCCCATGACTGGAAATTAAAAATGCAAAATGAAAAATTCAAAATTACAACTTAAAATGCAAAAATGGGCGGGTGAAGGGCAATTTTCGATTTTGAACTGCAATTTTGCATTTTGCTCTTTGAATTTTGAATTAATGAACTATTTCTCTTTCAACTCAATCAAGACCCCGTGCGTGCTCTTTGGCTTGATGAAGACTATCTTCTTGCCCTCCGCTCCCATTCTAGGTTTGTCAACGAGTTCAATACCTCTTTGCTCCACCTCCGCCGCAGCTTTCTCCACGTCATCCACCTCAAAGCAGATGTGATGTATTCCTTCGCCCCTTTTTTCTACGAATTTCGATATCACGCTTTCATCATCCGTCCCCATGAGGAATTCCAATTTCGTTCCGGAGAGGTCCGTAAACACTATCCGGAGTTTTCTGTCGGGAACGTCAATGACATCCGATACCTGGCACTGAAAGATGTGTTTGTAGAACTTGGATGCCTCGACCACGTCCTTCACGGCAATGCCTATATGCTCGATTTTTTCAAGTTTCATGATCTTTTGGTGGTGATTATCCGTTTCATCCGTTGACCGTCAGACCAACACATTCTCCCGATACTCTCCCCAGACCGATCTTAACACGTCACATATCTCCCCCAGGGATGCATAGCTTTCCACGCATTCGATAATGGGAGGTAATACATTCTGATCGGTGGAAGCTGCGTTTTTCAGATTCTCAAGAGAAGCCTTCACTTTGGCATTTTCTCTTCTTTTTCTCAAGGTGGTCAAGCGCTTTATCTGTTCTTTTGCGACCTTGGGGCTGATCTTGAAGACGTCTTTGATCTCTTCCTTTTCCGTTACAAACTGATTGACGCCGACGATGGTTTTCTCTTTCTTCTCCACCGCCTTTTGGTACTCATACGCGCTTTTCTGAATCTCCCGTTGGTAATATCCCGATTCTACGGCCCATAGCGCGCCTCCCTTCTCCTCGATGTGGTCAATGTATTGCCTGGCCCTTTTCTCTATCTCATTGGTCAGATACTCGACGTAATAAGAACCACCCAGAGGATCGACCGTATCGGGAACTCCACTCTCGTAACCGATGATCTGCTGAGTTCTGAGGGCGATCTGAGCGGATTCTTGTGAAGGGAGACTTAAAGCTTCGTCTCTTGAATTGGTATGGAGTGACTGCGTTCCTCCCAAAACCGCGGCCAGAGCTTGCAGGGCGACCCGCACAACGTTATTTTCTGCCTG
The DNA here is from genome assembly GCA_964348415.1 of uncultured Ignavibacteria bacterium. GTDB lineage: Bacteria > Zixibacteria > MSB-5A5 > MSB-5A5 > SM1-73 > SM23-73-3. Next base: position 15,052 of record CAYGCR010000053.1, on the reverse strand, counting down.
TTGGGCGGTTAAGGTGCAGCCTGCCGTCTGGGTGTGGAAGCGAAATCTGGCAGAGTCGTCGTCTTTTGCCTTGAACTTCTCCTTGATGATCCGTGCCCATAGCCTGCGCGCCGCTCTGAACTTGGCTATCTCCTCGAAGAAGTTATTGTGGGAGTTCAGAAAGAAAGACAACCTTTTGCCAAACTCGTCAATATCCAGTCCGGCTTCAATGGCAGCTTTGACGTAAGCTACACCGTTTGCCAGGGTAAAGGCTATCTCCTGGACTGCGGTTGAGCCGGCTTCCCGGATATGATAGCCGCTTATGCTGATGGGATTCCATTTGGGGAGATTCTCTTTGCAGAACTTGAAAGTGTCGGTGATCAGCCGCATGGATGGCTTGGGAGGATAAATGTAAGTCCCCCGGGCGATGTACTCTTTTAGTATATCGTTTTGAATGGTGCCGGAAAGAACTTCCAGCGGAACGTTCTGCTTCTTAGCCAGAACCACGTACATGGCCAGAAGCACCGAGGCGGTGGAGTTGATGGTCATGGAGGTGGAGACTTTGTCTAAGGGGATTTCCTTGAACAGAATCTTCATGTCCTCCAGGGTGTCGATTGCCACGCCGGTTTTGCCCACCTCGCCTTCTGCTAATGGGTGGTCAGAATCATAGCCTATCTGGGTGGGAAGATCAAAGGCAACAGACAGGCCGGTTTGCCCCTGCCCCAGAAGATACCGGTATCTTTTGTTGGTCTCCTCGGCTGTGCCAAACCCGGCATACTGCCGCATAGTCCACAGCCTGCCGCGGTACATATTCTTGTATATCCCGCGGGTGAAAGGATGCTCTCCCGGAGAACCCAAGTCTCTCTGGTATTCGAATTCACTTGCTGATTCAGGAGTGTAGAGGTTCTTGATGTCAATATCCGATGTGGTTGAGAACTTCCTCTTCTTCTCCAAGCACTATCCTTTCCGAATTGAGAGGGCCAGTCTAAGCTTGTTGTCATTCTGACGCCGCCGTAGGCGGGGAAAGAATCTCACACATTCCGAGACCCTTCGCGTTCGCTCAGGGTGGCAACGTTGGGGCCACGCCGCCCTTGGCGGGGTTCCTCTGTTCGGGGTGCAATTCCGACCGCCTCACCCACTTCAACTTCCTATCTTTTTTCGAGGCTCTCAAGCATCGCTGCTACCTTCGGTTTCGTTTCCGGCAGGTTTTTCGTAATGATCTCCCATATGATACTCAGATCCACTCCGAAATACTCATGGATAGCAATGTTGCGAAGTCCAATCATGCGCTTCCATGGAATCTCCGAATGCTTGTCTCGAACGTCCTCGGGGATACTCTTAGATGCCTCGCCAATGACTTCAAGATTTCTTATGACCGCATCCACCACCATTTCGTTTTTTGCAAATGTCTCGTAGGTTAAGCCCTCTACGTACCGCTTGATTTTGTGCATGGCCTGCAGGATGTCTTCTATATACAGTTTGTGGTTCTTTCTTTTCATGCAAAGACAACCTCTTTTAATATCTTGTCTCTTAACTGTGGCTTCAAAGCTTTCACCGTCACCAAATCCACCTCCCTGCCCAAGATTTCCCCTAAAAAGTCTTTCAGATCGATGAATTCCCACCCTATGGGTTCAGAGAACTCAACCAGAATATCTACATCGCTATCCTGCAAACCCTCACCCCTCGCAAAAGACCCAAAAACCCCTATCTCTTTTACCTTGAACCTTTCTTTGAGCGTTCGTTTGTACTTCCTAAGGACTTCTCTTATCCCATCTTGACTCTTCATCTTCGGTTTTCCTCAAGTTGCCGCACATCGATGTCCTTCTGGCCCCGCCTTTGGCGGGGGAAGAATCTCAAGAGACCCTTCGCGTTCGCTCAGGGTGACATCTTCGTTTTCGCTTGCGGTACTACTTCATTATGAGTAGACCGTAGTCTTTGGGGTTGTAGTCCAGCGGAACTATCCAGTCGCCAGCGGTATCCAGCCTCTTTTGCTTGCGACGGAAGTTCAGCGCCCAGGTCTTTCCCGGTTCTCCTTGCGTTTCCAGTTGGCTCAGGGGTATCCTTACTTCAATAGTCCAATAGTCCTTTCCTTTGAACGTCTTCGCCTCGTACATGCCGTTCCAATCTCGATCTACATCAATTGCTGCTCCCTCCTTTACCATTACCTTCTGATCGAAGGGAGTAGCCAATGGATTGAAATAAATCTGATACATCGGGCCATCTTCAGTTTCCGGTTGGAGGAAATAGCCAACACAGTCTTCAGCGTAAACCGGCCCGTCATGCTGAGTGGCATGGCCAATGATTGAATCCATCTTTGCCTCCGCGCACTTAGCAGCAAGATACAGATTATCCTTGTCCCACGCAAAGTAAAAACTGATCGGATCGCTGAACATGGGCGAACCATCCGGTGCGAAAAGCGCAGCGGTTGGGTCTTTCCAGATGTTCTCTGTCAACTTGCCGTCAAGCGTTGGTGGCTCGGCGGCCTTGTAGGCGTAAACTGTCCGGGAGACTCCCAAAGCCCTGCTTACCTCAATGTTCTTGCCTTCGGCATAGGGGCATTGGACAGAAAGTGCAGGAGTCGGATACAATGTACCTGAGCATTTGACCGTGAACTCAGTGTGGTGACTTTCCAAGGGTCCGATCTGGACTGGTATATCCTGAGGGGCCACGCTCCAGCCCGCGGGAATCTCCCAGCTCAAAGTATCTACGAGGCTCGCGTGCTCGCTCAAGTTTTTGATATTGACTGTAATCCGAGTCTCAGGCACGGTAACACCGTTTTCGGCAGAAGGTTTCCCGATGCGCACGGCTTCGTCTTTCATCTTTTCTGTGAGTTTGAACTCTGCGGCTGTCACCTCGTCCCAGGGTAATACTGCGCCCATCTTGATGGGAGCGATGTTAATACCATCCGCATCGAGGGTTACCCACGTGAAGTGGTATTCCAACCCGGTATGGCTGGGGTGGCATCCGCCGCCGGAGCTTCCCACACCGGTGTAGATGATGTCGTCCAACTCTCCGCTGAAGTATGTGTGGTAATGCCCCGTAAAGACTACATCCACTCCATACTTGACGAAAAGAGAATGAAGAGCGTCGGGCTTGCCATCTGCCACAGTCCGAATCCAGTAGGGAATGTGGAAGATCACGAAGGTGCAGGCGGCATTTTCGTTTTTCTTCAAATCATCGGTAAGCCACGCTAGCTGTTCTTCGGAGAATTGGTCAATTCTGTTCCAGCGGCTGTTATCCAGTATGACGAAGTGCACACCACGAGTGTCGAAGGAGTAATAAGGCTCACCTACGTAGCGCTTGTAGAATTCAAGTGAGGTGGAGTCCCAGATGTCATTGTTACCTGGGACGAAATACACTGCCGTGGTTAAGGTTTGGATTAGTTGTTGGTACTCTTCCCAGCGGCGTTTTGTCTCTGCTGTGTCAGGCGCAGGTCCTTCGATCATGTCTCCGACAGTGATCACAAAATCCGGCCTCATCCTCTGGATTTCCTGGACGATCTGTTCATATATCCCGGGTTGTGCCTCGCCAGTGCGATCTCCGATTATGGCGAAGCGCATGGGGTAGTCATCGATCGTATCGATTGGCTTTCCGTACGCGCTGATGGAGGCTGAAAACACATGGAAAAGCAGAAATACTGAAAGCAACCAGGCTTTTGCCATTTCCCCCTCCCCACATGCATTAAATTAGCTCTCTTCTACCGATTATAACCCCTCCTCTCGGCAGAATTCTCTATTTTTCGGGCTTGAATTCATTCAAATACAATCAACACTTCGTTCTTGTCCACTGCTTGGTGCTCTTTGACCTTTATCTCCTTTACCCTTCCATCGTGCTTTGCCTTCAACTCGTTTTCCATCTTCATCGCTTCCACTATAATGACCCCTTGACCGGTCGCCACCATATCCCCCTCTTTTACCTCTATGGCGGTCACCAGGCCGGGCATGGGACTTCTAAGCTCGTCTTCCTTTGTGGTGTCAACTTTCAGTACTCCCAGACCTTTCAGCTTCTGGGTACGTTCGTCTTCCAGCACGGATTCATACTTCTTGCCGCTCACCAAAACCGAGGTTTTGCCTTCATTCTTGGAGAACTCTAAGTCCAAGGATTTGTTGTTGAACAGAAAGGAGGCTAGGTTCTTTTCGCTGACGTGCACGCAGTCTGCTTGAACCGGCTCCCCGTCCAAACTTATCCGCACCTCTCCATCCGCCTCACTGATGTCAACTTCGTAGCTCTTACCTTCTATTTTGACCAAGTATTTCATTCTGTTGACCCGGTAGTTGCTGGATTCATCGAGTTACAAGCTTTGTGCGTCTCCGGCGGGCTGAATGCCCGACCCTATGAGCAGGACGCAGTCTCCCTCTGTAGAGACGGGAACGCATCCCGTCGGAACGCAAATACTATTTCCGGAACTGCCTTAATCCCATCTTCCGCCCGGCGATCTTCCAGGGACTCTCTTTGTATCCGGTCTTTGACAAAACCGGCTTCAGGTTCTTCCTCTCTTGGTGATCCAGAAGGGCGGAGAAGACCGCTATGGCTTTGAGTAGCTCCTCCTGGTCTTCTGCTTCCGGGAGTTTCTTTGTTTCGAATTCCTCGTCGATGAAATGAGTATGGATATCCCCCTTCTTGAACTTCTCGTTCTCCATGACCCCAAGATGAAACTGGATGGTAGTTGCCACACCTGATATGCGGTATTCGGACAAGGCTCTTTTCATCCTCTGAATCGCTTCTTCCCGGCTTTCTCCCCAGGCCAGGAGCTTTGAAATCAAGGGATCATAGAAAAGCGACACCTCGGCTCCCTCGTACAGGCCCGAGTCGACTCTTATGCCTGGTCCGGACGGCTCCCAGTAGGAATGCACCACTCCGGTGGAAGGCAGAAAGCCGTTTTCAGGATCTTCAGCATAGATTCGACATTCGACTGCGGAGCCCTTCCATCTGATATCTTCCTGCTTGTAGCCTAGTTTCATTCCGCTGGCGATTCTTAGCTGCTCTTTGGCCAGATCGACTCCAGTCACCATCTCAGTCACGGGATGTTCCACCTGGAGTCGCGTATTGGATTCCAGGAAGTAGAAGTTTCTATCGGGATCGACGAGAAACTCGATGGTTCCTGCGTTCACATATCCTGAGGCTTTGGCTGCGGTTACGGCTGCCTTTCCCATAGCCTGCCTCATATTCTCGTCCACCACCGGGGAAGGCGACTCCTCTATCACTTTCTGATGCCTTCTCTGAATGGAACACTCTCTTTCACCCAGATGGATGGCATTCCCGAACTTGTCCACCAGTATCTGAATCTCGACGTGCCGGGGCCTCTCCAAATACTTCTCTATGTAGATCCGGGGATCGGCGAAGGCTGATTTTGCCTCCGAGCTTGCCGCTCTCAGGGCGCTTTTGAGTTCGGATTTCTCTCTGACGATCCTCATCCCTTTGCCGCCGCCACCGCCTACGGCTTTGATCAGGACGGGGAAACCTACTTCCTCTGCGATGGACGCCCCGTGTTCATCCGAGCCGATCTCCACTTCTGTTCCTGGAACGATCGGAACGCCTGAGTCTTTCATGGTCTTTCGTGCCGCCACCTTGTCTCCGAGGAGCTTAACAGCTGCAGCGGGGGGGCCGATGAAGACCAGACCCTCGGATTCGACCCGCCTGACAAAATCGTAGTTCTCAGCAAAGAAACCGTATCCAGGATGAATTGCCTCTGCTCTGGACGCCTTCGCCACCTCGATTATCCGGTCCAAGTTCAAATAACTCTGGGAGGCAGGGGCCGGACCAACGGGATATGCTTCATCCGCCAAGCGAACATGGAGAGCCTTACGATCGATGTCCGAGAAGATGGCCACGGTCTCGATGCCCATCTCCCGACAGGCTCGGATTATCCTGACCGCTATCTCCCCTCTATTGGCTATTAGAACCTTCTTGAACATTTTGCCCTTCTGTAGCTGCCCAATTTATCGGGCGATTTTTCTGCTCAATAAATCGAGCGACTGCCATTGTCCGATGAATCGGGTAACTACAACGGTATATTGCCGTGCTTCTTGGGGGGCAACGATTGTCTTTTATTCTCCAGCATGGATAATGCACGAATTAAACGCGGCCTTGTGGTTTTTGGCTCGATTACATCATCCAGGTATCCTCTTTCTGCAGCAATATATGGATTGGCGAACTTCTCCCTGAACTCCTCCACCTTTTTATCCACCGCTTTCTCAGGATCGTCTGCGTCAGCTATCTCCTTTTTGAAAATGATCTCCACCGCCCCTTTGGGCCCCATGACAGCAATTTCCGCGGTAGGCCAGGCGTAGTTGACGTCGCCTCTTACGTGCTTGCTGGACATCACGTCGTATGCGCCGCCGTAAGCCTTGCGGGTGATCACCGTTAACTTGGGAACCGTGGCCTCGCAATAGGCGTAGAGCAGTTTTGACCCGTGTTTGATGATTCCTCCGAACTCCTGATCGGTTCCCGGCAGGAATCCGGGAACATCTACAAAGGTAACCAAGGGGATGTTGAAAGCATCGCAGAACCGGACAAATCGTGCTCCTTTAAGGCTGGAATTTATGTCCAGCACTCCCGCCAACACGGCGGGTTGGTTTCCCACGACCCCCACGGATTTTCCTCCCAGTCTGGCGAAGCCGACTACCAGATTGGGGGCATAGTGCTCGTGTACCTCCAGAAACTCACCATGGTCCACCACTCTCTTGATCACGTCTCTGATGTCGTATGGCTTGTTGGGATTTTCCGGAACCAGGAGGTTGAGTTCCTGGTCTGTGCGATCCACAGGATCGGTGCACTCCTCCTCCGGCGGATCCTCCATGTTATTCTGAGGAATGTAGCTGAAGAGCTTCCTCACCAGGTTGAGTGTCTCCACCTCGTTTTCCCCGACGAACTGAGCCACTCCCGATTTGGTGCTGTGCACGTCCGGACCGCCCAGCTGCTCATGGGTCACGTCCTCATGGGTGACCGTTTTCACCACGTTTGGCCCGGTGACAAACATGTACGAGGTATGTTTTACCATGAAAATGAAATCGGTGATGGCAGGCGAGTAGACTGCCCCACCGGCACAAGGGCCGAGTATGACAGAGACCTGGGGGATAACTCCGGAAACCAGAGTATTGCGTAGGAAGATGTCTGCATATCCTCCCAGACTTTCCACACCTTCCTGAATCCGAGCTCCCCCGGAATCGTTCAGGCCGATCACAGGCGCGCCCACTTTCAAAGCTGTGTCCATTATCTTGCAGATCTTCTCGGCGTGTGTCTCGGACAGCGAGCCTCCGAACACTGTGAAATCCTGGGAAAAGACGAACACCAGCCTGCCGTCGATGGTGCCGCATCCGGTCACCACGCCATCGCTCAGGTATCTTTCCCTATCCAGGCCGAAATCCCGACAGCGGTGTTGCACGAACATGTCAAACTCCTCAAAACTCCCTTCGTCTAAGAGCAGATCCAGCCTTTCTCTGGCGGTCAACTTACCTTTCTTGTGCTGCGCATCTATCCGCCTTTGCCCGCCCCCTAATTTCGCCTGTTCCCTCAGTTTCTTCAACCGTTCGATCTTCTCTTCTAAGGACATGATCCACTCACCTGCTAAAGGATTCAAAAGCCAAGTTTGGTCTTGCTATATCTTCTTCTGCAAAGGTCCCGCAAGGCTAAGTGCCTTGTTCCATTGGTACTCAGTTAGGCAGGGGAAAGGTTTAGCTTGCGTCTTCATCGCACCCTGAAGGGTCGGGCTACCTTCTTTTCCTCATCTGGCGTTACCCGGCCCTAAGAATAGATATCCGTTACAGTAACTCCAACTTTTTCCTGTTTTAGTCTGCCTAACTTCACCTTTAGGTCGTGATCGAAGGCCAAAACCCAGCCGTCTTGGGTGCACATCTGCAGGAATCTCCTCTTCTGCTCCATGGTCTCCCGCGGGAGGAGATCTACCGCTGCCACATAGGGTATTCTCAAATGGTAAGTGGAAGGGATGATGTCACCGGGACAGAGTATCTTTTCATCTCGGTCCTCGATCAGCACGGCCTGATGTCCGGGGGTATGGCCCCCCGTGTTGATCAGTCGGATACCTGCCGCCGCCTCATCCTCACCATCTACCAGTTCCAGCAGCTTCTCCTCTTCCAGAATCTTTAAGTTTGAGGTGAAATAAGTGGCAGATGTCCTCTCATCCGGATGCATGGCCTCTTCCCACTCCCTGAGCTGCGCCACATACCGGGCGTTGGGAAAGCGGGGGAGCTTTCTCCCCTCTCTGTCCAACTTTATAACGCCACCGGCGTGATCTGCATGCAGATGGGTCAGAAGGACCAGGTTTATATCTTCCGGAGTGAGATTATGTTCCGACAAGTGCTCCTCCAGCGCAGACGAGGCTTCGACCCCGAACATCTTCCTTTGCCTTCCGCTCAAGACATCTCCCATCCCGACATCTATAAGGATGTTTTCTCCGTCGGTCTTGATCAAAAGGAGATTGATGTCTAGTTTGACCAAGTTGTTCTCGTCAGGCGGGCTGAACTTCTGCCAGATTATCTTGGGGATCACGCCGTACATGGCTCCCCCGTCTATCTTGAACCTATTCTCAACTATAGAGAAGATCTCAAACCTTCCGAATTTCACGATATTTCCTCCTGCTCGAAATCGGCTTGCCGGAGGAATCCTGCCTGTCATTGCGAGCGACCGAACGGTTCGACTTTGCCCCCCGGTCTGAGCTCAGGGTCGAAGACTCACCGTCCCGGAGCGGAGTCGAAGGGAGGGAGCGAAGCAATCTCAGAAGACTGCTTCGTCGTCCCGCCTGTGGCGGGACTCCTCGCAATGACAGTTCATCTGCAAAGCCGAACCTGAGGGCTCACGCTTCTGCCTGGTCATCTGAGATAGTTGGCGGAGATCACCAACCGCTGAACCTCAGAGGTCCCTTCGTAGATTTCGGTGATCCTTTGATCCCGGTAGATTTTTTCTATCTCTGAAAATTCTCCGATATATCCGTACCCGGCGTGGATCTGCATGGCTCGGTCGCAGATGTACTTAGCTGCTTCGGAAGCGAAAAGCTTCGCCTGTGCCGCCACCAGATTGATGGGCTCTCCTCTATCCTCCATCATGGCGCCCTTATAGGTCAAAAGCCTCGAAGCCTCCAGACGAGTGCTCATGTCGGCAATCATCCACTGGATGGCCTGAAGCTTGGCAATGGGAGCGCCGAACTGTTCCCTTGTCTTGGCATATTTGACCGACTCATCGAAGGCTCTCTGGGATATTCCCAAGGCCTGAGCTGCCACCCCGATCCTGGCGCCGTCTAAGGTTTTCAACGCCATCTTGAATCCCTTGCCCGGTTCTCCCAACAGGTTTGAACGGGGCACGCGGACGTCTTTGAGTTTCAGCCTTGCAGTGGTCGAGGCGCGGAGTCCCATTTTCCACTTCAGCATCTCGGAAGAGAAACCAGGCGTATTATTCTCCACCAAGATGCCAGAGACCTTATCCCTTTCTCCTTCTTCTACAATCTTGCAGACCAGCACGGTCACATCTGCCACGTTGCCCGAGGTGATGAAGATCTTCTCGCCGTTTATGACAAAGTTGTCTCCGTCGATTTTGGCCGTGGTTTGCTGGTTGGCTGCGTCCGACCCGGCATTTGGTTCGGTCAAAGCGAAAGCTCCTATTATCTCCCCCGTAGCCATCCTGGGCAGGTATTTTTTCTTCTGCTCCTCAGAGCCGAACTTCTCAATGGGATAGGAGGCCAGATTGTCCACCGCCATGATTATAGCGGAGGAAGCGTCAAACCACGAGATTTCCTCGATTAAGGTGGCATATTCTATCTTGCTTTTTCCCAGCCCCCCATATTCCTTTGCCATGGGAAAGGCCAGAAAGCCTGCATCCGCCATCTTCTTGAACAGGTCTTTCGGAAACTCCGGTGGCTTTCGATCCATGTCCACGGCAATCGGAGCTATGTGTTTTTCTCCAAACTCCTTGGCCATATCTCTGACTGCCTGCTGAGTTTCTGCCATGTTATAGGTCATGACTCCTCCAGTTCCGTTTTTGGGTTAGTCAATCTCTTGTAATCTGCCTTATGACCGTGAGGCTCAAGATCCAAAGCGTGCGCAACGGTACAATTTATGAATTTTCTGCCCAGATTCAACACTAAAATGAACGTTTAACCAGAATTTGCTGAAAGACGGATGAGGGGGAAATCGAGTGCGGTGGGGAAAAACCGGACCTCGAATGAGAGCCTTGAGAAGACAACTTTTAGGAAGGTAGCGTCCGTGAAAATCGCGTCGCCAGGGGAGGAGAGTGACTAGAGGAAATCGCTTAGAGAATCTTCTCCTCCTTTTTTCTTTCACCCACCGCCTTTTTCACGTATTCGATTGCTTCAATGGTGGTCGTTCCCGGGGTGAAAAGCATCCCCACTCCCGTCTTCTTCAACTTCTGGATGTCTTCCTCAGGGATGATTCCCCCTCCGAAAAGAAGAATATGCTCCGCTCCTTTTTCCTTGAGGAGTTCCAGCACTCTAGGGAATAAGGTCATGTGGGCGCCGGAGAGTATGCTCATCCCGATGGCATCCACATCTTCCTGAATGGCTGCCTCGACGATTACTTCTGGAGTCTGACGCAGACCGGTATAGATTACCTCGAATCCTGCATCCCGGAAAGCGGCGGCGATCACCTTCACCCCCCGATCGTGCCCGTCCAGTCCGGGCTTGGCTAAAAGAATTCTAATTTTTCGTTCCATAATTTCTCCTGTTTCGGTCGGGCAGCGGTGCCCGACCTCCGAGTAAAGCATGTTCTTCTTCAATTCGTAGGCGGGGCTCCCAGACCCGCAGAGTCAAAATAGCACCGTGTCTATCCGAATTAACGAATCATCCTGCAAATAGTAATTTGTAAAGCTGGAGAACCGATAATTAGAAACATCTCCCACCAATGCAGAGGTGAGCGGGTTTTTGTGGATGCAATCCAATCTCCTCTGGAAATCCCGTTCATGCCTGATCACATGATCATAGAATCCGTTTTCCCACAATGCTCCAGTTCCATCGAGAATCTTGTTAATTTCTTGGGCGGTATGACTTCTAAAATCATGCATGAGATTTGAGATATTGCCATCTTCTTTCACTGATAGGAGGAGACGTAGGCGATCCGGCATGGTGACATAGCCATGAAGTTGGAGTGCATATTTTTTTCGATAAAACTCCAAATCCTCTAATATAATTAATCAAATAGCATCATCCTTCAACAACTTTTTTCTGTCTTACACAACTGCAGTAACAAAGTAGCAATGATATGGCAGCACGATTCTTTTTAGCTTAGTCATGTCACTTTGCTTTCTTCAAGATGATGCTAGTTGCTTCAGGAGCTACTCCTGAAGCAACCTCTGAAAAACCCAAAGGCTTCGCAATCTGAAGATTGCGGCTACAAATTCCTCATTCTCCCCTTCACTCTAACTCTCTCCCCTAAGGAGAGACAGGATTTTATTTCCTCCCCTTGGCGGAGAGGAAACCTACCTGTGTTTCTTTCTTCCTGTCCCCTCTGGGGAGAGGATCAAGTCGAAGATCCCGCCGGAGGCGGGAGTGAGGGGCCTTTGTATTCTTTTCTCTTGTGCTTCCCCCTCATCCTGACCTTCTCCCCAGAAGGGGGAAGGGGCCCTCGGTCTATATCAACGGAGGTTCCACATATTCTCCAAAGACCTCCCGCAGGACGTCGCATATCTCCCCTTCGGTGGTGTAGCAGCGCACAGAGTCTATTAGAGCGGGCATGGTGTTATCTGTCCCTTGTGCCACCTTCTTAAGATTCTCCAATGATCTTCTCACCTTGTCATTGTCCCTAGTCTCTTTAGCCTTCTTCAGATTTTTAACCTGCTCCCTTTCCACCTCCGGATCGATCTTGAGGATAGGAATCTCCACCTTCTCTTCCCCCAAGACGAAATCATTTACGCCCACCACGATTCGTTCTTTCTTTTCAATCTGCTTTTGATAACGATATGCCGACTCAGCGATCTCCCTTTGGAAGTAGCCTTCTTCAATGCCTTTCAGAACTCCGCCCCGCCTTTCTATCTCCTCGAAATATTTCTCCGCCTCCTGTTCCATCTTGTTGGTGAGAGATTCCACGAAATAAGAACCAGCGAGAGGATCGATGGTATTTGCTACGCCGGTCTCATAAGCGATCAATTGCTGCGTTCTCAGGGCTATGTGCACGGCTCTCTCGGAGGGAAGGGCATAGGTTTCGTCCATGGAGTTGGTATGTAGGCTTTGAGTACCTCCCAGGACTCCAGCCAGAGCCTCGAAGGCGGTACGGATTATGTTATTTTCTGGCTGCTGGGCGGTCAGGCTGCATCCGGCAGTCTGAGTATGAAATCTCAGGAGCCAGGACTCTGGATTCTTGGCTTTGTATTTCTCCCGCATGTGCCTGGCCCAGATGCGGCGAGCAGCACGGTACTTGGCGATCTCCTCGAAGAAGTCCAGATGAGCATTGAAAAAGAAGGAGAGTCGTGGGGCGAAGGCATCCACGTCCAGTCCCGCCTTCATGGCCGCCTCCACGTACGCAAATCCATCGGCCAGGGTGAAGGCTAACTCTTGTCCTGCAGTTGACCCCGCCTCTCTTATATGATAGCCCGATATGGATATGGTGTTCCACTTGGGCACATGCTGCGTGCAGAAGGCGATTAAGTCGGTGATAAGTCTCATGTGCGGTTCAGGCGGGAAGATCCATTCCTTCTGGGCGATGTACTCCTTGAGAATGTCGTTTTGCACCGTTCCGGTGAGCTTCTCCGAAGGCACCCCTTGCTTTTCGCCCACCACGATGTACATAGCCAGCAGAATGGAGGCCGGAGCATTGATGGTCATGGACGTAGAGATTTTGTCCAGACTGATCCGGTCGAATATGGTCTCCATATCTTTAAGCGAATCCACCGCCACCCCACATATTCCCACCTCTCCTAAGGAGAGCGGCTGGTCGGAATCCCATCCCATCAAGGTCGGCAGATCGAAGGCAACGGATAGGCCGGTTTGACCCCTTTTTAGGAGAAAGTGGTATCTCTCGTTGGTCTGACGAGGGGTGCCCATGCCGGAGAACTGCCGCATGGTCCACAGACGACCCCGGTACATGTTCTTTCTTACGCCGCGGGTATAAGGATATTCTCCAGGGAAGCCGATGTCGCGATTGAAATCGACGTCCTGGACGTCCAGAGGAGTGTAAAGTTCTTTAACTGGTTCGCCGGACACGGTGATGAACTTCCTGTCCGGAGCAGATTTGGCCTGCTTTGTCTCCTCCTCCCATTTCTTCTGCCGCTTGGCTATTTCCTTAAAATTGGTTTGACCCGACATAGCGATCACCTCTTTTATTTACTACCTTTTCTAAGAGTATATAGTGCGCTGTCTTCAGCTCTGAAGAGAATTTACGAAGAGTGTGAGGAAAAGTCAACCGGAATTGGGTGTTCTGATCCGGTTTGGAATCCGTTCATCTGGGAAATCGGGATCGTCTTCGCCAAGAAATATCTTATTGATTGGTTTCTTCAACTTGGTTTAATATCCACAAGTGAAAGTCCGCTCTCTGATTATCGCCGCCCCACGGTTTGGAGGCAAAAACTATCTTTTTGCCATCCGGAGACCAGACAGGAAACGAGCATTCTGAATACATCGCATCAGGTGGAGGATGCGTTTTTGTTAAGAAAGACAAATCAGGATTTCTCTCCCAACTTGGTGGTTCCGGTTCTGTAGACTTATGGCAAACAAGCAGCAGTAAACCGAATGCGGTGGGAAAAAGGCATAATAAGTACCGCATGGCCCATACATCTCGATAAAGGATTTTACATAAGAAAAATAGACAATGGGAGAATATTCGTCAAAATGTATTTGTGAGGGAAATTCTTAGGTCTAATTTATTGCAGTCTACTCAATACTTCCATATTGGGATTAAGTGCTAATGTTTATCTGACTTAAAATCCGCTCACCTGCGGAATATGGGTCATCCTCACCGGAAAACACTTTCTCAGCCAAATCATTCAAATCCATGGAAACGAGAACCCTTTCCCCGATGATATCTCTTATCTTAAGCTCGATGATCTTCTTGATCTCCGATTTTATCTGTTCCTTCCTGTGCTTCTCGAAGTGGTGATTATCAATTATGAAGTTCTTGTGTTCGGTGATCCTGGAGAGCAAAAGATCTATCCCCTTATTGTTGACCGCCTCGGTGGAAACTATGGGGTATTCCCAATCCCCTTTTTCTCGGCGAATGTCCAGAATCATATCCAACTCGGTGACAATTCTGTTGGCTCCTTCCCGGTCAGCCTTGTTCACCACGAATATGTCGGCTATCTCCATTAGACCGGCTTTCATGGCCTGTATGGAGTCGCCTGATTCGGGCACCAGTACCACCACCGTAGTGTCACAGGCGTTGACCACGTCCAGCTCCACCTGACCTACTCCCACAGTCTCGATCAGGATGTAGTTCTTGCCAAAGGCGTCCATGACCAGGGCCACGTCTTTGGTGCTGGTAGCCAATCCTCCGTATGATCCTCTGGTTGCCATGCTGCGGATGAAGACCCCCTTTTGGCTAGTGAGATCCTGCATGCGGATGCGGTCTCCCAAAAGAGCTCCGCCCGTGAAGGGACTGGTGGGATCGACCGCAATTATTCCCACCCGGTTTTCGTCTTTGACCAAAAGGGAGGTGAGCTTATCCACGATTGTACTTTTCCCGGCTCCCGGAGGTCCGGTAAACCCAACCCGGTAGGCTTTCCCGGTTTTCGGATAGAGTTGCGCCAGCACCTTACGGTAATCCGGAGACTGATTCTCCACATAGGAGATTACCTTCGAGAGCGCAGTCCGGTCACCTTTATGGAATCTCTCTAGAGTGCTCATAGCTTCACCAAGCTGCCGATTTTTTGGTCTGTGCTTGGTTTCTGCTCAAAGATTAAATCAGGTTTTCGGAAATCTTCAAGTCTTTTATTCTGAGCTGGATCTTGTATGTGTCGTTCCAGTAGTTGGCCTCCACGACATAAGCCAGATCGATTCGGATCCCTTTCATGCACAGGACCTTCACCAAATCACCCATTCCGAAACCAATGCAGTCAAACACCGGCCCTTCCTTTTTTACCCTTAAACGAAGATGATTGTTTCCCACCACGTGCGGTTCTC
>CAYGCR010000052.1:0-22733 GCA_964348415.1 uncultured Ignavibacteria bacterium | reverse complement strand
GCCCTTTCTACTTATCTAGCCAAACATAATTTTACACAAAACAATTTACATAACTACCTCTGACACAAGGACCCGGCTTGCAGCCGCCAAGACCTAATTGCACAATTATGCCTGCGTTAATGAGGGCAAAGACCGCCGAGGGTTTGTCTGACCTTCTCGAAAGTAATCCTGTGAGACAGCCCGGCCATGCAGTTTATGAACCTATCGAATGACCCTTCCAATTCTATCCCAACGGATCCGCCATGGGAAGCGGACGAGATCGTAGGCCAGTAGCTGCAAGAAGGATAGAGGACCAGACAATCGCGGGGCGTTCGGATCATCCGCCCAAGAGAAGTAGATGAGGAAGGCCTTTCCTTTTATGTATTTTCTTTCCAGGAAACCCCATTCTCTGGAGTCCTGGCTGACGTCACGATTGTCGCCCATCACGAAGTACTGACCCGGAGGAACCTCGAATGGACCAAAATTATCTCGATTGGAGTACGCCGCTGGAAATATCTGATAGTCAGAATGCCTGGATGGGAACCGGTCCTCCGCCAGCTGCCCGTCGATATACAGACTCTTATCTATTATTTCCACCGTCCCACCTTCGGTGGCAATTATCCTCTTTATGAAATCCTTGCTAGGGTTCAAGGGATACTCAAAAACGATGACGTCGCCCGCCTTAGGCTCGGAAAAACGGTAGGTCACCTTATTGACCAGCAGGAAATCTCCTTTCAAAAGTGTATCCTGCATGGAGCCGGATGGAATGCGGTAAGCCTGCACCACGTAGGTGCGCAAGAGTATACCCACAATCAAAGCAATACCTACGGTCAGGACGTAAGGCTTGAGTTTAGATTTAACCTTTGTTTTCATGCTTTTTCAACTTTGCGGCGGCTTGTCTGCGACTCTCGTTTGACGCCATGGGTCCTATTATGTGTATCGGAAAGTTTATCAAGCAGCTTTATGAGGAAGTTTGTAAAATGAAGCCATCAAATACCTTAGCTTTACTATGTAAGCGGGCCCGACTCGTCAAAATGCTCATCGGTGCCTGTGATGAGAGGCAGGGCACCGGAAGGTAATTTAAGCCAGGTTCCGCTCACCTCTAATTAAGCGTCACCGACGGAATTACTGCGACTCGGGTCGGAGTACAGCGCAAAAGCAAAGGATCTACCTTCTGGAATTGTGGGGAATTGAATCCGCTTTGCCAAACCACTTGACTTTGAAAAACAATTCACCTAATTTAACGAGGGGAGAATTTTGCGCCAATGAAATTAGACCGGGCACGTTCTAAAGTATGAAAAACCTAGATCATACGAGGCATCATGGATAGATTTAGGATAGAAGGCGGAAGGAAGCTTTCTGGTACGGTGAAGATCCAATCCTCGAAGAACGCGGTGCTTCCCATTCTGGCAGCTTCCCTGCTGGTGGAGGGGGGTGACACCATAATGAACAACGTGCCTGATTTGGCGGACGTGCATGTCATGCTCAAGGTGTTGGAACGAGTCGGGGCCAAAGTGGAAAGGCACGCAGACGACAAGCACGGAGAGGCTCCTTCTCAGAGCAAGGTAGTGATAAATGCTCAGCATCTGAGAAGTTATGAGGCTCCCTACGATTTGGTCAGGAAGATGAGGGCTTCTTTTCTGGTCATGGGGCCGCTTCTGGCTCGGTTGGGCAAGGCAAAGGTCTCACTTCCCGGTGGATGCGTCTTGGGGCCCCGACCGGTCAATCTACACCTTGCTGGTTTTGCCAGGCTCGGAGCGAAGGTTAAGGAGGAACATGGATACGTGCTCGCATCCAGCAAAAGGCTTTCGGGCAACGTCGTATTTTTCGATCGCCCCTCCCATACAGGCACCGAGAATATCCTGATGACGGCATGCCTGTCCCAAGGGCAGACTACCATTGTAAATGCGGCCTGCGATCCAGAGGTCGCGGATCTGGCCAGATTCTTGAACCTGATGGGAGCAAAGATCAAGGGCGCAGGGAATTCCACTATCCAGGTGGAGGGGGTGAAAAAACTCAAAGCTGTCGAATATACGCCGATCCCGGACCGATTAGATGCTGCTACATTTATGATGGCTGCGTGCATAACCAGAGGAATTGTGGAGTTGAAAAATGTGGTGCCGGAACACTTGAGGATGGTCACCTTGAAATTAAGAGAGATGGGCGCACAGATCGAGGAGGACAGGGGAAGAATCAAGGTGAAAGGTCCCAGAAAGCTTAAACCCCTTTCTGTAGTCACCTACCCACATCCCGGGTTTCCCACCGATATGCAGGCTTCGATGATGGCCTTGACCTGCATTGCCGACGGAACCAGCCAGATAAGGGAGACGGTGTTCGAGGAGAGATTTACCCATGCCATGGAGCTCTGCAGACTGGGAGCGGACATAAAGATCTCCGGAGACCGGGCCACCATAAACGGTATCCCGAAGCTCAGGGGCGCATCAGTCATGGCTTCGGACATAAGAGGGGGAGCGGGCTTGACTCTGGCCGGCCTGGCCGCAGAGGGAAACACCGAGGTGTTAAGGGTCTATCATATCGACCGAGGGTACGATCGTATGGAAGAAAGACTGGCTCAATTGGGCGCCAGTATAAAGAGGATAGCAAGCTAAAGGAGGAAAAAGCGGGAGAGGAAGATTTCCTCCTTTTGACAAAACTGCCTTAATCTAAGGTCGCCGCTTCTTCGGTAAACCTGGAATGGCGGATTCTGAATCCAACGAAACTATGCCACATTTCGCTATACGTTGAGGGATTTAAGTGGCGGAGAAGGATATTAAACCTTGTCAAGCCTTAGTGGGTCTGTGTAACGGAGAGGGGATCCGGTGGGTAAGTTCAGGGCCCCTGCAATGGGTCAAGAGGTTCCTTTGGTAATCAAATTTCAAAAGAAACACGGTCTACTTCAGCCAGAATCTGATGTGCCTCCAAAAGACCGTGGGGAGATGTTCAAGATGAGATGCCTATTCAAGCATGCTATTCTGTGCTGTGCAATCCTGCTTTTGCTCGTCTGTCATTCTATAGCACAGGAACCATATTTCGGAAAGAATAAGGTGCAATACGACCGCTTCGAATGGTATTACATTCAAACCAAGAACTTTGACATCTACTATTACGAAGGTGAGTATAATCTGGCCAAGTTCGCCGCTGACGTCTTGGACGAAGCCTATCTGAAGGTGAAGACAGAACTCCGCTACGACTTGTCTAAGAGGATCCCGGTCATTCTATATAACTCTCCTAACGACTTCCAGCAGACCAACGTCATCCCCAATCTGATAGAGGAAGGTGTGGGAGGGTTTACCGAGTCGTTCAAGACCAGAGTGGTGGTTCCCTTCACCGGCTCATACGAGGATTTTCGGCATGTGCTTCATCATGAGCTGACGCATGCGGTGATATACGACATGTTGTATGGTAATCTGGTGGGTTCGTTTTTCAGTCGTCAATATCTATTTCAGCTACCCCTGTGGTTTGCCGAAGGCTACGCGGAATATTCCTCTCGTTACGGTTGGGACATTCAGGCCGATATGGTACTCCGGGATGCCACCATCAACGGATATATGACGCCGCTGGAATTGGTTGGAGGTTTTCTGGCTTACAAGGAGGGGCAATCCGCCATACAGTATATCGTGGACAAATACGGGGAGGAGAAGCTATCTGAAATCCTAAACAAGGGTAAGACTCACCTCTCCATGGACAAGGCTTTGAAATCCGCCATCGGGCTGGATCAAAAGGGATTCTCTGAGGAATGGATGAAGGCTCAGCGCAGAAGATACTGGCCCGAGCTAGCTTTAAGAAGAGAAGCCAAGGAATTTGCCAAGCAGCTTACCCGCCACCCGGAAGACGGTTCTTACATCAATGAGAAGCCGGCTTTCTCACCGGCAGGAGATCGTCTGGCTATCTTTTCCGACAGAAGCGACTACACGGAAATCTATATCATCTCCGCCATCGATGGAAAGGTGTTAAAGAGGCTGGTGAAAGGGGAGAGATCAGGAGATTTGGAGTCTCTTCACTCGTACGTCAGCGGCCTGTCCTGGTCTCCCGACGGCAAGAGCCTGGCTTTTGTGTCAAAAAGCGGGGGACAGGATATCCTGTCATTGGTCCGGGTAAAGGACGCAAAGATATACAGGAAATTTAGTTTCCAGCTGGATGCCATCCGCTCACCGTCCTGGTCGTCCGACGATGAGAGTATTGCCTTCGTGGGAGTCAAAGATGGAAAGGCAGATCTCTATAGCTGGCAGATGGATAATCAGAAGTTAACCAAGCTCACTGATGATTTCTATGGCGATGAGGACCCCAGTTTCTCGCCGGACGGCAGGTTGATCGCTTTCAGCTCGGATCGACCTTCGGAGTCCAACCAAGACTCGTCAGATTATGAGTACGGGCGTTACCGTCTTTACATTCTGGAACTTCAGTCCGGGAGAATCACCCCAGTCACCGCGGCAGAGGGCAACAACAGCTCTCCCACCTGGTCGCCCGATGGCAGGAAGATCTGCTTCGTATCCGACCGAAATGGGATACACAATCTCTACGTAATTGACCTGGACAGTTCCTTGGTCTTCCCCATCACCAATGTTCTATCCGGCTGCTTTTCCCCCTCGTGGTCAAAGGACGGTGACAAGATCGCCTTCTCTGCTTTTCAAAAGGGAGGTTGGGACATATTCCTGATGAAAGACATCCGACCAGCGGTGGAGGAGGGGGATTCACTCACCAAAACCCCTTACCTTTTGGCGATGGAGAAGGACACCGTGACCACTTTAGCTGACACCACCGAGGTGGAGAAATCTGCGGAGACAGACCTGGATTTCAGTTCCTACGTGTTTAAGGCAGGGAAAAGTGAATTGGATAGTCTTGCAGAATTGACGGCCCAAGAGGTCCCCCAGAAAAAGGATACCATAAGCTACAGGCTGCCCAATGGTGAATTCAGAGAGAACCGGTACAAGCTTAAATTCTCTGCCGACTTAATCTCCGGAGCTCTAAGCTATGACGCCTTCTTTGGCTTTCAAGGGCAATCCCTGATCGCCATAAGCGATATGCTGGGGAATCACACCTTCATACTGGCCACGGACGTGGTAAACACTATCGACCAGAGCAATTTCCAGCTATTCTATCTGTATCAAGCCCGAAGGGTAAACATGGGTGCAGGCCTTTTTCACACCAAGTATTTTTACATAGACGATCTGGACAGGCTTTTCTCCGACCGGACGTACGGGGTTCTGGCGTATCTTTCATTTCCTTTCAGCAAGTTCTCCCGGGCAGAGTTGGACATAAGTCACATTTCGGTCGATCGAAAATATTCCGATCCTCACCCCGTCACTTTGACTTATGACGATCGCAGTGTGAAGGTTCTGGTGGCCTCTCTGTCCTGGATCAACGACACGGTAATCTGGGGACACACCGGACCGGTCAATGGAACCAGGCGCTTGCTTTCCTATCAGTATGCACCTTACCTAACTGGGCGAAGCATCACCTATGGTGCGGCCGTGATGGATTATCGCAGATACTTTCATTTCAAGAAAAGATACAGCTTTGTCTTTCGACTGGCCGGAGGATTTTCCCACGGGGATGACAAGAAGAGATTCTTTCTGGGTGGTCAGTCCAATTGGATAGGTCCCACTTTAGGCTCGGAGGATATATACGGGATAGACGATCTGTACTTTGGAAATCTGGTCACCCCGTTGCGGGGTTACAAATATTTCGACCTAAGCGGTACAAGGTTTTTCCTAACCAACATCGAGCTGCGCTACCCGTTTGTCGAGCATTTGGTCATGAAATTCCCCCTGCCCCTGACTCTTCACTACATCAACGGCGCCCTGTTTTATGACATGGGAGCCGCGTGGGATGAGGACAAGAAGTTCAAAGGGGGAACCTCTGAGGGCGGCAATCGGCTTAAGGATATAAAGGCCGGGTTCGGGTTCGGAGCCAGGGCGAATCTGGGATTTTTCGTCCTGCGTTATGATGTAGGCTGGGCGACCGATTTCAATTGGGTTTCAGCCAAGCCCAAGCATTACGTCTCCCTGGGAGCAGAGTTCTAACCTGCCCAACGGGGGTTCTTCCACTGCTCTGCCTCAGGGGATAAGAGGTCCGTCCGCGTTCAGGTATTCCGGACTGCATCCCAATACCCGGACAGAATTCCGACATGTCAAAACCAGTTTGAGCTGCCGAATTTGGCGTCAGAGTTCTCAGGGGCCGCGCTCCTTTCCAACACGAAGAAGCCAACCAAGGTGGGCTGTCACTTCTCGCTACCAGGCATTATCCAGGAAAGGAATCTCCTTACCTTGCCACCTTTCTGAGAAGGGCCGTCAGGACGAGCACCAGTGCTATCTGGGCACCCAGCTGCACAGCGGAGTTACGGATATTTTGAAGCCCATCTTCACCCATCGTCCCACATTGACACTCCATTTCCCGTTGACTTGCCAGAGACAAATAAAAGTTTTGCCTCTGCATTACTCAGTAGCTTCGGCCCAATGCTGAGATCCAGTTTTGACACGCGGAATTAACGTTTCTAGCTCTGACGCCGATATAAATATTGTACAAAAATCGAGCGCGGCTCATCTTGCAAGAAGTAACATAAGGGGGGCTAAAGCCGCCTTGTAGCAAAGAGAGCTTCAGGGCGGCTTTTTGCGTTTGGATCCTCAAGCGTTGATAGATGACAACCGCAAAAGTGAAACCATACCTGCTGATTCAAAATCGAACTTCAGTGAAATCTGGGTTTGGTTTGTCTAAATATGCCTCCTTCGAGCACATTCCGGATCAACTCCTCTCACTTCACCTTCCCTTTGGCTAAACGGAGACAGAGAAGGCAGTGAGATGACGGCCCGGAAGCCTAAGCTGAGCAAACTTCTGTTTCCAATAAAAAGGGAAGCCAAAGTAGAATAAGTTCCCGCTCCATACTGATCGGGGATCGGTCTGGACCGGTTGGTGGGCAAAGAACATTTCGGGAGGACGCAAGTGAGTCCAATTCTTTAACTTGCAAGAACAGTTAGGGTTCCGAACTCTCCTCTTCCTTTCTTTTTTCCTCGATGCGGGCAGATTTACCCTTCAGTCCCCGTAGGTAAAAGATCTTGGCTCTTCTCACCTTTCCCTGTCGCACCCGTACGATCTTGGAAATATTGGGAGAGTGCAAGGGGAAAACGCGCTCCACCGCCACACCGCTTGTGACCTTCCTTACCGTGAAGGTTTCTCCCGTTCCTTTCCCCCTCCGCTGGATCACCACACCTTCAAATACCTGAACCCTCTCTTTATCTGCCTCTTTGATCTTGGTGTGTACCTTCAGCGTATCTCCAGGACCAAACTCGGGGATTTTATTCTTTTGATATTTGGCCTCGACGGCAGAGATCGGATCCATTTTTTCCTCCGTGCAAACATAACGGCAATCGAATCTGAATCGTTGGCATGAATTGACAAGTGCTATTCTTTTTCCCGTTCAGCCTCCTTTACCCATTTTCTCTCCTCGTCGGAAAGTTGTTCCCAATTTAATAAGTCCGGCCTTCTGTGTAAAGTTCTTTTTAACGCCTGCTTTCTCCGCCACACCTTGATCTCTTCATGATCTCCGGATAGAAGCACCTCCGGTACGCCCAATCCTCTAAACTCTGCCGGCCGGGTATAGACCGGCGGCCCCAGAATTCCCTCAAAGAAAGAATCAGTTTGAGCGGACCCAAAGTCTCCCAAGACGCCGGGAAGCAATCTCGCCACGGCGTCAATGATAATCAAGGCAGGTATCTCTCCCCCGGTCAAAACGTAGTCGCCGACGGATATCTCCTCTACGGGATAAAGCATCCTCAGGCGTTCGTCTGTTCCCTTGTAATGTCCGCAGATTATGATCAGACGATCCTTAAGGGAGAGTTCCTGGGCTTTTCTCTGGGAAAATTTCTCTCCCCGGGAAGTGGTCAGGATGATGGTGCTCCGGAATCCCTCTTCGTCCTGATCCCGGATCGAATCTAACGCCCGACACAAGGGTTCCAGCTTCATAACCATTCCCCCTCCCCCGCCGAAAGGCGCGTCGTCCACGGTCCTGTGCTTGTCTTCCGCGAATTCCCTGATGTTATGCACCCGCAGTCGCAGCAAATCCCTCTCCCTGGCTTTTTGAATCAAGCTATCATTCAAAGGCCCGGTGAACATGCCGGGAAAGATTGTTAGAATATCTATTAGCATAGGCGGTTCTAATCTAAAGCTCCAGCAGGCCCGCTAAAGGCTCAATGATCATCTTCCTTTCTTTAAGATCAATCCTTTTGACCACCTCTTTTGTGGCAGGGATATGGTAGAGCTTCTGGTCGCCTTCCACCAGATATAAATCATTTGCCGGAAGCGAGATTACCTCCTTGACCGTCCCGATTCTCTGCCCCTTGGTGGTGATAACCGGAAGTCCGATTATGTCGAATACGAAATACCTACCCTCAGGAAGTTCAACCATTTGATCTCTTTCTATCTCTATGAATCCTCCCACCAACTTTTCGGCCTCTTCCGGGCTTCGCACCTGCACCAGCTTCAGCAGAGCCTTTCCTTTAAATTCTTTTGCTTTCTCCACCAGAAACTCTCTGGTGCCTCCCCCCTTGGAAATCGTCACTTTCTGGAGTTTCCGAAACCTGCGGGGATCATCCGTGAAGGCACTAACCACCATTTCTCCTCTTATGCCCCGCACCCGACAGATCTGCCCTATGGTCACCCTACTCATATCTGTTAATCATCTCGACCCGGACCAACACGAGACAACCTCCAAAGACACTCTTGGCCCTTTCCATAGATTCGCCAAGTGATCTTGCCCGCCTTTGTTTGGTATTCCCGACTCTGTTCCTCTGGTGTAGTTCGATAGCTGCCAGTGCAAGATTAAAGCTACTTCTCAGGTTTCTCCTCTTTTTTCTCCCCTTTCTTATCTTCCTTCTTCTTCTTTTTGGTATCCCTTTTCTTCTTGTCCTCTTTCGTTTCCTTTTTCTCCTCCTTCTTTTCCTCTTTCTTTCCCTTTTTCTCTTCCTTCTCCTCCTCTTTCTTCTGTTCTTTCTTCTCTTCTTTCCTCTCCTCTACTTTCTCTTCCTTCTTCTCCTCTTTCCTCTCCTCTACTTTCTCTTCCTTCTTTTCTTCTTTCTTCTCCTCTACTTCCTCTTCTTTCTTCTCTTCCTTTGGCTTTTCGACCTCGGCTTTCTCTGGAGGAGCTACTGCTTCGGCTGATGGGACAGCCTCCTCAGGCGGTTTACCCTTCTTTTTCTTCTTCTTTTTGGGCTTTTCCCTAAGCTGAGTCGGCAAGCTAATCTGGGAAGCATCCTCACCCTTTTTGATCATCTCCCATTTTTTAAAAAGACCGATCTGGCTGAAGATGCCCCTCACCGTATCAGTTGGAATAGCACCCTGCTTCAACCAGTAGTAGACCCTATCCTCCTTTACCCCCACCGCGGCCGGTTTTTCAATGGGATTGTAGTGACCCAAAATCTCGATGAACCTTCCGTCCCTGGGCATACGGGAATCCGTGGCGACAAAACGGTATGTGGGTCTTTTCTTTGCACCCATTCTTCTTAATCTGATCTTTACCGCCAAATCTACCTCCGTTTAATGTGGTTTTTGTTGCTTTCGGTTTTTTTCCATCTGTTGAGCTTCAGCTCTTAGAAGTTGTATTTCTGATGACAAGTGATCTCTTCAAGAACGCAATCACAGCGCAAGCTCTCTTCGGCCTTTCCCTAGCGGAAGAACGAGAAGCCCTTCTCCAGCTTCCTGAGGTCCATTTTCGCCACGTTTTTTATCATCTTTTGCATCATGAAGAACTGTTTCAAGAGCTGGTTAACGTCTTGAACCGAGGCTCCGCTTCCCCTTGCAATCCTTCTTCTTCTGCTTCCGTCTATGATATGAGGTTTTTGCCTTTCCTCCTTGGTCATGGAGTTAATCATGGCTTCTACCCGCACCATGGCCTTCTCGTCGATCCTGAGTCCTCGTAACATCTTTGCTCCCATCCCGGGAATCATCTCCAGAATCGACTCCAAAGGCCCCATTCTCTTCAACTGCTGAAGCTGATCATAAAAATCATCCAGAGTGAAAGCCTCCTTTCTTAATTTCTTTTCCAGTTTTTCGGTCTTTTCCAGATCCACGGCCTCCTGCGCCCTTTCAACTAAGGAGACCACATCTCCCATGCCCAATATGCGCGAGGCCATCCGATCCGGATAGAACATCTCAAGCTGATCCAGCTTCTCCCCTACTCCCACGAACTTTATGGGTTTGCCGGTGACTGCCCGAATGGAAAGGGCCGCCCCTCCGCGGGCATCACCATCCATTTTGGTCAGAAAGACCCCGTCCAGCCCCAGCTTCTCCTCAAAGGTTTTGGCAATGTTGACCGCATCCTGTCCGGTCATTGCGTCCGCCACCAAGGTGACCTCCTGCGGAGATACCGCCTTCTTGATATTCATAAGCTCCTGCATCAAAGGCTCGTCGATGTGCAATCTCCCAGCGGTGTCGATTACCACCAAATCCTTGCCCTCTTTTCGAGCATGCTCAAGTGAGTTCGAACATATCCTGACCGGATCGTCTTCGGAGGAAAAAACGGGAATGTCAAGCATCTTGCCTAAAATCATGAGTTGATCTATGGCCGCAGGACGGTAAACATCCGCAGCCACCAGCAAAGGAAATTTCCCTTTCTTCCGGTAATATCGCGCCAGTTTTCCGCAGGCGGTGGTTTTACCGGACCCCTGCAAACCCACCAGCATGAAGATGGTGGGAGGCTGGGTAGAAAACTTAACCTCCACCCTTTCTTTTCCCAAAAGAGTGGTTAACTGGTCGTTGACTATTTTTATAACCAGTTGTCCGGGGGTGATGCTTGTAAGAACCTCTTCACCAATCGCCTGGGCTTGCACTTGGCTAACAAACTCCTTCACCACCTTGTAGTGGACATCCGCCTCCAGAAGTGCAAGCCGCACTTCTTTCAAAGCGTCCTTGATGTTGGTTTCAGAAAGCTTTCCCCTTCCCCGTAGCTTTTTGAAAATCCCTTCTAACTTTGCCGTTAGATCTTCAAACATCTTCTCAAACCAATACCTAACTTGAATCTATCAAGGTAGCGAACAAGAAACTCTTCTTCCTTCAGCTATCATACGCCTGTCCAGGCCAAAAGTACGAAAGCCATAATATAACCACCCCAACCATTTTAGCAACGAAAATCTTCCTCCTTCCCCCCTGACCCCTCGTATCCTCTAATTCGTCACGTCCGACCCAAGCACCCACAAAGCCGACACAGCCTTTCCAGTATTCTATTGTCAAGCTGTTCAAACCGTGTAAGGCATAGTCCTCAACAGGTTATCGACTCATCAAGCTTACTGATACCGCCATCATCAGTTCCGAACCATTTGTCGTCTGAGGCATCAATCGCTACTGTATATACTCTGTTGCCAGCCCGACCGCTGTGTGACCCACTGCAGATTTTCCATACTGGTAGCCCATCTTTACTCTCGGTGGACTTCTTATGGCAGCCGAAGAACACGAGCCACGCCGTCATCTCCACTGTCAAGATCGGACTAAGCCATCTCCTTGACGTTTCAAAGCCCTCCCTGATTTTTACGGCTACAGGAATTCCCAAAGCTAAGGGCCATTGAGATGAGCAACTGCCGACACCTCAAAGAACATATAACCTTGAAGTTGGGAGGCCCCGAACCCCGAAGCTTTGTTCTGCCAGCTATGATTCTCTAATAGCTTTGATCGTCTGGCAATAGTTCTTGCTCTTAAAGACTGCAGCCCCCGCTACCAATATGTTTGCCCCGGCTTTTTTCACCAACTTGGCTGTCTGCGGGCTTATCCCGCCATCCACCTCTATTTCTGTTGTGAGCTTGTGTTCTGTGATGAATGCCTTTGCTTCTTCTATCTTGGGCAAAACCGATGGGATAAACTTCTGTCCCCCGAATCCGGGGTTGACCGTCATCAACAACAGCAGATCCAAATCCTCCAAAACCGGCTTGACCAGGCTGAAAGGTGTTGCGGGATTTAGAGCGCATCCCGTTTTGACCCTGAAGCTTTTAATCAGATTTATGGTTCGATGCGGGTGCTTGCAAGCCTCTAAGCTCACCGTAAGATAATCCGCGCCGCTTCTAACAAACGGTTCGACGAAGTCATCCGGGTTCTCTATCATCAAATGAACGTCCAGAGGCAGCCTGGTACAGCGGTTTATGGCTTCAACCATCAGGGGGCCGAAGGTGATGTTGGGAACAAAGTGTCCGTCCATTACGTCCAGATGAAAAAGATCCACCTTGCACTTTTCCGCCCGCTTGATCTCTCTTTCGATGTTTCTGAAATCAGCCGACAACAGAGAGGGCGCTACCTTTATCATCTAACACCTCGCCGAAACATATTTGGGATTCCAATTCGGCAAAACCAGCGAAACCTTGCAACTCGCGCGATTTGAAGAATGCTGAATTGCCGACTTCATTCAGTGGCGCTAACTTCCAGATTTATTTTGGAGCCCCTATCTATTTCCTGACCCGGTGGAAGAGACTGCTTCAATATGGTCCCGGGCAGAAAGTCATTGTTTATCGTGGATTTGATCCTTCCGAGCTGAAGCCCGATTTCCCGGAGTATCTTTTTGCTCTCCTCCAGGTTCATCCCCAGAAGGTTGGGCACCTCCACCGTAGCTGGCCTTATCCCCAGACTCACCTTGAGATTAACGGACATGCCGAGAGGGACCGAGGTCCCGAATGAAGGGGTGGCGGCGATTACCACATCTTCCGGGAAGTACTCGGATGGAACCCAACTCACATCTCCCAGCTCCAATCCTTCGTCAGCCAGCAGAAGTTCCGCTTGTCTTACGGAGACCCCCTCCAGCTTGGGCACTAAAACCGTTTTCCCACCTTTGCTCACCGTTATCCTTACAGACCTCCCTTCTCGGACCCTGGTATTGGGATGAGGAATTTGGGAAAGAACAGTTCCCGGAGGCTTGGTGGCATCGTGTTCTTCCGCCAGCACCTGTAGTTTCAAACCTTCCTTTTTTAAAACAGCCTCTGCTTCTTTTAGGCTCAGATCCGTCAGATCCGGTACCACAGTGGCCTCTCCCCAGTGAACGAGTACGGGCATAATCACACGATCAGCCAAAATCAGAAGGAGAAAAAAAGCAACAATCATTCCAATCAGAAGAGCGGGGTATCTCAGCAGTTTGATTCGCCAAACTGGGTGGAATATCTGCTTCAACCTTGACTTTACTGTTCTCTCCATGGCTAGCCTCACGAAGTCGTAGCCTACCTCCTGTGATTACGCTAAAATAAGATGTCCACGCTCAAAATCCAACTGAAAAAATCTCTCTTCTCCGGTATTACGTTCTCTCCAATCTGCAGGCGAAGCTTCCGTCCATCTTGTGAATGTGGGGAAAGGTTCGAACCAGACCATTCTGATCGACCACCTCGGGATCTACAAACTGAGAGCTGTCTACCAGCTTGAAATCCTCTC
Source organism: uncultured Ignavibacteria bacterium (assembly GCA_964348415.1). Classification (GTDB taxonomy): domain Bacteria; phylum Zixibacteria; class MSB-5A5; order MSB-5A5; family SM1-73; genus SM23-73-3. The sequence continues at coordinate 9,365 of CAYGCR010000052.1, read as the reverse complement.
TTTGCTTCAGAAACCTGTCAATCACATGCTCATTCTCTTCCGGTGTGATCGTGCAAGTGCTGTAAACCAGCACACCACCTTCTCTCAGGAGGTCCGCCGCATTTGCCAGAATCTCAAGCTGCAGTTTCTGGAGTCTCAGCAGATCAGCTTTTTGCTTTTTCCACCGGGCGTCTGAGTGGCGACCTAAGGTCCCTAAGGCTGAGCAGGGGACGTCAACCAGAACTCTGTCCACAGCGCGGCAGGAAAAAGTCCTGGCATCAGCACAGAGAGGGGCCACAGAATCCACTCCCAGCTTTTCACAGTTTTGTCTTACCAGTGAGAGCTTTCCAGCGTTCACATCCACGGCCAGCACCAGCCCTCGATCCTTCATCTTCTCTGCAATGAAGGTACACTTTCCTCCGGGAGCGGCACAGAGATCTAGTATCCGCTCGCCGGGTTTAGGATCCAACAGCTCAACTGCAAGCCCCGCACTCTCGTCCTGGAAATAGACCAACCCGCTTTGTAAGGGGGGAAAACGATCCAGATCCACCTTGGATTCGACCCAATAGAAACCTCCCACGAATTTGCCCGGTCTGAATTTGATCTTCTTGCGTGTGAGTATCTGCTCCAATCCCTGCTGATCAATCTTCAACGAGTTTATCCGGCAGCCCAGGCGGGGTCTTTGGTTAAAGGCCTGGCACAGTTTGATGGTCTGTCCTTCTCCGAAGATCCCCAGCCACATCTCCACCATCCAGTCGGGAAAAGAATAAAACAGGGCTATGTTCCCAACCCTGTCCTTTTCCCAGGCTGGAAAACTCACCTGGCTTTTCTCCCTTAAATAAGTCCTCAGCACCGCGTTTACCAAAGCAACCGTGCCTCTATGCCCGAATTTCTTGGCCAGTCTGACGCACTCGTCCACGGCAGCATTGTCCGGAACCTTCTCCATAAAATCCGTTTGATAGATTCCCATTCTCAATATGTTTCGTATCCACGGGGTGAGCTCAACCAATTTTCTCTCCAAGAGCAGACCAAGAACATAGTCTAACCTTCTTCTCATGTTGGTGGTTCCGTGAACCAGCTGGCCCAAGAACCTTCGATCTAAGGAAGAAAGATGAAGATCCCTGGAGAAAGACAAGATGGCTTGGTCAGCAAACGAGTCATTGACCTCTATGTCATATAGAATTCTTAATGCGAGTTCTCGGGTATCTATCTTCTGCCTCTTTTCCACTATCTTAAGTGAGCGTCAAAAGCGAGAATCTATCTGGTTTATCGTTTGGTCCGAGAAATATCTAAATCCGGATCGAATCCCGGGCTAAACTTCTTCCATAGGAGTCAAGATCCGTTTGTCCTTCATCACAAAGAGTCCGGTTCTCTTGAAAAGCAGGGCGGCTACTGTCTTTTGCTCGAGCCCTAATCCGTAGATGAGAATCTCCTCTGGTCGGGCATAGCCATCCCTTCCCATCGCCAGATGCATTTTCACCAGAATCTGATCGCCAAAAGGCTCGCACTCCAATTCTCTGATGTTCCCACTTATGTCTACCTCCTTAACCTGCTGTTTAGCGAGTCTCTTTACCCACAGATTCTCTTTCTCTAACGTAGCCTGGATCAGCTTTTCTGTTTCATCTCCAGGAAGATTCAGTCTTACCTCATAGGAAGCCAGGTTTATCATGGAGCTTAAAGACTCTGATTTGCCCAGAATCGGCTTGCCCTCGAGAAACTCAAATCCCTGGGGCAGAGATCGGTTCAATCTGTAAAGGACCGCGGGCGAGTACGGTTCGGTAAGCTGAATGTCCAGGTACTCTGCGTCGGAGACAAAACCTAAAGGAAGGGGTGGACCGAAGGCGACCTTCTGATGGGGGTGAAACCCTTCGGTGTATGCGATGGGAACTCCTGATCTGCGAATGGTGCGTTCGAAGGTGCGCCCCACATCCAGATGAGAGGTGAATCGGACCTCCTCCCGTTTGATCCACTTCAGCCTTGCGCGGCTGCGCGCTACTTTCAAAACCGGCGATAAAGGTCTTTTCTTCTTCTTACGACCGTAAGAGGGGAGAGGAGCGTGGGAACATTCCTCTGCTGAAACGACCATATTCTCCAGTTGTTCTGCCGGAGCAAAATCGCTAATCTTCACCTTGACCGGAAAATCCGTCTTTTCACCCCGAGCCGGTGATGGAGATTCCTTTTCCGGAAACGGCTCTTCTTGAAAAGCGTGGGCCCGGCTTCTTTCCCTCTTCAGAGATTCCTTTCTGATTCCCTTGTCAATATGGTCCCAGGGAAGCGGCACATCCGGGTTCTTTTCGTCAGCGTAAGACCGGGGATCAATTCCTTGCTCGGCAAATGCCTCTCTCCACAATTGATAATTGAAATGCTCTGTCCAGCCATCCAGTTTCGCCCCCTTCTTCCAGGCGGAGAAGATAACAGAACCGATCCGGCGATCCCCGCGGCCCAGGATTGCCTCCAGGTAAGAGACCTCGGGATCTCGGAATTTGAGATGGATACCTCTCCGCCTTAAATTGGCCTTCAAGTAATGCATTCTTCTCCGGAGGCTGTCTGTATCTTCCAGCTTCTCCCACTGAAAAGGAGTGTGCGGCTTGGGGGTAAAAGGTGAGATGGTCACGTTCAGATTTTTCCCCCTCCCCGTCTCTTTTCCGACCCTCCACACCCTTTTCAGCAAATCCAATATTCCCTTCAGGTCCTCTTCCCTTTCGGTGGGCAGACCGATCATGAAATAGAGCTTAATCAGATTCCACCCCGAAGAGAAGGCAACCTTGGCCGTATTCAAAAGATCCTGCTCATTTAAGTGCTTACCGATAACGTTCCTGAGCCTAGCAGTGCCAGCTTCCGGAGCGAAAGTCAAACCTGGCTTCTTCACCCGAGCCAAAAGCCGTGCCAACTCCAAGGAGAAGGAATCCGGTCTCAGCGAAGGAAGTGCAAGAGATGTTCTCTTGGGATAGAATTTTCCAACCAGCGTCTTGACCAGCTCAGGCAGCTTGGAGTAGTCAGTAGATGAAAGGGAAAGAAGAGAAATCTCATCCCACCCGGAATTGGCGACTCCCACTTCAGCCTGCTTGACTATGTCTTCCACCGCCCTTTCTCGCTTTGGTTGATAGGCCCCAGTTGCCGCACAGAAACGGCATTTCCTGGGGCAGCCCCGCATGATCTCTATAGTCAGCCGGTCGTGCGTGGTCTCCAGAAAAGGAACTATAGGTTTATGCGGATAATATCCGCTTTTCAGCTCGAGGATAGTCCTCACCTTGATCTTTTCAGGAGCATGCGCCACCTTTGGCACCAGCTTTTCGAATCTGTTTTCGAGGTCATATTTGACTTCGTAAAACTGAGGAACATACACTCCGGGAATCCTGGAGAGCTCGGTAAGAAGATCTTCTCTTCTGCTTTTGTCCTTCTTGCTATTCTGGACTCTCTCCAGGATTTCCGCTATCACCTCCTCTCCATCCCCGGGAGCAAATATATCGAAGAATTCTGCCATAGGTTCTGGATTCAAAGTGGAAAGTCCTCCCGCGATAATCAGCGGGCACCCTTCGCCTCGTTGAGACGACCAAACCGGTATTCCGGCCAGATCCAGCATGTTGAGGACGGTGGCATAGTTGAGTTCGTAAGTCAACGAGAAGCCGACGACGTCGAATTCCTTCAAAGGGGTGTGAGTTTCCAGCGAGAAAAGAGACATGCTTTCTTTTCTCATTATCTCCTCTGCATCCGTCCAAGGGGCAAATACCCTTTCTGCCACCCAATCCTCTCGTTGATTGATTATATGATAAAGTATGGCCAATCCCAGGTAGGACATCCCGATCTCGTACACATCCGGAAAGGCTAAAGCCACCTTGAGTTTTCCTGCATGATCCTTTCTTATGGAGCCCAACTCGTTTCCGACATAACGTCCAGGCTTCATCACAAACGGGAGCAAATCCTTGCGTGTGCTCTTAGAAAGCTGATGCATCGTAATTCTCCTCTCCCTTGTTCCGAGGCGAACCCCTCAGCGCTTCAAAAACTCCGTTTCGTCGAAAACCCGCGACTATCAATCAATATAACGAAAAATGCCACAAAATCAAAACCCCCTCAAGTCTAAAGGACAAGCACAAGGCTTGTCCCCAACTCCTCCAGACCTTCCATCCCCGACGCATCAGCGTCGCGCACAAACTGTTCTGTGTCGAAACAAGGTTCGCCTAAAGACGAACACTCCAAACTCCCTCACGGGCTTGGTCAATCCACCGCAGGGATTAGAGTTTTCCGGCCACCTCCTTCGCCACATCAGTGCTGGTGGACTTGCCTCCCATGTCGTAGGTTCTCACCTTTCCCTTCTTAATGACCTCAGCGACGGCTGACTCCAGTCGGGAGGCTTTTTCGTCTTCCCCGAGCCAGTCCAACATCAATTTCACGCTCAAAAGAGTCGCCATGGGGTTGACCTTGTTCATGCCCGCATATTTGGGCGCCGAGCCGTGAGTCGGTTCGAACACGGCATAGTCATCACCGATATTTCCTGAACAGGCAAAACCTAATCCTCCCACCAGCTGGGCAGAGAGATCAGATACTATATCACCGAACATGTTGGAGGTAACCAGCACGTCGTAATCCTCCGGATTCTTGACCAGCCACATGCACATGGCGTCTATGTTCGTCTCCCACAGCGGAATGTCCGGATATTCCTCTGCAATCTTTCTTGCCTCCCTCACCATCAGACCAGAAGTCTCTCTTATCACGTTGGGCTTCTCCACCACGGTCACTGATTTTCGCTTATGCTTTTTGGCATATTCGAAAGCGTCGCGAACGATATTCTGGCAAGCCTTCCTGGTGTTCACCCGCAGACTGACGGCGATATCCACAAGGGGGGTATTCTCAAACTTTTTCATACGTTCGTGATGTCTGCACAGGACTGACATCACCTCTGAAGGAAGGGGATGAAATTCCACTCCAGAATAAAGGTCTTCGGTATTCTCCCTGAACACAACTAAGTCTACGTTCTCTCGATAATTCAAAGGGTTGCCTGGATAAGCTTTGCACGGCCTCAGATTGGTTCGCAGGTTAAATAGCTGACGCAACTTTACGATGGGACTGTAATAAACGTACCCCTTGCCCTTAAGAGCGACATCCAGCTCAGCATCCGCTTCCTGCTTGGGTTTGGAGGTAATCGCGCCAAAAAGACAGCAGTCGGTCTTCTTTAGAAGCTCGATGGTTCGGTCCGGCAGGGCGTTTCCTTCCCTGCACCAGAATTCCCAGCCGATTTCACCGGGAACATACTCTGCGTCTAACTCCATTCTATCCAGGACTATCTTGGCTGCATTCAGAACGTCATTTCCGATGCCATCTCCGGGAAGCCACGCTATCCTATATTTCGCCATGAAAGATTACCTCCTTTGTTTCATCGCAGAGCGCTTGAGGGGTGAGAGGAAGTTCTGTGGTGAAAGTCAATCAAATTTGAGGAATCAAAATCCGCTTCTGTCGGGGGATACAGTCCATACATCATAAGGAAAGAAGCTCACACACACCGCGGATTCTCTTCAAAGACTCGGCTTACCAGAGAACTGAGAAAATCCTAAAACCCAACGTCCAAAGAGATGCAGTGCACGTCGCCAAGACCCGACTTGTAGGGGACGAATGCATAGTCAATCGAATAGTTTCGGTATTTTACACCGGTCCCAAACGATAAACTCTTCTCGTCATAACCTAACTGGTAACCCAGTCGCAGTTTCAGGCTTTGATATAAACCGTATTCCCCGCCCAGGTGAATCTTCGTATCGTCGTCTCTGGGTTTCACCACGTCCAAGTTCAAGGTAAAGGCGCTTTTGACATGCTCTCTCTCCCAAGAATAGCTCACACCCGCCTTGTACTGGGTGGGAAGACGATAGCTTTCTTTTTCGAATTTGATTTTGGATCCCAGATTCAGAATGGCTGCACCGAAGGTAAGATCCTGCAGAACAGACTTCCCGGTTCCAGCGAAGGGCGAAAGGATTCCTCCCACATCAAGTCCCAATCCGCTGGCCGAGGAGATGTCGATTTTCTCATAAATCCACTTCAATGAAAGTCCGGCGGCATATCTGTCTCTCAGATTCCGGGCATAGGAGAACGAAACTACAACATCATGGGCATCAAAAAGCGCAAGCGGCTCGGTAGTCGGCGTATCTCGTTTTTCGATATCGGCGACCCTGCCCAAGGATAGGTTCAAGCCAAACACGTTATCGCCCCCTCTGGTGGCAGAGGAGAAGAAATCGGCGGTTACGTCCTGAAACCACTGAGCGTGCGTGAAGCTGATCAGCGTTCCCTGCGTCCCGGAAAGCGCGGCGGGATTCCAGAAGGGTGAAGCTACTTTGCTTGATGCCGCACAAAAAGCCTCTCCCATGCCCACAGCCTTTGCTCCAGCGCCGATCTTCAAAAAGCTCAAACTGGAAGTGCCACTTTTGCCGCTTTTGGACATAGCAGGCGAAACCGAGAAACAGCAAAGAAAGAACCAGATGAAAAGAAATGGAATGACTCTATTCTTCAATTTTTTCCCCCTGGGTCAGTTCAGCATAGACCTTCCTGATGTTTTGCTGGTGGTTGTCCACATTTCGCCGGGCAAACTTCAGGAATTCCTTCCTTCTTATAATGTCGGACAGGGGCAGGTTTTCCTCTATGAACCTTCTGCAATACTCAAACAGATTCTGGAAGTATTGGATGAGAAGTCCTACCTCCGGCGTGCCACACAGATAACCGTGCCCGGGTACCAGAGCCTCGAAATCCATCCCTTGCACGGACTTCAGCGCCGAAAGCCACTTTCCGACATCTGCATCTTTTGTATACGGGTATCTTCCTTGAAACATGAGGTCGCCAGCAAAGAAAACCTTTGAACAAGGCACGTAGGCCACAGAGGAGTCTTTGGTATGACCGCCCATGTGCTGCAGATGCACTTTGAGGTTGCCTAAATCGATCTCGTGTTCTTCATTGAACGCGATATCCGGGAGGGTTATCTTCAGATTGGCCAGTTTGTCCTTCCATTCTGGATTCTCTTGTACCCATTTATCAACGGCTTCCCTGCTCCACTCCGTCTTGGCGAGCCTGGCCATTATCTGCCGGCTTGTCCGGTGAGCCACCACCTTAGCCGAGAACACCTGATTACCGAAGGTATGATCCGAATGATAGTGGGTGTTGAACACGTACCTAATCGGCTTCTGTGTGATGGATCTTATTTCTTTCAACATCAGGGTGGCGTGGTAAGGCGACAAAGAAGTATCAATGACCAGAATACCGTTGTTCCCCACCACAAATCCCGCGTTTGGTTCCTTCTCCCCTCCCAGAATGCAATAAACGTTTTCGCTGAGTCTTCTCAGAAACATGCGGAGATACCAAGACGGATGTTACTGTATTTCTCTTTTACTGCCTCAACCCGACGGCCACTACCCTGTTTTTTTACTTCTGCAATGGCGATTGGTAGCCGCGGGTTTAAGCTTGCGCCAACGAGCTTCGGTGTAAGTCTGGTGCCTGCTCCGATTGACCCACAAGCCTGCAATCAAGAACCTTGTCGGAAAAAAGGCTGCCCAATCTATCTCACTTTCACTTGGCCTGATGAATCGGGCTACTACACTTTTCCAGAAGAAGGACTTCGGCATCAGAATTCGAATTGCAGGGAAATCAGATGATCGGCATCGTCCTCCACCCGGCTGGTGATGAAGGCGTAGTCAAAACCCAGGATGGCTGATTGAATCTTCTGCCTCAAGCCTAACCCCAAGGTGAATGAACCCCTATCGTATCCGATCCTCCCTGCTACATTCTCCAACGCCCAACCTTCGGCGCCCAGATGAATTCTCGCCCCTTGCTTTTGGTTTTTCTCAAACTCAGAGGAAAGAAGTATCCGGTCCTCCAGCAGAAGGTAAGAAGCGCCCACCCTGAAGTTGAAGGGGAATTCTTCCTTTACCGAAGAGCCCAAAAGGCCGAATTGCTGCCAGTAGTCCCCCGAGGCCCAGGAATACTTCATCCCTATATCCTCCACGGCCACTCCCAGGCGCAGCTTGGGCATTGGTCTTCCCATGGCAGAGAAACCGAAACCCAGCCCGTACGCATTGATGATTGCCAGATTATACTGAATGTACTCTATTCCCAGTCCTATGGATAACTGGTCCAGAATTCTCCGTCCCAAAAACAGCTGAACTGCATTCTGATAATTTGAGATCTCCTGGGTTGGATATCCGTCTGAATCTCTTCCCATCACGTCTCCAACCCCGGCATTGATCCAGGCTAAAGCTACGGTAGCCTCATCCCGTATGGGCTGGTTGTAAACGACGTAGCTCAATCTTCGATCCAGCGTCATTCGTCGATAGAATGCTCCGAAGGTGCGTTCCGTGATTTGAACCAAGCCGGCCGGATTGAAGAATCCCGCGGTGGCGTCATCTGCCACCGCCACGAAGGCTCCTCCCATTCCCATGGCTCTGGCTCCGAAGCCCAGTTGCAGAAAGGGACCCGCATGGCCACCGTCTCCGGTTTCCCCTAAGGCAGCAGAGGAGAAGATCGTGAGGATTAAAATCAGTTTAAAAAAACATCTTTTAGACATCTTCGCTCTCCCTAACATATATGTGTCAGAAAACCTCTCTGAATCCATTCAGCCTACTTCAAAACTACGAGTTTTCCCCATTCCGTCTGGCCTCCAGGAGCTTCCATCTTGAAGAAGTAGACCCCATTGGCAACCAGATCGCCTTTCCCATTCCTACCGTCCCAGGGCTCGTCATACTCCACACCGCCCAATCTTTGCTGGCCATCCACCAGCGTGACGACCAGATTCATGGCGAAATCGTATATCTTTATCGTTACCGATCCGTCCTGCCTGGGCTTATGATGGATTCTCGCCACCTGTCCTCCTTCCACGATCGGAGAAAAAGGTGAGGGATAAGCGTAAGCCGTCTCCGATCCTTTGCTCCCGATTGGCACGGCCATCCGAATAACGTTCCAGGATATCCCTCCGTCCTGGCTTTTGACCAGACCGTCAGCGTTTCCCGCCCATACGTCTCCGTCGATTATGGCCACCGAAGAGAATTCTGTGCTGAAGATCCTGTTTTCGGTGATCTCGTCCGTGTCTTTCATATGGTTGAACACCTCCCAGCTGTCTCCCCAATCATCTGATCTTTTCAGCCCGGAGCTGGTGGCCGTCCAGATGACCGTATCGTCAAAAGCAAAATTCCACACCCGGTCACCCAAAAGAGTAGTATTCCACGTATCTCCGTCATCTGTGCTGAAGCTGGCACCATGGCCCCCGGAGTAGGTAGGCTGGGTGCCCGCCCAGATGACTTTCTTCGCGTTATACTGATGAATCGCTAGGCTAACCACCCAGTCGCCGGTGATATTATGCAGATACGAGTTGTAATTGAGCACGGTATCGAAATCATCCCGGTAATTGTATATGAACTTGT
>CAYGCR010000051.1:0-23679 GCA_964348415.1 uncultured Ignavibacteria bacterium | reverse complement strand
CCGCCAATGGTGTTCATCGCGTCAGTCGTCAGCAACTGGACCATCTCGTACTGTGCTGCCTGGGGCGATGCGTAGTCCAAATCAACCGAAGATGCATACACGGCAACGGCGCCTATGGGGGCACCGGTGGTGCTGTTTGTCGCCCTTACCCAGGCCTCGGGAAAGCTCAAGGGAATCTGGAAATTGCCCAAATACGGCGCTCCAATGTGCATGAAGGGCAGCATGTAATCGTTGGTGAGGACGTAAATGCTGTCAGTGGAGAATATGTCCCCGGGGCTCGGTGTGCCGGGCGGTATCTGGAATGTGGCCTCGCAATCCGCGTGCCCCTCAACGATGACTATGCCCTTGCCCTCGCTTATTTCCTCCATGAACAACGTCACTGGAACCGGAATAATTCCGAACGGGGGTACACCCTCCTCATACAATGGATCGATCTCTGTGTAGGTGTAACCCAAAAGCATCTGCCGCAACACCTCTAGCAGGTCTCTATCGGCTAAGCCCAAGTAGCCGTAACCCTCTCCCCAGGCAGAGCCAACGCCGGTTCCTTTATGTAACCAGTCTCCGGAGGTGATGTCCCGCTCATACCAGACCGTTCTCTCAACCTGGGTCTCAACGTCGGCAAAAGTCGTTCCCGAGAAGCGACCCACAAAGATGTCGGGATAGCTATCATTTCCTTCCAGCAAAGCATACGAGGCGTCCGAAGTGCCCAGTCCGTCACAGAATTGTCTCTCTATGAGGAACGTCGGGATATGCTCTGCATCTCCGACGAACTGAACAAAGGTCAGGCCATCATTTGCATCGTATTCAGCCTGAATAAAGCTCTTGATCTCGTCCGGAGTTGCACCGATGGTCGCCACGTCATAAAGATCAGTGGGGATGCCTTTCTGTGTTTTCCAGATAACGTACGGCCGGATCGCGTTCATAAAATCGCCGTGACAGATGATGATCATCCTGCCTCGCTCGTCTACAGGATTGTAAAGATAGCCCTTATAGTTCAGGAAATGATGTTCATACATGTCAGCGAAATGCTGATTATATTTCCTGGTATCGCGAATCTTAGCATTATCATCATCAAACCCAACATTCCGGACTTCCAGAACGACATCGGTATACACCCTCAGAGTCTGAGTTCGGGGATTGTACACAAAAGGATACACAGTCACCGTAATTCCACGGAAGTCACGAAGAATATACGGTGAGCCAAGTTGAGCAATACTCCGCGGATAGAACTCATTCAAATCATATGCTTGTGAGAACTCATAGGGGACATCATCAGGATTGACACGGCGAGAGATAAACCCTTTTGACGGCGCGACTGGCATGTAATATTCAGAAAATTTGCTTTCGGTAACGCGCACCTCCATTTCTGCATTGTCGGGAATGATAATGCTTCGACAGATGTAGGGAAGATCAGGCATGCCCTTTTCCATTATGTTCGGCTCACCAACCAACACAATCCGATAATATTCCAGGCCACCGATCTGCACTCTCTCCGAAGAGAATTCGCCAATCTGATACCTGATTTTGGTGATATTCTCGTTGCTTTCTATCAGGGCCACATCAACGTGAGTACCGGGCTGCTCGGCCTCACCTGCCAATTTCAAATCAGATACCATCGGAGACAAACGATCAGATTGACTTCCCGCGAAAGCAATGCCGACGGATGCCAGCAATAGCAGCCCGCAGGCCGAAATCCCTAAAGTTCGCGCTTTCATTGTCGTCCACCTCCCAATTTTGAGTTTTGTGAGACTATGACATTGTGCTTCAACTCAGGTACTTCAAAGACACCAGCTTTTGTTCGCTTGGCCACCGGGTTGATTTCATTTGCACGTTCCTGAAGCGTCACCGCCAGAATAAACAATCCGTCTCCAATCATAGTAGATACCGGATTCTGGAGGAGATGATATCCGTCCCACCTCGCTCCATGCATTGCTTCTTCGAAAAATGGAATCTCTGCTCCCAATATAAGGGTTTTTGCTGCCTTGTCAACAAGAATTCCGTTATCCAATGAAGAACCCCGTACTCGCCGATTCAAAGGAGCCTTATTTGGCCTCAGCCCAAAAGGGGTCCGATTCACCGCACGCGTATGCTCGTGATGATGCTCCCAAGATCGCCATATCTCTCAAGCACAAATTCTCCCGGGGCTGAAGCATCAAAAAGGACCTGCAGTCCAACCCCAAACCGACCAAGAACTCCTAATAGTGATCAGCTTTTCTCCATCAATATGTCTTCCGCCAAGCCGATAATACACTAAGACCTAGCGCTTTCTGAGGACCCCTTTAAGTTCAGTCTTTCGGAGGCATTTTGATGGCAAGAGATGCCGCGGTTCGAAAGGAACATCTGGTTTTTGCGGCCAAGATTCTGTTCCTTCTGATTCTCCTCGGAGTCTCGCTGCTGGTCGATTTTCCGGTTTATTTCAAGATCTCGTCGGTCCTGGTGGTTTCACTCTTCTTGATGGGCTGGCTGCTTTCGACTTTTTCCAAGTCGGAGAGGAGATGCCAGCACTTAGTCGAAGCGCAACACCGGGATAGTCAAAAGTTGAACAGACTGTCTGAGCTGGCTACGGAGCTTTCCAAAACCCAATTTGTTCGCGACAAATTCCCTGAGATCACACCCAAGCTTGCAGACGTATTTGGCGACTATTTCAACTCCACCAAATTCGTGCTTTTCGTAAAAAAGGGGGACACGTATAGGGCAGTTTTAGCTAATGACGTAACTCTCCCGCAAAAGGGCAAGATACGCATCAAATCCAACAGCGAATTCATTTCCAAGGTCAAGTCCATAGACGAGTCAAAAGACCTCGAATTCATTCACTCAGGCAAGGCTCCTGCTTCCTTGAAGTCCTTGCACAAGCAGCATCGGTTTGACCGTCTTATCCCGTTGGCGACTGGATCGGACCTTTGGGGATTTGTATTGCTAACACCTGACACCTCGCTGGATGCCGAACATAAATCCTCGTGGCCGAACCTGGAGGCCGCAGAGAACATCAGAGAGTCACGGCTGCCCTTTCTGGTTCTCAATCAGATAGCGCTGAATCTGGAAAGGGACGAGCTGGCGCGTGAACTCAGGGAACTCCAAAACAGGGTTAACTCGAATGCAAAACAGGACAAAGCCCAATTGGCAGCCTTGAACAGAGACCTTAAAAGAAAAATATTCGACTTAAATGCGGTTTTGGGATTGGTCAAGAATCTTCACTCCGTGGTGGAAGAGGAAGGGCTGTTCTCCCTGTTAGCCAAGATGATGCAGGACCATCTGGGGGCAAAATCCGTGTTCTTGATGTTTCCCGACAGGGAAAACGGAGACATCGTGGGAGAGCACCTTTACGGCGCTCATACGTCGGACTTGTTCGGAAAGGAGACTATCTCCCAGCTAAGGATAGAAAAGGGGAAAGCTCTTTATAATTGGATAAAGAATGAAAAACAGATCTGGCAGCTTTATACTATGCAAAAACTCTCCCGTGAGGATAGGCTTTTAAGGGCAGTGCTGGCTTCCGGCTTTCAAATCGGCGCCAAGCTTAGCTTCTCAGGTGATAGTTTTGGCTTGGTATTTCTGGGCGAAAAGACGGACGGGGCAAAATATCGCCAGACCGACCTTGACATCCTGGCAATTCTGGTCAACATGGCCGTGATCACCTACAAGAATATAAGACACTTTAAAAGCATTGAAGCGCTTTCCTACACCGACAGCATCACCGCGCTCTACAACTACCGCTACTTCTATAAGCGACTTACCGAGGAGGTGTTCAGGGCAAAGAGGTTCAGTCGAAAATTGGCCTTGGTTATCTTCGATATCGACGATTTCAAAATCTACAATGATAGCTACGGACACCAGGCTGGTGATCAGCTGCTCAAGCAGCTGGGGGAGCTTCTCATCCGCACGGTCAGGTCGATTGACGTGGTCTCCCGTTACGGAGGCGAGGAATTCTGCGTGATCATGCCGGAGTCCGACCAGGACGAGTGTCTCAAGTTCATGGAGAGGCTGCGCAAGGGCATCATGAACTTCGCATTTAAGGATGAATATCTAAAGCATGAGCACAATATCACGGTAAGCCTGGGCGGTGCTATCTATCCTCACGATGCCCGTTCGGTAGATCGCCTGATCTACTGCGCGGACATGGCGCTTTTGAAGGCCAAAACTACCGGCAAAAACAGGTCGGTGATGTATCAAGAGAAATTGGTTGCCGTGGGCCAGTGAACCCGACTGCGCCTTGAGTCTTTCTCGAGAAGCAGGTGGGCACAGCGTCGCAGCTCTGTTAACCCTTAATCCGGTTGAAGGGTGTGCGACGCTTTTTTGTCCCAGAGAAGCTCTGACACCACATTTTTTGGTTGTGATTTTTCGTTTTTGGCTTTAATTTAAAGCAGAACAACTCGAAGGGCAGAGGAGAACTGTAGAACTGAAAAGAACCATGCGAATAATCCTTGGCACCGTGCGTCCCCAACAATGGGTCAAGAATTTCGTTCTTTTCGCAGGTCTTATCTTTTCTCAGAACCTTGACCAACCGGAATTCATCTTCAAATCCGCAGCCGCCTTTGCCCTTTTCTGCATTCTTTCCTCCAGCGCCTACATTTTTAACGACATCATGGACCTGGAAAGCGATAGAAAACACCCCTTAAAATCGGCTCGTCCCATCGCCTCAGGTGAGCTCAAGATCTCCACAGCCGTGTTTCTCTTTGTCGTGCTCGCGGTGATCTCTCTGGGACTCTCAGTCTGGCTAAGCCCCCTGTTCGCCTTGACTGCTGGAACCTATTTTGTTCTCAACTTGATCTATTCGTTGTATCTGAAAAACGTGGTGATAATCGACGTTATGTCTATTGCTGTCGGTTTCGTTATTCGCGCCGTGGCGGGAGCGGTCGTGATCGGAGTGGAGATCTCTGCCTGGCTGGTGGTATGTACTATTCTCCTGGCTCTGTTCCTGGGCTTTGGCAAGAGGAGACACGAACTTCTGCTTCTGGAAAATCAAGCTACGGATCACCGAAGGATCCTGTCTGAATACAGTCCCTACTTTCTGGACCAGATGATATCGGTGGTCACCGCATCAACCGTAATCGCTTATGCCTTCTACACTCTCTCACCGGATATAGAAATGAAGCTAGGGACAAAACACATGGATTTGACCATTCCGTTCGTACTATATGGAGTGTTCAGGTATCTTTATCTTATTCATCAGAAGGAAGGCGGCGGCAGCCCCACCAGAATGCTTCTGACAGACAAACCTATCCTGGTGAACATCATACTCTGGCTTGCGGCGGTGGTGTTGATCGTATACATACTGTGATGCATCAGGTGATCCGTCTAGCCTGCCAGTTGACGGTAAAGGAGGTTTTGTGGGAAAATCGAAAGTAGCTGTGGTGAAGACGTCACCCGAGACCGTACTGGAAGATTACCAGAACCTCTTGAGATTAGCCGAGGTGCAGAGCTTTCTCTCCAGAGACAAGGTCACCATTTTGAAAGATAACATCTCCTGGCATTTCCCTTTTCCCGGGGCCAACACCACGCCCTGGCAACTGGAAGGTACTATCACCGGTTTGAAGAAGCTGGGATACCGGCAGCTGGTGGCGGTGGAGAATGAGACCGTGGTGACGAATGCTTTCAAAGGTGATAAGCTCAACCGATACGATGGAATCTTCAAAAACCACGGTGTCGAAGTAGAGTATAACTTCGTCCAAGGCTTCAAGTGGGTCAAATATGAGCCGAAGGGAGAGCTTTTAGCTTTGCCCAAAATCTACAAGAGGGGACTCCATCTTCCGGAGTTCTTTTTTGATAAGAACATCGTTCATCTCCCCACGCTAAAATGCCACATATACACGACTACTACCGGCGCCATCAAGAACGCCTTCGGCGGTCTTCTAAACACCAAAAGGCATTACACTCATACCTGGATTCACGAGACTCTGGTTGATCTTTTGACCATCCAGAAGGAGATCCACTCCGGAATCTTCGCGGTGATGGACGGAACCACCGCCGGAAATGGACCCGGGCCGCGCACCATGAAACCCGAGATAAAGAACTACATATTAGCCTCAGGAGACTCCGTGGCCATAGATGCGGTGTCCGCCAAGATGATGGGCTTTGATCCCATGAGCATCAGATACATCCGACTGGCTCACGAAAGGGGGCTGGGAAAGGGCAGGATTGAGGAAATCGACGTTTTGGGAGAGGACGTCTCTCAAGTGAATTTCGGCTTTACCGTCGGTGACAACATGGCCAGCCGGGTGGGCGACCTGTTGTGGTTTTCCCCCCTGCGGATATTCCAGAGGCTATTTTTCCGCACTCCTTTAGTCTACATCTTCGTCTTTGGCTCAGCCTTTTACCATGACCGCTTCTGGTGGCCTGTCAAGGGCACAAAAATCTTCAGGGAGTGGTCCAACACCAAGTGGGGGAAACTGTTCCAGGCCTATTGACTCGCTGCCAGCAAAAATGCCTTGTCTTTTGATGTCTTTTGGAATGGCAAGGAAGCGTTGATCTACCCTGAATCCCCCCTTAATAAGGAGGAGGCTTTTACGCTGCTTCTGTTTTAGGGTGGAGGGAAGAGCTGGTAGTCCATTGATTTCTGGATTGCCCAGTTTGCCCGGCTGAGGTTCCCCTTTTCCTGATAAAGTGCCGCCATGTACAGATAGAACCGATGATCCTGCGGGCCATATGACTCCGCTTTTCGGAGAAACTCCTCCGCCTTTTTGAGATCTTGCCTGCCCCAGCTTTCTATTGCCATCCTCTCGTAGGCTTTCCAGTCTGGTATAAGCACCTGGCGCTGCTGGGAATCGTACCATCTCCTCTTGAATGATTTCCTGGGAATATAGGGTTTGACATCCAGAATTCCGGTGTTTTGAAATGTGCTGTCAAAGAGTTCCCAGTTTGGCGTTGACACTGTCATGACCGCTGCTCCACACGCCACGTTCTGCTGTAATTTCACTTCATACAAAAGACCTTCCCGCAAGGCCAGATAGGCGTATACCTCCGGATACCAGAGAGGAAAGATTATGAAATAATCGGGGCGGTGCATATTTAGGTATACCATACGCGATTCCGATGCCATAATCTTGTAGGGTATGATCTGCGGAGAGACCAGACCTTCCAGATCCAGGCACTTGCGTTCTCCAAAGAACTTGATGGCCCCAACGTCGTTTACCGCGACCAGAGATCCTCTGGGAATGTTCTGGCTCACCCACCTGCCCAAGTTAACCTGCATTTCGTTAATGTTCTTCACTGATAAGGCGAAATATTGTCCGCGGTTGACCAGGAAACCTATCTGCAAAAGAACTCCGGCAGTTAGAAGTGAATAGAAGACTTTGTTCCGGATAGAGCGCTTCGTGAAAAACTTGGCAGTGCCAAGCAGGCCCGTAAGAACGATGAAAGCAACTGCAATGGGGAAGATGAACTTGAAATTGGCGAAATTGAGCACGGATGGAAGGAACGGTCCTGCAAGGAACCGGAAGATTTCGTCTTTTCTCACCAGTGGATTCAGATAAAAAATAACCGAAACGACCAGAGCTACTGCCCCCAGGCTGTAGAGCCAGTTTCTCAGCCTAGCTTTCAACTTATCTGTCTTGGTGGTTCTTTCAAACCCGCTCCACCCTATCACGAAGAAGATGGCCAAAAGCGGGATCAGGAAGGAGACGTATCTTTGCTCTCCGTAGAATGAGTTTGTGACAGGCGCTACAACGCCGCGGACCATGGGAATCACAAGAAAAATGAGAGGGTAAATGAAAGCATCCCTGCGAAGAGTGGAAAAGACCAGCCCTTTGCCCCAGAGAACGGCCCAGAAGGCGTTGAGGGAGACCAGGGCAGCCAACATGGTCCCTCCCCACACCAGAGGATTCAGAGTCAGAGAAATGATAAGCTCGTTTAAGTTGCCGTGCCAGATCGCCCAGATCAGCCCGGAATCCAATGTCTTGGCGGCAAACGTATTGGGAAGGAGACTGCCCGTGATGACGTAACTGAAAATGAAGCCAGGGCTGAGAAATATCACAAAAGCAAGCCCTTTTCTAAAGATGGTTGACTTAGCCACATGATATCTTCTCTGATCTTTCTTATAATCCCTGTTGACGTAATCATGTATCAAAAGCAGAGGGTAGAGTGAGATAAGTTCGGGTCGGGCGAAAAAACAGAGGGCGCCAAACACGGGCGCAAAAAACATGGTTTGATTTTTCCCCATTTCTCTGAAATGAAAATAAAGGGTCAGACAGAGAAGCAGGGTCGCCAATGAGATTTCCATCCCAGAAAGAGCTCCAAAGACTAAAGGGGGGGAGAGAGCAAAAGTCATAACCGCGAAAAAGGCAATCTCCTTCTTTGCGGTATAGAAAAGACAAATCCTGTAGATCAAGAGAACAGATGAGAGAAAGAAGAGCACTCCCCAAAACTTGCTGATAAGGATGACGTTGTGAGTCAGAAGGTATGAGCCTGCCAACAGGAAAACCCAGAGAATGCTGGTGGTTCCTAAGACCGGTTCACCTAGGTTGAAAGAGAATCCCTGCCCTGTGGCCAAGTTTTTTGCGAAGACCCAGAATATCCAGGAATCGTCTAAGGGAAAACCCAGGATTCCTGCTATTCTGGTTTCCTGAATCAGGAAGTATGCTAGGGCGATTGCCGGGACAATCAACGCCAAAATCAGATAAGTCCTATCTCTCACCGCGTGTCCCCTTTCATTTTCCCTCTATTCGCTTGTGTTCTGGGGTCTGGTCATGTCTAAGGATATATACGCCTGGGCCAGTGCACCTTGTCAATTAATACAGCCTTTCATTGCATAGCTTCGGAATGGCGAGTCGGGAGGTTGAGGTCAATCGCCACATCCCGAGACTCTCTTTATGTTGGTAGATACAGATTGGCCACAAGCCTGGATGGAACTGAGCGCGCGCCAGCTTACTTCCGCGCAACAGGGCGAAAGCGCTGCCAGGATTTCTGTTGCGATGCGGTCTGACTGTCGAACCCGGCGCCGGAGCATAGGGAATGTGCCCAATGAGGTTGAAATTGGATTTAGCCCTTACTTCTCTTTTAACAAATCTTGCACGATGTCTTGAGTATCTGTGACGTAGGCAAATCCGTACGCTAAGTTTCTCAGGGTGGCCAGATGTAATTCCTCAGTTAAGGTTGCGGCAGCGTCCATGACAAAGAAAACCCGATGGTCTCTGAAATAAGCGTCTCGTGCCGTTGATTCGCAGCACAGATTGGTCATAACGCCGGTGATTAACAGGTCTTTTACGTCGAGGCACCGGAGCACTGTCTCCAGATCCGTATTATAGAAAGCGCTGTACCTGTGCTTGTATACCACCTTCTCTTCAGGCAGGGGCGCAAGATCAAGATGAATCTCGGCATCTTTGGTATTCTCAATAATCATCCCTTCCCACCACCAGCCCAGGATTCCTCCGTCCAGCTCCTTGCTTTTGTGCACGTGGGCAGTGTAGATCACCGGCAGTTTTCTCTCCCGGAACGATTTTATCAACCTGGCTACGTTGGGCAACACGGCCAACCCTGCTGGAATGAAGCTGGGACTTGCCGGATCCAGAAAATAATTCTGCATGTCAATCACCAGAAGGCAGGATCTCTTGGAATCGAGTTCCATATGGTGGAGGTTATAAGAAGCAATCTCTTCTTTCCATTCTTTGGTCTTGTCTTTGAGATCTAAAGGTGTCACGTAGTGCTCTTGTGCTCCCATCGACTCTTTCGCGGCCATGTATTCCTCCTTTTTGGGGTACCAAAGAGATTGTGTAACTCACAGCATAAAAGTCACCTGGCCGTCTTCTTTCGGCGCAGGAATAAACCTGCCATCTGTCTGCGGGCAAAGAGTATCCATAGGACAAAAGGCAGGGTTTCGCTGAAAAGATACAGGGGGACGCTGAGCTTTTCATAGGCCCGACCGGTAATCCCGTATCCTTCATGCAGAAGGTAGACAGCCATAGTCAGAACCATGTGCCAGCCAATCAAGATTAAAAGCCCCCACGCTGCCCGGGAAAGCCTGGTCTTCAATTCGATGCCTCTGGTTATTATCATAAGGGAAACGAAAGGAATAAGGTTATTGAAGATGTCCGTCGGAGCAGGAAAATATTGGATACCAAGGCCGGCAAGTTTTATCAGAAGGAAGGTAAGAAGATGGTTAAACAGAATGAGATACGAGTCCTGCCCTTTCCAGTGCCAGAGAGCAAACAGAGGGACGGAGATCAAGATGAACTTACCGATGAACAGCCACAGTTTTTCTCTCATAATACACCACTTTCTCTATCCACAGAACCCACACCGAGAGGATAATCAAAATCATGGCCACCTGCCAGAAATACAGGTGCAAGAAGTCAAATGTCTGGGGAGACCAGTTGCCTACCAGGGTGATGAATATCATTCTGATTATGTTGATTACGTAGAGAAAGGGGATTCCCAGGACCGCTCCGATCAGTTTCCTTTTCCAACTGGCAGGGTAGGCTATCATGGCGGCAAGGAAGATGAGCATCTCGTAAAGCCCGGTGCATTCTCCCACCACTTCCATTGAGAAGTTGGGGAGTGAAACTATGCGCCCGCTCACCCGGACGGTCAGCCCAAAGAGCTTTAAAAGAAGTCCGGTGATATCCGCCGTCACCACCATCAACCAGGTAAGTTGAGGATTGAACGTATCGCTGAGGAAGGGAAAGGCGGTAGTAAGAACGACTAAGAGGCCCAAGAAGATCAGACAAAACTTGACGATGGGCTTGTGAGTCTTCAGCTTCGTCTTAGCCGACCGGATTTTGCCTTTTTGGCCGGACTTGCCTGGTTTGCCTTTCTTTTTGTGCTTCATGGTGAAGAGCGGGGGTTTTTGTCTTGCCAGAGTACGGTACTTCGCTCCGTTGTAGGCAACTCTGGTCTCATTTGGCCCTTCCCATAACTATAAATCATACTTTCTCTTTTAGCAAGCCCGTTTTTCTGAGCTGTAGCATGCGGCTGAAACACGAAGCCTCTTCCGGCGTATCCAAAAGGGGCTTTCTGCCTGCACTGAGCTTGCCTCTACCCTCATCATCTCCGCACAAATCTATGCTGCCTTGATGACTCTTCTCCGCTTTAGCAGACTGAATATCGCACTGCCAGTTATCAACGCGGCCAATGCAATCTTCCCCAGCTCGGCAAGGGAAGGCCCGGAATGGGAGCACTCCGGAGGCCCGGAGATCAGAATCACTCCGTGCAGATACCCGTGAATGCCTGCGCCGAAATAGTCCTGCAAGAACTCACCATTGGCGTCAGACCCGACCAAATAGAAGTTGTCGTTCCTTCCACCTATGTCGCAATCAGGGTCATGAACGTATGCTTGATTGCCGTACCTGCCCATGTACGTCAATTCCTGACTCCAATCCTGCTTGCCGGTAGGAGCAGGAGGAACAGGCAGATGGGCTTGAGCAACCACCCATATCTTGACCTGATCCAGAAACGGCTCCCCCTGGTCTGCCCAGGCGAAGCTGACGTTTTGAGGATCGACCGGGTCTTGACCGGCGTACCCCTTATGAGCCATATCTACGTAGAGGGTGCAGCTGGAACAATTGGCCCCCATCCAATCGAGCATGGTCTCTATCTCTTCTTCAGGGAACTGACCTACGTTTCCGGTCGAGCCCACGATGTCTTGATAGATATCGGTGTAGGCATCAGAAAAGTCACAGCAGAAACAGCATTGAGCATAAATGAGGTTCGCGGTGACAGCTTGTGTGGACGTATTCTCGTATCCGGCGTCGGTGCAGTTACTCCAGCACTCCGAATCCGGGCAGGCTGAGTGGGGCTTGTCCACGTCCGGATGAATACACGGGACCGGAGGGTTGAGCTCTGGTCCCTGTGCCCAACCAGGTTGAGATATCAGCATGCACGCGGCCATTACTACCAGGAAGGCCAAACCTCTCGTGCCTTTCATTATTTCTCACCTCCTTTCGCGCTTTGCACAACTGCGAACATAATCAACAAAGCCCCTCTCGGAATTCTCCAAAAGGGGCTTTGAACTCCCTTGTACTCAGCCAAACTCTGAGTCCGCATCGAAGGGAGCGCATTAGTGCTCGGGCAGGGTATGTGCCCCTGCGCAGCACACAGCCCGTTTTGCCGTTTAACGTTGCGGACAAGACCTCGTCTCATCCGGTCAATCCGCTCCATCCGTTGACGGATCGTTCCTAGGCTGGGACCGATGCTTTCTTCCTTCTAAGCATTATGAACGCGGCGCTGCCAAGGATCAGAACCACGAGGGCGATGATACCCCACTCCGTCAAGGTAGGGCCGAATTCTGTCCGCACCTCCACTTTTCCGTGTGTTATGCCTCTTGGCCCTGCGAGTTCAGTGACATCATATTCGTACATGCCGGTGTCAGGAAACGTTATTACCTCCACCGGGTCACCAAGCGTGAGGTCAAAGTTTCCTATTGGGGTAGCTCCGTTTACGTTCACGCCGGTCGAGCAGACGCCGACTCCTGTGGTGTTGATACGAAATGTCACGGTCTCTCCGGGATAGATTCTTGCGTGAGGGTTGGCGATGTCAACAGTATCATCAGCTACACACGTTATTGTAACTACTTGTGGCGCTTTTTGAGCTACGGCAACCGAAAAACTGCAAAGAAAGGCAACAATGAGTGTAAGAGCAAAAATCCTTTTCATCACTTATCTCCTCTTATCGCTAAAACTGCGTTTATGTGAAGCTTCAAGTGCTAAAGGAGCCGTTCACCAACAAGAACATCGTAGTAGTCCCCTTGATTGAGCTTGACAAGTCGGCCAACCACATCTTGAAGACACATCCCTCAAGAGATAGCCAAAGGCGGGGCGCGTCCCTCCGGCACGAGGTAAACCTTTTCGGACAGAAGATTGCGGCAAATAGAAAAGAAAAGGTTCGTCTCACCGTCCTCGGCGCCTGCCATCTTGCCAGAACTTCTCAGCTCGAGGGTCTTGGTGATGGCCAAAACCAAGAAGGCATTCAAGAGGACGATGATAGCTGAGACCGCCAGAAAACCGAAAAGGCCTATCAGGCCATGCCAGAACGGGTGGGAGAAGCCCACTTCGCCTATAAGTCCCCCCAACAACTCCCAGCTTCACCAATCCCGTTTCCAACCCAACCCATAGCACTGCAACAACCGAGGGATTGAATCCCCAGCGTTGGCGCGCCCAACCGACTGACCAGCCAAACAGGGAAGAAAGCGCTGTGCCGGAAATTAGCTTGAGCAAAGAAACAAGGGGAGCACTGAGGAGCGAATTGATGGTCCAGGCACCAAACAAGGAAATTCCTAAGAGAAACCCTAACCTCAAGGATTCCCCCGGTGTGGCCTTGATGATTCTGTACAGGAAAGGGGTCAGACCAAAAAAGGAAACATACCAGTAATGGGGAAAGAGATTCGCCAGGAGCAGCAGGAGCGCGGAGCTACCGGCGAAGAGAAAGCTCTCGGCCCAGGCAGCCGGAGAGGGCATGACATAGGCCCTCTTTTGGCCAGTTGCCGTAGTCGCCGCCCCTGCAAAAGGTCTGTCCCTTTCGGCCGGACGGATTTGCTCTTTGCTTTTCTTGGAGCCGGCGATCTTGCGGAGCCACTTGCTCCCTGCCGAGCGCACCTGCAGCCTTCCAGAGGCCATAGAACTGGTTCTCCTGCGCTTCCGCGCGGAGACCTTACGATGCTAATGGTAAAGTGATCTGTGCGCCTTCAGACAGGTCTTTTCTGCAGATTAAGACTTGCGCCATCCAGAGCTGTCCACCTGGACTGGGCTCTTTTTGAGGATTCTTCTTCCTTAGAAGAGAGCTTATTGGAAAGCAATCTCTGGCCGATAGCGCCGGAAACTGCTAATCAGCTGAATCTCCCCATGGGAGCTGTTGGGAGAATCCGCATTAGGCCGTGAAACTGATTCAAAAAATCAGTCGATCAAATCCTCCATACCCCTACTTTTTCACAGAAATCTAACCTGTTGCCATTATAGCCGCCCACCTACATTTTGTCAAGCATTTTTTTCATTTCATGTGTAATATTTTTGGGGATTAGATAATCCAGGATGCCAAAGATCGTTATGCATCCTGGACGATGGTATACAGTTGCAATAGTCGAGGATACTACTACAGGAGCCCACGACATGTTTGTATTCGGCATGCCACCCCGGATTTATGTGACTATATATAGGCCGTTGCTGGGTAGTACATTAGAGAGCCTCGACTGCACATGCTTGTTTCTTCGCGAAAGGCAAAAAATTATTAAAATTTCGCTTGACATTGAGAATTATTTGTGTATCATGTATCCGACAGCGAGGAGGGGAGGGCTGTCTTTGTTTGATTTACCAGAATCTTCCCCGGGAACTGTTTTCTTCAGAAAGAGGTACCCAAAGGGAAGGGAGCTGTTTTTGTCACCAATCGAGGCCAAGAAAGCGGACCCGCTAATGTCTGGTTCTTTCTCTGTCATGGGCTGTCGTACCCGATCCGCTTGCCCGGCCCAGCCGTCCCCTGAAAGCTATAGATAAGATCAAAAAAGAATGCACTGTCGCAAAGGAGGTAAGCTAAAATGAGAGTCAAGGCAGTTCTTACGGTGTTGAGCCTGCTTCTGTTCATTTTTTGCTCAGTAAGCTTAAGCCAGGCTGCGATGGATCCTAGGTATAGTCTCCTTCCCCCGGTCAATGAGCACCCCTGGCAGCATGATGGTTCCCCTGAACCCGGGGATACTTCGGGGCCCAGCCCTTCTCCTTCGGTGACTTGGTCAATGCCCCTTACGGCTAACAGCATGCTGTATATCAGCATTCCCCTGCGGATTGCCACACCGGGCCTGAGAGCAAATGATGCGGCCATCACTCAAAGAGATAAACACCACCGATTTGAGGGAAGATGAAAAGGGATTCATCAAAAGACGCCTGTCAGGTCAATGAACTTGATCTGATAGAGTCTTTGCTCAAAGAGAAGAAATTCAAACAAGCCTTAGCAGAGATCAGAGAAAGAGCAACCCGAACGAGCCCAGATCGATCATCCTGCGAGTGGGGCTGGCTTACTCATCTGGCGGCCAAAGCCTTGCAGGGACTGGGGAGATGTGAAGAGGCACTGGAAAGAGCCCAGGAGGCCTTCAAAGTATTCAAAACCACTCCGGAGAACGATAGACTGGCCCAAATTCAATACAGTTTGGGTGTGATATGCTCTGATCTGGGAGACTTCCGCAACGCCGAGCTACATTTAAGAGACGCTGCCTCCACCTACCGAAGAGTCGAGGACAGGAAGGGTATTACAAGGACTTACAACGAGCTTTCACGGCTTTGTTTCACCACAGGAAAGTACGATACCGCCATCGAGTATCTCAACGACGGGTTGAGATATTGCCAGGAAACCGAGGACCAGAGACTGGCCGCCACGGTGCTGGGGAATTTAGGCACCGTATATACGATCAGCGACAGATGGAGAAAAGCTCAAAGGAACCTGAGAAAAAGCCTTAAGCTGAACAAAATATGCAAAAGAGAGATTGATGTCAGCAGATGCTACCTGTCACTGGGTTACTTGTCAATTCTGCTTCGCCAATTCTCGAAAGCAAAGGATTATCTTAACAGAGCCTTCCGCATCATTGCTGAGAACAACTTCACTCGTGAGCTTGCCATATATCATGAATATAGTGGGGCTCTTGAATTGGTCCGGGGGGATCTGGAGGCAGCACACCACCACCTGCGGGAGGCAATCGGGATCGGTGAGGAAATAGCGCCGAAAAGCGCCATTATCAGTCAGTCATATCGGCTTCTGGCCGAGCTGCTGTTGGAGAAAGGAGACTACCAGCAAGCTCTGAGCTCCTGCAGGAAGTCCATGCAGGTCTGCAAAGATCTGGGGGAGAGCTTGGAGGAGGCTGCCAATTACCGAACTCTGGGGCTGCTCCACAGCCATAGCGATCATCCGGATGAGGCCAAGGAAAGCTTTGCCAAAGCCACCAGAATCCTCGAAAATATGGGAGTGAAATTTGAGCTGGCCAGAACCTATCAGTGTATGGGCAAATGCACCGGCTTCGAGTTCTGGGAAAGGATGAAATTCTTGGGAAGGGCAGAAGATTTGAGTTCTCGACTAGACTCGCCGTACTATCTGGCTACGGTCCATGCCGACTTCGCCCGGCTGTTTTTCGAGAATGACAAGGTCACCGCGGCCCAGGATTTCCTCAACAGAGCCGAAAGTGTGTTTGAGCAATTAGGCGAGACAAAGGATGTGGAATCCCTTTCTCCTTTGGAGAAACAGATACAGGCTCGCCAGCCTTCAGGCCAGTACGTCTCTGTAAATTCCTTTTCCGGTGCACGTGTTCAAAATTCGGGAGGCTCCTTTGCGGACATCATCACAGGCGATAGTGCAGTTCTGAAGATATTGGAAAACGCCCGGCAGGTGAAGGACCTGGACGTAACCATCCTGCTGGAGGGTGAGACCGGAACGGGCAAGGATCTTTTGGCCAAAGCCATCCATTACACCAGCAACCGCAAAGACAACAAGTATGTGGTGGCCAGTTGTGCCGCCCTGCCGGAGTCACTTCTCGAAAGCGAGCTCTTCGGATACAAGAAGGGAGCCTTCACCAACGCCGTTTCTGACAAAAAGGGCCTATTAGACGAGGCTCACGGAGGTACTCTATACTTAGATGAGATCGCCGAGGTTCCTTCACCTATTCAGGTCAAACTCCTGAGAGCCATAGAGGAAAAGGAGATCATGCGCATAGGTGAGGTGAAGCCCAGAAAGGTTGACTTCAGGGTCATAGCCGCCACCAACAAAAATCTGGAGGAGCTGGTCAACCAGGGGAAATTCAGGACCGATCTGTTTTATCGATTGAACGTGGTGAGATTCGAGCTCCCTCCCTTGAGAGAAAGGAGACAGGATATTGCTCTTCTGGTGGGATACTTTCTTAAGAAGTACTGGGCCAACGGAATAGGTCAAAACTCCACAGGCAACGGTCAACATCCCGGCGTGATGCCCACCCTCGACCCCAGGATAATGGACCTATTCTTGAATTACCACTGGCCCGGAAATGTAAGAGAGCTGGAAAACGATATCAAAAGGCTACTGATTTCCTCAAGGGGCGAGGAGGCGATTCTGTTTGAACATGTGGTTGGAAGCCTGGATAAGTTTATCAACGGAAAGATTTGTCAGCCTATCTCACTGTTGGATCAAAAGGCTAGACTGGAAAAGGCCGAAATAGAAAAAGCTCTGGCCAAGGCTAATGGGGTCAAAACCAAAGCCGCCAGGCTGTTGAACATCGACGAGGCATTGCTGAGATACAAGATGAAGAAACACAACATCACCTTCCCACCGAAGAGCCCCGACGTCACCGTCTGATCTGGTCTCCCGCTGACACGATCTGGCATCCTCACCCTCTTGAAGGGAAAATCAAAAGCCCCCCCGCTGAGAGCGGAAGGGCTTTTAATCTTCTTCGTAGTGCGTTCTGCCTTAAGGCAAATCTGTCTAAAACTCCGCTGTCAACGAGATGCGATGGTTCTCGTTCAAGAAGTCCACCTTCTCCGTGACATAGGCATAGTCAAGCCGAAGCTTGGAGACATTCAGGCCCACGCCGATGGCGAACTCCCCATCATTCAGGCCAGCCATAAGTGCACCAGCCCAATTCTCGGCAAACTCCCAGACGTACTCCGCGCCGATATGGAAGGTCTCGTCGTCTCTCTTTTTGGTCTTGGTATAATCCAGAGGCACGGACAGCGAGCGATCCTCTCCCAGAGGATATACTGCCACGCCAAACCGGATTGTGGCGGGAACGGTCACACTACCCACCTGGGTGCCGATATCCTGAACCATCAGACCTAAGGCCACCCTGGGATCGACCACGAACTTTATGCCCGCATCTGCACCTACTCCGGTCTCGTTCCAGTCATCGATATCCATGCTGACTACCTTGAAGCTGAAACCGAACGAGAACAGTCTCTCCTTGAACTCGTTCCTCATGGCCCAGGAGATCAGGAATACGTTGTTCTGATCCCTGAATGTGCCCAGAGGGACATTGTCCGCATTATATTTCGGTATCTCGTCGATCCCTGAGTTCAGCCAGGATATGCCGAAGGTTCCGTAGTTGGTCACTTGCGACGGCGTCCATCCGAAGCCGAAGTAATTGTAGCTCCGATCGTGAGCCATGTCGGCGGCGTACATCCCGGTCAGGCTGACACATTCGATGTCCGCCAGTCCCGCCGGGTTCCAGTAGCCGGCACTTGCGTCATGAGCCTCCGCCACGTATGCGCCTCCCATGGCCAGCGCTCTGGCACCCACTCCCATCCTCAGCATGGGAAGCCCGTGATTATCATCAGCCCGGGCTCCGGAGACCAACAGAACTGACAGCAGGCAAAAGACCACCAGGAATTTTGCTGTTTTGCTTACCATTTTCAATCTTCTCCTTTCGCTTTATAGATTCACAAAGTTTCTATTTCCATCCGGGCGGGTCGCCTATCGGGAACCCACCCGGCGAAACTTTATTCATCTCTCTTCAGCACAGTGATCTTTATCACTGCTGTCTTGGTGATACCCTTGTCATCTTTAGCCTGGATGTAACACAGGTAGGTACCGTTGGCCACTCTGGTTCCGTCCTCGGTGGTGCCGTCCCACTTCAACTCCCGGGTGGGTGCGGTCCATTCATCCTTCTGGAGCACTTTCACGAACTCACCCCCGAAGTCGTACATCTTGATGGTCACGTAGGCGCTCTTGCTCATTCCAAGATCGATGGTGGTCGGACTCCCTCTGGGATCGAACGGATTAGGATAGTTATGAGGATTGAGGACCAGAACGTCTTCCTCGGTGACGAAAGATACTATAGTCAAGTTGCCGGCGTTGTCCCTGATCCGGATCTCCAGCGCAGTTCCACCACCATTCGGAGTGTATTCCAGCACACCGTCAGTGGTGTCGAGGCTGATGGTCTCCTCATCGATGCAAGCCAGTCCCTCGCAGATCAACAGACCGTCTTCGAAAACTCTTAGAGTCGACCAGTTCACTCCGGACGAATCGTCGTAGATGCGCAGCCTGATTATCGGCCTCAGACTCAAGGTGTCGAACATGGGGCCTTGAGCAAGGAAGCCCTCCGAATTGTCGAACGCCAGCGAGCTCTCGTTGCCAACCATATCTTTCATCACTATCTCCACCCAGATGGGTCCGCTCACGGTCGGCGTGTAGGTCAAGATGCCGGCGGATGAGTCGAAGGCGAAGCTCTGCACGTCTACACCGTTCTCCGTGATCCGGAAGGAGCTTGCATCCACTCCAGAGCCGGGTTTGCCGGGCAAGACCGGATCCGCGGGATCTGTGACCTTGATCTTGACCGGACTGGCGAACTTGGAACTGAGCAGCTTGGCCACAGGACCGACCCGGTCGACCGGGAACACCAGATATTCTGCCGAAGCCTTATTGCCCACGCAGTCTGTGACTCCCCCGTCGTATCCACGCCAAGTCCAACCATTATATTCATCGTAATCGGAGGCATAAGACCCGTCATAAATCACCGCGTGTATGTACTGGCCATCGCAGGGATCATCCAGTTCCACGTACAGGGTGCTATCGTCGAGCCAGAACTCGTCTACTCCATCCGGATAGATGGTGAAAAGCAGATCCTTGTCGTAAGGCTGAGTCGACTCATCTGCGTCGTAGATGTCCATCCAGATAGCATCCTTGTTCACGCCAGCAGCATCATCGGTCATGATAAGGGTGAATGCGGGCTTCCTGCCGAGAACCCAGCTGCTGCGCCATGTCACATCCGGCATCCTGGCATCCACTATGAACAGCATGGTATCGGTGCAGGTCTGGACGTTCTCGTTTACGGCACCGACTGTGGCCATATGGTTGCCTGCGGCAAGCGGGTCAGCCGCGGTTTCGTCGGCATCCCAGCCTGCTTTGAGAATATGGGAAGTCGTATCGTAGCCCGCATCCGGGAAATCACCGAAGCCGTCCGCCCAGCCGCCACCGTCATATATGGTCACCAGTTCACCCGGCTGATACAGATCCAGCCTGAACTTGATGCTGGACTCATCCACGCAGGAGACGTCGTCCCTGATCAAGGCATTGAACCTGGGCATGGCATTGGTGTATCCGTTGCAGTAGGGCTCGATCCCCAGCATGTTCACCATGATGCTGCCCTCGCACTGGCGCTCCAGAAATTGGACAACCACGAAAGGACCGCTCAGGCAGGTGGTGGCGAACTCCACCGTATGCGCCAGGGTATCGAACCCTTCGGTGCTGTGATAGGAGATGCCTTCAAAGCTGTACTGGCCTTTCTCGCAGTCCCACCAGGCAACCGCCAGCTCCTCTGCGGGAACGTTAACCTGTGGATCATACCACAGCTTCACCTTGGCGTATTTGCCAGCATTGAAGCAGCACGTGTCTCCGTTCTCCAAGCCCGCCCCTGCCGCATCTGATCCATGTCCGCCGAAGTGAGTCGCATAATACTGGCAACACCAGTCACAGTCAGTGAAGGAAATATGCATGGCATAGGTTTCTGTTCCCATACGAACTCCGATGGGAAGAATGTCCGGCTGATCCGGCGGAGTCCAGGGTATCTCTGTGGGAGCCACCCAGACATAGCGGTCGTGGTCAACTGAACCACCCTGAATGGTAAGCTCCGCGAGGCCACCAAAGGTGCCGTGCGCGCCCAGATCGGCCTTCACCTCCACCACGTCAAATGAGCCGGTTGCCAGATAGGTCACCCGGGTGGGTTCGCCGGTCATGGGCGGAGGCGAGACAACCCAGCTGACTGAGCTGAAGAACTGAGCCGTGCCGCCGGATGCAATCGGCGAAGCATTGAAGGAGCCAACAAACTCGAGGGGATTCTGCGGAACAGACTGCATCTCCACGCACTGGTAGCTGCTGCCGTATTTGCCAATCACCACAGGAGCTCCAAGCAAAGAGCTCTGCCGTACAATGCCCTGCATGTCGCCGGTACACCAGTTCTTCAAAAAATTCATGGCTCCTAGAGCTCCGGGGTTACGCGGTGTCAGGATGCCCGCAAACATCGTTATGTAAGCGGCTGGAGCCATATCGTCATCCTGGTTGGAGCACTGGTCATGAGAAACCGCCCTGATCATGTATGTGCCGTTCGCCAGGCTGCTGGGATTCCAACTGGCCTTGTATAGATACATTCCACTGCAAACGAAATCCTCAATCGGCTCAGATATGCCAATGGATGTCCAGTCGATTACTGCCGAGTCAGAATACTCAAATCGCACGCCCGAGACCTCCTCGGTGCTATATGCATATATGTAGTTTCCATCGAACCCGCCGATGGTGGTTACCGGGGCCTTCATGTCGGAGACGTACACCTGCACCTTGCCGGAGGCGGCCATGTTTCCGAGGCAATCCCAGGCTTCCACCCAGAGCTCGTAACACTCATCGCATCCCTCAAACTCCAGGCCGGAGGTGTTCCACTGTACGGTATCGTATCCGTCGGAAGCTGGGCTGACCTCGAAGCACTTGGTGATTTCCTCGTCGGCCGTGTCGCAGGTGGCAATACAAACCTTGAAACCGACCACTCCGGAGTTGTAGCATCTGGTCCAGCCTTCGGGGGAGAGCGAATCCATGGCGAAGACCTCAATGTCGATCACGTCACCCTTGGTGATGTCCATTCCGTCAGGATTCGGCTCACCCATGACGGAGACCACCTCCGCGAGTGGTGCGGTGTTATCCACGCTGACCTCGACGGGCTGCGAGTCACCGTACCTGCCGGCTGCATTATATGCTCTGGCCTTCAAATAATAACGCCCGTCGGACACCAGTGGATCCCCCGTGTTCCAGACCACCGAGTACTTACCACCGCTTGGGAAGTAGTCCGCGTCGATGACGTGCCAGTTGGTGTCAGGGTAGAGGAAAACATCCTTGTACATGAACTCCACCCGGTCGATAGGAACCGCTCCCGAGCTGGCAGTGGCATACAAGGTGACTGCGTCACCGACGTAGGTTATTGTGACCTCTGGATCGTCCGGGCAAGCGCGCTGGCAATCCGTGGATGGAACCTCCATAACCGCGGTAGGCAATCCGTTAGCCACGGTTACCCGGATGGTGCGCGGATTGCCGTCCACGTTGTTGTCACAGTCGGTGGCCACCGCTCGCAGGTAATAAACGCCGTCGGCCACCGTATTCAGGGTGTGCCAGACAAGGGTAAACTCACCAATCACGGCTGCCCCGCCGCCTACTCCAGGGGCTGGCGCTGGCGGCGGCTCACAGGACCGGGTGACGCAGGCGTTGGCGTAGCCGCCGTTGACCGGCAGCCAGCTTGCCCCTCCATCCGGTCTGTACTCGTAGCACACCTTGGCAATCTCGTACCCGTTCAAAGCCGCCACGCTGAGCTGGACGTCCCCGGAAACGTAAGAGTCGTTCTCCGGCTCCACTATCACCGCCTGAGACGGCGTGATATCCAGAATGTACAGGTTGATGGTGTCCGCCTTGGCGTTGCCCAAAAAGTCGTGAAGCTCCGCTTTAAGCAGACCCACCCACCAGCCGTCCTCCAGCTCGTAAGGATCAATCAGTCCTTGCGTCAGGGGGTTGAAGGTCACCGGGAAGTGGTAGGGTTGGGCGGAAGTCCCCAGACTCACCCAGCTACCAGCTATCTCCAGGTACCAGTTGACCTTCATGGCTTCGCAGCTGTCCTCCGAGGGCAGAACTGATATCTCAGCCATTATGTCGTTGCCCGCCTGCACGTAAGCATTGCCGTTGCAGCCCAACCAGTGGCTGGGGTTGATGTTCCATATGTCGGCTACAAGGTCAGCCACCATGGAAATGGCCGGTTGTGGTGCCTCGTTGTCCACATACACGGTGATGCCAGCACCTGCCGCAACCGCAGCCGGGAAGGTGTAATCGTCGAACATTCCGTCTTCGTCATTGTCTAACCAGACGTTACCGGCCTGGTCCACAACGAAAATTCTGATGTCGTACCAGGTGTTGTTTGCCAGGTCATTGGTATTGTAGGTGCACATGAAGATGTTGTCAGACCAGGCGGGTTCTGCCACACACAAAAGCACCCAGTTTGCGGGCAAGTCCGGATCGGAATGAGGCTTATACCAGAAGCTCACCGCCGAGATGTCCACCGGATCACCCAGCACAATTGCCTTGAGGTCTATCTCTCCGGCTATCTTGGGTGTGCCGGTGCCGGGCTCTTCCTCGCAGGTGTTGATCACATCTTCAATCATCAACTGCACCTGCGGCGCTTCGCAGTCCAAATATACCTTCACCATATGAGAGGTATCTGGCACGTCGAACTGGCTGTATGCTATGGCGAGAAAGAAGACCTCGTCGCCGTCCTGAAGCTGTCCGCTGTCCAGCCATTGCTTGTTGTTCCAGCAGGTCTTCCAGTAGTCTCCGTCCTTGACAAAGACCTCCTCGATGAGATCCCACGGTCCACCCGGGCTGTCGGCCCAGAGGAATTGTACTCGGGTCACCATGGTGTCGGGGGCACCGGGGGTGAGACCCGCCCAGACATCCACACAGGTTAAGTCGGTCTTGGAGCAAGGCACTCTCTGCCACTCATGTGGAGCAACGATTTCCACCCAGGGAGCTTTCTGAGGCGGGACGCACAGTGGAATTACCAGGGGATCGGGTACCAGATTCTGCCCATCCCACTGCTGGGTCACGTGCACGTAAATGTTCTGCGTTTCGGCATCCCAGTTCTCCACATACACGTCTATGGTGCAGGGCATGGTAACGTCGTTTCTGTAGTCGATGCGATATCCGCCCGGACCGTCCACCAAAGCAAAGACTTCGATGGTGAACAGGTCAGTGGGCTGGGCATCGGGAGCATCTATCACCACCTTGTTAACCCCTTGC
>CAYGCR010000050.1:0-23922 GCA_964348415.1 uncultured Ignavibacteria bacterium | reverse complement strand
TTATTCCAATAATTCATGCCTTTTTCAAAACCAATATTATATATTGCTCCTTCACACCAAATAAGGTCTAATTCATTTAATTGAAAATCAAGGTTATCCATTGAACCAATAACGCCTTTAACTCTGCTTTGAAGATTCAATCTTTGCGCATTATCATTTAGTTTGTCGATAAAACCAGGGAATAAATCAATGGCTGTAATATTTCCTGGAGTGTTTTGAGCCAAAACTATAGTTTGCGCTCCAGTACCACAACCAAGGTCAGCAATGCTTGATCCCTCGTGCATATTACCAATAAAGCTTAATGCCCGTAGTGTTGCTTCCTGGCTTCCTGGGCCTTGACGATCCATACTGGAAAAATATTCGCAAATTAATGCAATATCAAAGTCGTGAATATTATGCTCTTTATCGCTCATTTTGTGTCCCTCTTGTTTTTCTTTCTTTAAATTTTTTTATTATAACTATGGTTATATGGTTTCCGCATAAACCCGTTTTCGGGTTTTGCTTCCAGATAATACTCCAATGAGATTTCCGCGTAATCTATCTATTTTCAATGGATTACGATCAATTTCGTGATACTTCTGCGTCTTATATGGTTTCCGCCCAGACGGGCGCCCGTCCGGGCGCATAATACGCAACCACCCCCTCCTCATAGGCTTTCCACCGGACTCTTTACCCCTCGGCCGCCACGGTTTAGTACGTGGGTGTAGATCATTGTGGTTCGCACATCGTTATGACCGAGAAGCTCCTGTACCGTTTCGATATCATAGCCGCTTTCGAGCAAGTGGGTCGCAACCTATGCAATGACCTAAATCTCAGCGCCATGAGTGACAAACGACGATGGCATCTGAAATCCAACCTCAGATCCGATATGCCCCACCCTGTCTCCTGCAAGTACAATCTCTCCTAGCAATGAGTATTATAGCCCGCGGACCTTTGCTAGTCAAGGAAAATGCCGCGAAACTAGTGTGGAACCCCCTGCGGTCCCCCTTATCACGGGGACATAGAAATTCCCTACTTCCTGCCGGGTCCGGGTTCCGGCGGGCACGGAATGTCGGAGTTCACCGAGAGGTTTCTTATTCGCCTCAGTCCCGCCTCCGGCGGGATCTTCGACCTAGCCTTCCCAGTCGGGTCTTCGTCTCCCCCGAAGGGGAGAGGGAAAAAAGGGCGGAGCTGCGGTTCGACTCTGCTCACCGTCCTGAGGAATTCGAAGGGAAGCTCCGCCCCTACATTCGGTCTTGGAACAAGTTGATTACGTGGTGGCAGATTCCTCGACGTACTTCTCTGCCATGAAAGCGGCAACTGTGCCGTCGCTAACGGCGGTGGTTATCTGCCGCAGGTCTTTTTGCCTCACATCGCCGGCGGCAAATACTCCTGGCACGGATGTTTTGGTGTCCTCTCCGGCCACCACATAGCCCCACTTGTCCAGGTCCACCTGTCCCTTGAGGAATTCGGTCTTCGGGTCCCAGCCAACGTAGATAAACACTCCCGAGCAGTTGACGGTCTTTTCCTCATTGTTTGCACGGTCCTTGATGGTCACCGATTCGACCTGATTTTCCCCATTTATGGACGTAGCCATGTGGTTTAGAAAGAAACTGAACTTTTCGTTCTGGCGAGCCCTTTCCTCCAAAATTTTCTCGGCGTTCAGGTGAGGCATGAACTCGACCACGGTAATGTTGTTCACGAATCTGGTGAGAAACAGACCTTCCTGTATTCCTGAACTCCCGCCGCCGATTACCACGATGTCTTTTCCTTGAAAGAACGCGCCGTCGCAGGTGGCGCAATAAGAGACACCTCTTCCTTTGAATTTTTCCTCACCCGGAATGCCCAATTTCTTAGGCTCGGTACCGGACGCGATAATAACGGCTTTGGCCTTGTATTCCTCTTCATCCACCTTTATGCTTTTGATCTTCCCTTTAACGTCAGCAGAGTTGACTTCTTTGAACGGGATGATGTTGAGGCCAAACTTCGATGCCTGCTCTTCCATTTTCTTTGTGAGCTCGGCCCCGCTTATACCCTCAGGGAAGCCGGGATAGTTTTCTACCCAGTCGGTGGTCGCTACCAGACCTCCCACATCGAGCC
This sequence comes from uncultured Ignavibacteria bacterium, assembly GCA_964348415.1. GTDB lineage: Bacteria > Zixibacteria > MSB-5A5 > MSB-5A5 > SM1-73 > SM23-73-3. The sequence continues at coordinate 21,843 of CAYGCR010000050.1, read as the reverse complement.
GTTCCAAAAGGATTGTGTTCAGTTTAGCGCGGGTGGCATATATGCCGGCGGTCAACCCTGCTGGCCCGCCGCCGACAATGATCAACTCGTACAACTTTTCTTCAGACATGCCTTTTCCTTTCTTTGATCTGAAGCAGTAAAGATAACCCCTTGCGTTACGTAATCAATATGTTTGGTGTTGCTTTTTGACAGTCAAACCTTATCTTAATTTAAGTTGTTGGCTTCGCCAAGTCAACACCGCTTTTGGAGGTCTTTTGTGGAAGTCAGACGCCTGCGTTGGCTTAAGGTCAGAACTTCCTGGGGCGAGAATTACCGAAGAATAAAGTCTCTGTTGTCTCGGTTCGATCTGCATACTGTGTGTCAGGAGGCTAATTGTCCCAACATAAGTCGCTGCTTCGAGGAAGGGACTGCCACGTTCTTGATCTTAGGAGCTATCTGTACCCGAGGGTGCAAGTTCTGCGACGTAAAAAGAGGCGTTCCACATCCGGTGGATCAAGATGAACCCCGAAGAGTGGCGGAAGCCGTCAAAGAGCTGAAGTTAGAGTATACAGTGATTACATCTGTGACCAGGGATGACCTGCCCGATAGAGGAGCTTCCATCTTTGCACAGACTATCCGGGAGATCAGACAGGTGGTTCCCGATTGCAAGATCGAGGTTTTGATCCCTGACCTTTCCGGATCATTTGAGTGCCTGAGGATTATAGTGGAGGCAAAACCTAATGTTTTGAATCACAACATGGAGACGGTAAGAAGGCTCTACCCCAGGGTGAGAAGAGGGGCCGATTACCAAAGGTCACTGGATCTTCTTCGTAATGTAAAGAGAATCGATGCAGACCTCATAACCAAATCCGGCGTGATGCTGGGTTTGGGGGAGAGTGGGGAGGAGGTTCTGGAGTTGATGAACGATTTGCGGAACGTAGGCTGTGAGCTTCTGACCATTGGACAATACCTGAGTCCCTCCGAGGAACATCTTCCTGTTAATCGATTCTACCATCCTGACGAGTTTGCAGAGCTGAAGAAGACGGGAGAGAAAATGGGATTTGCGCACGTAGAATCTGGCCCTCTGGCGCGAAGCTCGTACCATGCCAAAGAACAAGCTAAACTCATAAAGGAGGTGGGATGAGACTCTATTATACGACTTTCAAGTCTCCCGTCGGCGAGATACTTGCCACGCGGACGGAGAAGGGCTTGAATTTCATTGCCTTCCCCAGGAGCAGATGGCAGAGGTTCTTTGCAGCCTTACGACAAGACAAAAACGTGGATCTGCGAAGAGACGAAAAGAAGTTTTCATCCGTGAAGAAAGCTCTCAAATCGTATTTCTCCGGCAAGCGGGTGAGTTTTAGGGAACGTTTGGACCTGACCGGCGCCACTACTTTTCAAAAAAGAGCGTGGAAGGCGATGAATAAGATTCCCGCCGGACAGACCAAGAGCTATGGATGGTTAGCCCGGCAGGTGGGGGGAAAGAACAAAGCCAGGGCAGCGGGAGCTGCCTGCGGAGCCAACCCCATACCCATAATCCTCCCCTGCCATCGGGTGATCAGAGAGGACGGCTCTTTGGGAGGATACGGTGCCGGGTTGAGCCTTAAAAGGAAACTGCTCAAAATCGAAGGAGTCAACGTTTGATTCTGAAGAAGCTTACCGTGGGTCCCCTAGAGACCAACTGTTATATCCTAGGCGACGAAAAAAGCAAGGAGGCGGCGGTCATAGACCCAGGGGGAGACTTCGCAGAAATAGATGAGGAATTACAGAAGCTGCAACTTAAGGTTAAGTACATAGTCTTGACTCATGGTCATTTTGATCATACCGGAGCATTGGGTCAACTCAAACGGGCGACTGGTGCAGAAGTCTTGATTCACGAGAAGGACGCTTCCATGCTGTCGCAGTCCGGAGGAACGCAGCCATTCCTTATGGAAAGCGGAAATGATCCTTGTCCCGCGGACAAAACGCTTCAGGAGGGAGATAAGATAGAGTTCGGGGATTACAGTCTTGAGGTTTTGCATACGCCCGGACATACTCCAGGAGGGATTTCACTGTTGGTTGACAGCATGATCTTTGTAGGGGATAGCCTCTTCTGTGGCTCCATTGGAAGAACTGACTTGGCTGGCGGATCGTTGAAGCTGCTTATAGATTCAATCAAAAGTAAACTGCTGACCAAGGGGGAGGAGTACGCGGTTTTTCCGGGTCACGGACCGGCATCCACGATCGGACAAGAAAAAAGAAACAACCCTTTTCTGATTGAGATTTCGTGAGTCAGCTTTATTCGAAGAGCTGGACTCAAAGGTCAAGCTCAAGGTCTATGCTCCCACAACAACGGCAGCCTTCGGCAAGAATGACGTTATTGGAGGTACACTGTTCCCATGCTTTCGAGTGAATTGAGCAAAGCCGATTATCACGTTCATCCGAATTACTCTCTGGACGCGACCGGTAGCATCGACCAGTATTGCCGAAGGGCACTGGAATTGGGCTTGAGGGAGATCTGTTTTACCACCCACTATGATTCGGATCCATTCCGAAAAGACATAGATCCCTTTATGAGGATAGATGGAAAGATCGTTCCGCTATCAGAAGAGTCGGTGAAGAGATACATTGAGGATGTGAAAAGGGCAGATGAGGAATATGATCCGCACGGCTTGTCGGTGAAAGTTGGGCTGGAGGTGGATTACGCGCCCCATATCGAGGAGCAGTTAAGAAAAGACCTGGCTGATTTTGATCTGGACTATCGACTGGGTTCGGTGCATTGCCTGGATCACATCGCAATCACCGCATCGGGTGAAGCAGGAAGCTATTTCAAAAAAAAGAGCGCCCAGGAGATGGTTTCCGAATACTATGAGTACCTGAGATTAGCGGTGGAGAGCGGACTTTTCGACGTTATGGCACACCTGGATATATATAAAAAGTACGGGCTGGGCTTCTATGGCAAAAAGATTCTTTCCGCACATCGGGGGTTGGTGGAGTCGGTCTTGGAGCGCATGGCAGAAAACCATTTGGGACTGGAGATAAATGCCGGTGTTTTGCGCAGAGGACAGAAGGAGTTCTCTCCCGGCTCGGAGATTCTTCAACTGGCACTGAGCATAGGCGTGAGAATAGTGGCTCTGGGTTCCGATGCCCACGAGGTAAATCATCTGGGGAGAGGCATAAAAGAAGCGTACAGATTGGTTAAGAGATTAGAAGGAAAAGAAGACCTAAAAGGGAAAACCGTTACCAGGTAAACTGAGTTTCATCTCTTGATTAGACGTAGTGCCGTAGACGACTCGATCCACGCAAGAGGCGAAGTCCCTCCGCGATTCTGGTTTGAGTTATGGATCTGGAAGACAGACTAAAGAGCTTTGACAGATTTGACCTGAGCCGTGCCAAAAGTACAGACACGCGCCAGAGCGCTGATAAGTTAATTGAGCTTTTGGGCGCCTCCATTGCCCGAAATACATTTGGTGATTTCGTTCTTGTCAGAAAGAGTTTGGACGGGAGCAAGCTACAGCAGGAAATCGCATTGTCCCCTTCTTGTAGTATCAGCGGGGAATGGCTCGCCGGGATCTGTTTGTCCAGAAAGTCGCGGGCAAGAGAACAGGAGCGGATCGGTTTTGATCTCAAAGAGGCCGTTTTCGTCGACTGTGAGACCACCGGCCTGGCCGGTGGCGCAGGCACTTATGCCTTCCTGGTGGGACTGGGCTATCACCGTGGGAAAGACTTCCGGGTGGAACAATACTTCATGCAGGACTTTCATCAAGAGAGAGCTGTTCTCACAGCCGTCGCAGAAAAACTGGGCAATTTCAAGTCTCTGGTAAGCTTCAACGGAAAATGCTATGATGTGCCGCTTTTGCAAAACAGGTTTGTGATCAATCGCATAGAGTTTGATCCGGCGGAGTGGGCTCACTTCGACCTTTTGTTTCCCTGCCGTCGTTTATGGAAAAGACGGATAGGTGAATGTAACTTAAGCAACATAGAACATAAGATTCTGGGAGTGAGAAGAAAAATAGATGTCCCCAGCTATCTGGTTCCCCAGATATATTTTGATTATCTCAGAACTGGCGAAGCTGAGTCCCTGGTTTCGGTGTTTCACCATAACCTGTATGATATTCTCTCCCTTTTGAAGCTTTCTGTTGTGATCGACCAGGCACTGTCCCCAGAGCTTGCAGAAGAGGACTGGAGTCTCTCGGAGGTCGCAGATCCAATAGATTTGTACAGTTTGGGCAGAATTCACCGGGCTCTGGGGAATTTCCATTCAAGTGCAAGATGCTTTGAGCAAGCTTTATGCGAAAAACCGTCAGCTGAGTGGCAACAGGAGATTCATGCCAGCTTGGCTTTTGCTTATAAAAGGATGGGGCGTATAGAGGAAGCCGCAAGCATATGGCAAAATCTAACCGCCGGAGACCTCCCGTTTTCCTTTTTTGCCCATGAGGAGTTGGCCAAATATTATGAGCACAAAACAAGGGATTATCTTAAAGCATTGTCTTTCGTGAAAAAAGCGATCACGCAGCTAAGTGCCGATCTGTCCGCATATTCCGCTCCAGTGCGTCAGAGAAGAAGGGACTCGCTGGAGTATCGCAAGGCAAGGTTAGAAAGGAAGCTTAAGATGGCCGCTGGTCACTGTTGACGTCCAATTTCGGAAGCTGATCTGCCGAAGGTAGCCACACTTCCAGGATTCCCGCCACCAAAGAGACCAGAAAAAAGCCGGTCTCAAAGAAATCTTCCCGGAACGTCAGTTTATCTCTTCTTGAATCAAGAGTTTCATTGACCTATCTGGTAAAGCAGTCATACTGACGGCCAGGTTACTTTGCCGACTACCCTGTAGGCGCTCCTGCTATCTGTCAAAGCAGGACGGGGTTACGGTCATATGGTGGTCTTACTTGAGTTTAGGTACGCCCAAATTCGATCCCTCTCTGCAACATTATGCTTTGCATATGAACTGGTTTGCAGATGATAAATGGATGCGAAGCGAAAGCAGCAAGCAGGAGCAAAAAACTTCACGGCTCGACTTTTCGGGAGCTGATAAGTCGTTGTAATATAAAAGAAAAGCCTTGATTCTCTCTTGCGCCGTTTTTGCACGTTGCTCATCCGGGATATTCTGAGGCTATGGCACGTAACTTGCATAGACGTATGAAGAACATGCAACTTACGGCGGGGTTCCTTCTGAAAGACGTGACCATGCAAGGTGATGGAAGGATGAGGATAAAGGTAGCCATGATATTCAGCTTGTTTGCGGTTTTCTGGGTTCTGGCCGCAGCTGAGCCTCCCCGGGATTCAAAGAGCATCCAGCTTTACTCGGAAGAGCTCCTGAGAACCAGACGTGGAATGGAACAATCAGGCTATACTTCCATACAGACACTGGAAGAAAGACTTGCAAAGCTAAGTATCTGCTGCAAAGACCAGAGTGGGACATTCGATCTTTGCGGAAATAGGTATGGCGGGGCAACGCCTCTTCAGACAAAAAGCAGCCTTTCAGACCGGACGTGCAAAGCGGGAAGGTCAGCTGCCATTCCGGACATGCTGGTTAACGAGGAAACGTACCCCAGCTCGTTTAATCAGAGTAACCCGTCTGTTTGTTTGCTCCCCGACTTGCGTTTCATCACAGTATGGGAGGATGAAAGAAACGGGGACATAGATATCTTTGCCCAGAAGTATACCTTCGCTGGGAATCCCGAAGGAAATAACCTTGAGGTGCAGGAGGAGGATTTTCCCAAGGATCAATTCTCGCCTTGCGTCTCCCCGATAGACGATACCAGCTTGGTGCTGCTCTGGGTTGACGAGCAAAGTTTTGACGTATACGGAAAGAGATTCACCGAGGATCTGGCTTCTGTTGGCCAGGCTTTCCAGATAAGCGATTCTCCTCTGCCCTTTACCACCTGGTCCACGGCAGTATCGTCCGGGCCGGACGGCAAATTTGTGGTGGTGTGGGCAGATACGAGATCGGGCAGCAATATCTATGCCAGAAGATTTGACGCCGAGGGGAATCCCCTGGGGGCAAGCTTTAAGGTGAATGGCGATGACGGAAGCAAACTCCATACATCGCCCAAAGTCTCAGTGGGCTCTTCGGGAAATTTCGTGGTCGTATGGGAAGATTTCCGTGACCTAGATGCAGACGTATACGCTCAAAGGTTTGACACCGACGGTGCTTTCCTGGGAGAGAATATTCTGGTAAATCTGGACTCGTTGGACGAAGATCAGTATACTCCGGACGTGACCGTTGGATTAAACGATAGGTTTGTAGTGACCTGGATCGATCTCAGGCACGGGGAGGAGGCTGTATTTGCCCGCTCGTTCTCATTTGGTGATCCTCTGGCAGACACAGTTGGATTTTCCCTCACCTCGGATACAAGTTCCATAGTCAGCGAAAGTGCCCCAGTGGTCTGGGACACACTAGGGGGATTCACCATCGGCTGGGTGGAGTATATTACATCCGGTGCCACCGTATATGCACAGAGATTTGACAGCTTGGGACAGGTAGCCGGTGATACCATAAACTTAAGTGATTTGCTGTCCACCGGCGAGCGCCACGGACTCTCCTTATCTGTCAGTCCTGGCGGCTATCTCGTGGCAACATGGATGGATAGACGCAGCGGAAACTACGATATTTATGCTCAGAGGGTCAATCCTTCTGGATTCCCTCAGGGAGATAATCTAATCTTAAATGACGACGAGACCGGCGCCAATCAGAATCTTCCTCAGATAGCGGTAAGGCCGGATGGCGGATTCGTAGTGGTGTGGGAAGATATGAGAAGAGGCAACTTAGATATATTCATGAAGAGATTTGACCAACAGGCACAGGCTCTGGGAAACGATTTCATGGTGAATGACAGCCTGGGTCGAATCTATCATGGAAGACCCGATGTTAGCTGTGACTCCTCGGGAAACTTCGTGGTGGTGTGGGAGGATGCGCGGGATGGTGGTCTCAACGTGTACGCCCAACTCTTTGACCAATCTGGCGGTCCCAACGGGGGGAATTTCAGAGTAAACTGTGAGGGTATGAGCAACAGCTCTTCTCCCTCTTGCGACATGTCTCCACAGGGCGACCTTGTCTTAGTATGGTCTTCCACTGACGGAATCACAAAGAGTATTTACGGCAGGCTGTTCGCGTCCACGGGTGAACCCATCGATACCTGTTTTAAGATAAACGACGATACCCTCAGCGTGGATCATCTCTCTCCCCGGGTGGCGGTGGATAGCTCAGGAGGGTTCGTGGTGGCGTGGGAAGATAAAAGAGAAGGACAAGCGCGAATTTATCTCCAAAGGTTCGCGTCGGACGGAAGCAAGGTGGATACGAACTTTGCGGTCTACAGCGACAAACCCAGTCCGGTGCAGTATGACGTGGATTTGGATTTGAATGCCGACGGGGATTTCATAGTGACCTGGACGGAACCTTATTTTTCATCCACAATGATTTTCGCTCAGCAGTACGACAGGTCAGGGGTTCCCATCGGTGCTAACATAATGGTGGTGGATGATCCTTCTGCGTCTCCGGCAAGTCCCAAGGTTAAGCTGGCTGACGACGGCCATGCTGTGGTCGCCTGGACCGATTTTCGAGCACAGGGCTCGGACATCTACTGCCAGACATTCTTAAGCGGTTTGCCGCAAGGTAACAATAGAAAGGTCAATACCGATCCGGACAATGCTCTCCAGTTCTTTCCCGACATAGGCATGCGGAATCCATATCTTTATTCTGTCTGGGCGGACAATCGTGCACCAGGGTGGGGCTTCAGCATATTCTTTAATACGATTAACTACACAGAGACCCAGGTTGAAGATCGGCCCAGCGAAGATTGCCTGCCGGCAGGCTTTGCTCTTCATCAGAATTACCCCAATCCGTTCAACCCGGCCACGAGCATCCGATACCTTATCGGTGCAGAGGTGATTCCGGGCTCCAGTCATCGCGCGGCTCGGGTCAGTCTGGAGATTTATAACGTATTGGGGCGAAGGGTGCGGACGCTGCTAGATGAGAAGCAACTCCCAGGAACGCATCAGGTCGCCTGGGACGGCAAGGACGATAACGGGATGGACTTGTCCAGTGGCGTCTATTTCTACAAGTTGAAGGTAAAGGGTCGTACGGCGACCCGGAAGATGCTGCTTTTGAAATAACGGCTTGGACCTGGAGGTCCTAGTACATAGAAGAGGCTTTCCTACTGTACTTTTGCTTTAGCAACCGGGGTTTTTTGCCCGACTAATTTAGGCTGTGGGGTTGCTAAATCGAGTGATACTTCTATTTGACAATCCTAACAAATTCTGTCATCTTTAGCAGGCAGAGAAATTTCACTGGCCTTGCATCGGGGTGTCCATATGAATTACCTTCTGACGGGTCATCCAGGGGTTGGGAAGACCACCATTATAATGAAACTTGTCGACAAACTCAAACTTCCCGCTGGAGGGTTCTATACCGAGGAGATACGAGAGGACAACATACGCAAGGGTTTTGCGGTCGTTACACTTTCCGGCTTCAAAGGGGTCTTGGCTCATCGCAACTTCAAGAGCAGATATAGGGTGGGAGACTATGGAGTAGGGGTCTATACCCTGAACAGGATCGGGGTGAAGGAGATAGAGATGTGCTTGATGGAGAGAAAGATCATCGTCATAGACGAGATCGGAAAGATGGAGCTTCTTTCGCCCCAGTTTCAGGCAGTCGTTGAGAAAGCCCTGAACGCAGACAATCCCGTGCTGGGGGCCATCACTATAGCCCGGCATCCCTTTGCTCAAAAAGTAAGGGAGCGCGACGATGTCAGGATCATCGAGGTGACCAGAGAGAACCGCGATGAGGTCTTGAAGACCCTAATCAAGGATCTGAAGAAAATCAAACCGTAGGCGCCTGTTTGGGTGCTTTCCGTCCTCTTTCACTATGTCAATTGTCTGCCTATTCTGTCTTGGGTGTTCTTCGCGCAAATACACATACATCACTTCGAGAATCCGTGCCATCGATGAACAAGCAACTTCATTAGTTTGAAACGGAGTTGCCGAGGTCGTCACTTTTTTTGCTTGGCGACCGATCAGAAGCTGTGCGAGAGGTTTTGGCGCGCGCAAGGCACGTACTTTCCTGGTTAAGCCGTAGTTCAGAGAAATATGTGCGGCGGGCTGCTCCAGGCCAGAGCCCGAGCCGTCCGGCTTTCAAGCTAATTCACGAAGTGGGCTCAAAAAATCTCTTGACAGGGTGAAGGGGGGGTACTATACTCGATTCGACAGATAGGGAACATCCAAAATGAAAGGAGGCGCTACCATGGAAAAGGAGAAATGTCTCCAGGCGATGGATTTTCTTAAAGACTGGAAAACGTGGAGAGAAACTCTCAACGACGCCATCTCGGCAGCTCGTAAGTTCGGCGTGTCGGATGAGACCATCAAACAGATGTCGGTCAAGGTAGGAGATTTTCTGGCGGAGAAAGTGTGCCCGGCTACCAAGGAGGAAGAATTGCTCAAGGAAATGTGGGACGCGGCGACGCCGGAAGAGAGAAAAACTATCGCTGGACTGATTTTCAAGATGGTGGAGTGAAGCAATCCCAGAAGCAGTCGGTAAAGCCTGCGGGTCGACCTCGACAGACACTAATTTCTGGCCTACGAAAAAGAGAGAGGACAGAATCCCTCTCTCTTTTGAGTATAGCGGCACCAGACCGTTCTGTTAACTGAGTAAGAAGAAAGGAGGTGGATGAGGTTGAACAAGCTGACCGTGCTGGATTGGATAACGCTCATTTTGGTTATTGTGGGCGGGCTAAACTGGGGACTGGTTGGCATTTTCAAGTTTGACCTGGTCGCGGCTATTTTCGGCGAGATGGGAATAGTCTCACGCATTGTGTATACCCTGGTTGGCTTGTCCGCAATCTATTTAGCAGCAACATCCGGGAAACTGGCCAAGAAGTGAGTCGGTTTCTCAGGCAAGCTTCGCTCACCGTTCAGGAGCAGGACATCGTGCGGGAGGGAGTTTGCCTGCCTGTCCTGGTGGACTAACGGACCAGGGCAGACAGGAGAATTCCGGATCCCACCGTGATGGTGAGGGCCGAGCGAAATTTGTTTTCACGTGCCGTCGTATAAACAGAGAGACTTAGCGATAAACAGCTGTTGAAAGTCTGCAGAAAATGACAACAACAGGTTTTCTTAGACTGTTTACCAGCATAGTGGTTTGCCAGCTGGCCGGGGTGATTGGCTCGATTTTCACTGCCTCTGCAGTCCCGACTTGGTATGCTGCGTTGAAGAAGCCGCCTTTCACGCCGCCGGGATGGGTATTCGGACCCGTTTGGGTTACGCTCTATTTATTGATGGGGATATCAGCATTTGTCATTTGGAACAAGGGATTGAGTGACAGTCGAGTTAGAGTAGGCTTGACCCTATTCATTGCACAACTGGTATTAAATGCATTGTGGTCGGTGATGTTCTTTGGACTCAGGTCTCCCCTGGCTGGACTGGTCAACATCGTGGCACTTTGGATCTTGATATCGCTGACCACGCTATATTTCTTTAAGGTATCAGTTACAGCGGGAACACTGCTGGTACCTTATATTTTGTGGGTAAGCTTTGCCGCGGTTTTGAACTTTTCCATACTGGTCTTGAATAGCTAGATTGGGACGGAGCATTCAAATGAGAGACTTCCCAAAGCCTATCGTTATCGTTAGCAAGTGTATTGAGTTTGAGCGATGCAGGTACAATGGGCTTATTATTTCAAGCGAGGCAGTAAGAAAGCTCCGGGGCCAGGTGGAGTTTGTCCCGGTATGTCCGGAAGTTGAGATCGGACTGGGGATTCCCCGCGATCCCGTAAGGATAATATCGACCGACGGGAAACCAACGCTGCTTCAACCTGCGACCAACAGAGACGTTACCGAAAAGATGGAAAAATTCGCCAAAACCTTCTTGGATTCCTTTAAGGAAATTGATGGTTTCATACTGAAGAGTCGGTCTCCCTCGTGCGGAACCAAGGATGTGAAAGTGTATTCGGGCTCAGGTAAAGGGGTGTCCTCATCCAGGGGAAGCGGATTTTTCGGCGGCGCTGTGCTGGAAAGGTTCCCGCACTTAGCCATAGAGGACGAAGGGCGCCTGACCAACTTCGGGATAAGGGAACATTTCCTGGCGAAGCTCTTTGCTTTGGCAGGGTTTCGGGAGATTAAGGGCAAGGCATCCATGAGCGAACTCGTTCGATTTCAGAGACAGAATAAATCTTTGCTTATGGCATATAGTCAAAAGGAATTGAGGGTGCTTGGGAGGATAGTGGCGAATCACGAAAAGAAGCCCCCAGTTGAGGTTATCAAGGACTATGAGCAGCACCTCTGGAACGCTTTTTTGCGACCTGCCAAAGACACCTCAAACATAAATGTCCTCATGCACGCCATAGGTCATTTCTCGGAATCGCTTTCCTCGAAGGAAAAATCATTCTTTTTGAATACCCTGGAAGAGTACAGAGATGAACGGATCCCGTTAAGTGTGCCTCTGAGCATCCTCAAGTCTTGGGCGGTTAGATTCGAAGACGACTATCTGATGGAACAAAGCTTCATTGAACCTTACCCCGAACAACTGGTGGAAATCACGGATTCCGGGAAAGGAAGGAATCTGTAGACTTACATTCCTGCCGCCCTATACTAATCTCGCCAAGGGGCTCAAAGGTCGGGTGGGCTTTCGTGTCTCTGGCTGGCCAAGCGGCCGCACGCCGCAGACTGGTTCCATTCTAAGGAGAAAGGTCAAACATGACCGTATCACCGCGCATACTGGTTACCGGACCCACAGGCTATATCGGCGGGCGGCTGGTACCACGGCTGTTAGAGGAGGGTTACCCGGTGCGCGTGCTGGTACGCGACCGCAAGCGCCTGCAAGGTCGGTCATGGCGGGAAAGGGTTGAAGTTGCCGAGGGCGACGCGTTCAAGCCGAGGAGCCTGGAAGCAGCCATGCATAGTGTTGACGTTGCCTACTACTTCATCCACAGCTTATATACCGGGTCCAATTTTCACCAACTGGATCTGACCGCTGCCCACAACTTCGGCAGTGCCGCTCGGGCCTCCGGTGTTAAGCGCATCATATACCTGGGCGGTCTGGGTGATCCAAGATCCAATCTCTCGGAACACCTGAAATCCCGACAGCTCACGGGTAAGACGTTGCGGGAAGGGGGCGTGCCGGTTACTGAATTCCGAGCTGCCATCATCGTGGGATCTGGCAGTGCATCATTCGAGATGATTCGCTACCTGGCCGAGAGAGTGCCTTTGATGATCTGCCCCCGATGGGTATTCAGCAAAATACAGCCCATTGCCGTCACCGACGTGATGAACTACCTGGCGGCAGCTTTGCGAACGCCGGAGAGCACCGGGCAAATCATCGAGATAGGGGGAGCAGAGGTCTTGACTTACGGCGACACCATGCTTGCATATGCCAGAATTAGGGGCCTGCGTCGGATCATGATCCGAGTACCCGTTCTATCTCCTGGACTCTCCTCTCATTGGGTGCATTGGGTTACTCCGGTGTCGGCTAAGATTGCCCGCCCGCTGATTGAAGGATTGCGTAACCAGGTGATCGTCAGAAATGATCTGGCCCGACGACTGTTCCCGCAGATTTGTCCCATGGATTACGAGGCTGCTGTTCGCCTTGCACTCTCGAACCTTCAAGCCGGAAGCATCGAGACAGCCTGGAGTGACGCCCTGATCACCAGTGAGGCACATGTGCCGCCTGTAACTCTCACCAGCCGGGAAGGCATGATGATTAAGAGCTGGCAGTGGACCGTAAAAGCGTCGCCCGAGAGCATTTTCGGCACCTTCACCGGCTTGGGTGGACAACGAGGGTGGCTATATGCAGATGGCGCGTGGCGGCTTCGAGGCATTGCAGACCGCTTGGCAGGTGGCGTGGGGTTACGGCGCGGTCGCCGCCATCCCAATCAGCTTCGAGCTGGCGACGCGGTCGATTTCTGGAGAGTCGAGGGAATAGAGCCGGGAAGACTACTGCGATTACGCTCCGAGATGAAAGCGCCCGGACAGCTTTGGCTTCAGTTTGAGGTACGGGCTCGCATAGAAGGAGAGGCGGTCTTGACCCAAACGCTTTTCTATGCCCCTAAAGGGCTACTGGGACTGGTTTATTGGTACGTCTTTTACCCGCTTCACAACACTGTATTCTCCGGCTTAGTCGGCGAGGTGGCCAGGCAAGCCGAAAACTCGGGTGACAAAAGATGGTAGTAAATCACATGCTGCTTTACAGATTCAATGCTTGTTTCGACAGTGTAATCGTTCTGATACGGAGTCTGAAATGTATTTGCCACGGACCACTGTAACTTCAGCGGCGGCTGATGCCGCCGACCAGGGGGTACTCTGCACGCAGGTATTATATCTTAGGCCGGATCGGTTTGGCCTTTACTGAATTATCAAATCAAGGTGAACGGTTCCACGCATGAAGATCGGTTATCCTTGCATAAACAGGAGCATAGGCTGCCGGGGAGACAAGACCTTCAGGCTCAAGTCTTATTCGGAAGAGCGTCTGGTGAAAACTGTGGAGGAGAACCTATTCTGCCTTTCTGAAATGCTCAAGTTCAACCTCAAGCACAATATCCTCTTTTTCCGAATCACCTCGGACCTCGTTCCCTTTGCTTCCCATCCCATCTGCAAATTCAATTGGCAGGAACATTTCAAGAAAGGATTCATAAGGATCGGCAATTTTGTAAAGGTTCACGGCATACGAATATCGATGCATCCGGATCAGTTCACTCTGATCAATTCGGTAGACCGCAACATACTTAAAGCCAGCCTGCGAGAGCTGAGGTATCACTGCCAGGTGTTGGACTTGATGAGCCTGGATGCTTCCGCCAAAATCCAGATACACGTGGGGGGCGTTTACGGCGACAAAGACAAAAGTATCAAAAGATTCTTAAGAAGATTCACTCGGCTTGACAAGTGCGTAACAAAGAGATTGGTCATAGAGAATGACGATCGCAACTACAGCCTGAGTGATTGTCTGTTGATCCACCAAGAAATCGGTGTCCCGGTGATTTTCGATCTGTTCCACCATCAACTCAACAGCTCCGGCGAAACGGTAAAGCATTCTGTAGAGAAATCGACCAGAACGTGGAGGAGAAGTGACGGGTTTCCCATGGTGGATTACAGCTGTCAGGAGGCTGGCGAGAGAAAGGGAAGGCACGCAGAGTCGATCAATCCAAGACACTTCAAGAAATTCCTGGAAGAAACCAAGCCGTTCGATTATGACGTCATGTTAGAGATCAAAGATAAGGAGAAGAGTGCCCTTCGGGCTGTGAACGCGGCATGGGGTGACGGCCGCTTCGTGAGGACGAGGCAGAGTAGATGAAATGATTCAGAAGGAGAGAATCAAATACCTCAACTCTCAAAAGCCCGGGACCGGAAAGTTCGTTCTATATTGGATGCAGGCTTCCCAGAGGACGGAATACAACCACGCCCTCGAATATGCCATTTTACAGGCCAATCAACTAAATAAGCCTGTGGTCGTGTTCTTTGGCCTCACAGACGACTTTCCTGAAGCTAATCATAGGCATTACTATTTCATGCTACAAGGACTCAAAGAAGTTCACTCATCCCTTGAGAACCGAGGCATAAGAATGGTGATCCGGCACCGATCTCCAGAAAAAGGTGTGGTTGAATTGTCGAAGCGGGCGTGCCTGGTTGTGGTGGACAGAAGGTACTTGAAAATTCAAAGGAAATGGTGTGAGTATGCAGCTAAGCGTATGAACTGTCCCTTGATTCAGGTTGAAAGCGATGTGGTGGTGCCGGTCGAGGAGGCTTCGCCGAAAGAGGAGTTTTCGGCGGCCACCTTCAGACCCAAGGTCAGAAAAAAGCTGGACCGTTATCTGGTCCGCCTGAGACAGTATCATCCCAAGGTGGACTCTCTGGGGTTAGATTTTGCCTCTCTTGACATAAGTGACTTGAAGAAGGCTGCGTCCCATCTTAAGATAGATCGAAGCGTCAAGCCAACAGGTCATTTCAAGGGGGGAACAGGTGAGGCGAAGAGGCACCTGCGGCACTTTATCGATTCCAAACTGGACCATTTTGAAGAATGCAGGAATGATCCCACCGTCTACTGTCTGTCGAACATGAGCCCATACTTACACTTCGGACAGGTATCTCCATTATATATTGCTCTTCAGATTCTAAAGTCGGATAGTCCGGGGAAGGATGCGTACCTGGAAGAACTGATAGTCAGAAGGGAACTGAGCATGAACTTTGTTTTCTACAACCGGAATTATGATTGGTTTGATGGACTGCCGGAATGGGCGAAAAAGACGCTGCGCGAGCATGCTAAGGATTGGCGGGAATACGTTTACAGCTCGGAGAAGCTTGAGAATGCAAAGACACATGACCCGTACTGGAATGCTGCGCAGGAGGAGATGAGACTGACAGGGAAAATGCACGGGTATATGAGGATGTACTGGGGAAAGAAAATCCTGGAGTGGACCAGAACGCCCGAGGAGGCATTCCAGACGGCCCTTCACCTGAACAATAAGTACGAGCTGGACGGAAGAGACCCGAATGGCTTCACCGGCGTGGCTTGGTGCTTTGGCAAGCACGATCGTCCCTGGAAAGAGAGGCAGATTTTTGGGAAAGTCCGATATATGAATGCAAACGGTCTGAAAAGGAAGTTTGACGCAGATGCGTATGTGCAAAAAGTAGAAGATGTGAAGACATCTCATTACAAGAGGCCTCTCTTATGAAAGCCATTATCACAGGCGCCACCGGTTTTATCGGAAGGGCGCTATGCAAGAATTTGGTGGAAGCTGGTTACGACGTTGTGGCGCTTACTCGCAACAGAAGCAAGGGACGTGGACTGCTGGGGAATCAGGTGACAGTGGTTGAATGGGATGGGAAGAGCGCCGAAGGATGGGAAAGACATGTGGACGGCGCTGATGCAATCGTCAATCTGGCAGGAGAGAGCATCTCTTCGGGAAGATGGAATAGGGCGAAAAAGGAAAAAATTCTGCAGAGCAGGCTGGATGCAGCGAGAGCCGTAGTTGATGCAATAAGACGCACAGAGAAAAAGCCAGGTGTGGTTATTCAGTCCTCCGGGATCGGCTACTATGGCTCTCGCTCAGACGAGATAATTGATGAATCCTCTTCACCCGGTACGGGCTTCTTGTCTGAGGTAGCCCAAAAATGGGAGGGTTCCACTAAAGATGTTGAGTCATTTGGCGCCCGGCAGGTTGTCATCCGCACAGGAGTCGTCCTGGGAACTGACGGGGGAGCGCTGCCCCGGTTACTGACGCCTTTCCGCTTGTTTGTCGGCGGTCCACTGGGCAGCGGAAAACAGTGGTTTCCATGGATTCATGTGTATGACGAGATAAGCGCCATTCGCTTTTTGATAGAACGAGAAGACTTAACTGGGGCGTTTAACCTGACCGCGCCGGAACCGCTTAGGATGAAAGACTTCTGCCGGGTCCTGGGAAAAGTGATGAAACGGCCATCCTGGTTTGCGGTTCCGGGTTTCCTGTTGCACCTGATGTTCGGTGAGATGGCAAAGGAAGTACTTCTATCGGGACAAAGAGCGCTGCCGAGAGAACTACTGGAAGCTGGATACTCCTTTCAACATCCTGACGCCGAGTCTGCGCTTCAGCAGATTCTGAGTTAGGGAATGATGCGGTCCGAAGGGGCTTGATGGACTGTTCACGGCTCGGCTTCACCACACCTCAGTTATTAACTTGCCACTGGAATCTTCAAAGCCCAAACACGATTTCAGCTCAAGTATAGAAATTCCTTGAAAGAAACAGCGAGAGGAATTATTATGGTGCTGGATGCGGAGAGGACTTGAGTCATGAAGATCACAATGACGATTCCATCTTACTGGGCAAGGGAAAGCAAGATCGGTTGGAAGAAGGGGGATACGGTTTATGATCACCCCACACCGTTGGATTGCCAAGGCACGCTGCTCAGCGCCATAAGCAGCATATCCATACTGAAAGACAAGGGATTTCGACTGGTTGTTCTTGCGGTTCCAACTGCTGAAGATATAGAAGCTCAGATTGAGAAGAAGGTTGCTGGAATCATCCAATCTGTCCTGGCAGATCTTCAACCGGAAATCCTGGTATTTGGTCCTGCCCAACTAAGCCAGATACATGAGCTATTGATCGGTGACGGCAAAAAGAAGTACGCGGATCTTCTCCAACTCCGGGGATATTCCAACGTGCGGAATCTATGCACGTTCATCCCGCACGTCTTAGGTTCGGATGCCGCCGTTCTCATTGACGATGACGAGGTATTTGAAGATCCAGACTTCATTTTCAAGACTAAAGAGTTTATCGGCAAGCAGGTGAATAGGAAGACGGTTTACGCGGTGGCCGGGTATTATCTCCAGCCCGACGGAGACTACAAAGTGAAGAAGGAGTTTCGTCCCTGGATGAAACACTGGGACCAGTATGATAGAATGAATGAAGCTTTTGACAAAATTATTGGAATTGAACCACGGCTGAAAGAGACACCTTTTGTATTCGGCGGAAACATGGTGGTTCATCGAAACCTTTTCACCATGGTGCCTTTTGACCCCAAGGTGCCCAGGGGGGAGGACATAGATTTTCTGATCAATGCGAAGATGTTTGGATTCCCATTCTTCTTGGACAACCGGCTATCCATAAAGCATCTGCCCCCACCTAAAGCCCATCCCGTCTGGAGAAGACTGCGGGAGGACATCTATCGCTTTATCTACGAGCGAGCAAAAATAGAAGCCCAAGAGCCGACTCCGGGCATGACAAAGGTTCGTCCTGAAGAGTTTGATCCCTACCCGGGATGCTTTCTGAAATCCGATTTGGAAGACAAGATTGAGAAAGCCTGCAGATGGCTATCTAAAGAATACCTTGCTCAAGGTGACAAGAAGGGAAGTGACGAAGCCTTGAAAAATATCGAACTCGCTAGAAGTGAGGCTGTGCCACAATTTGATCCGTTTCAAAACTTCGTGGATTTGCAGAAGCGATGGCAGGAGCTTATGGATTACACCGGCAGAAGAGAGGTCGGTTCGGCTATTAGAGAAGTGATTGAAGGAGCCGGAGCATGAATGTATTGTTTTTGCCCAAATTGCTTCCGAGAGCGGATATCATAGGTGGGCCTATTTTGGTCTATCACAGAATCAAGAATCTATCTCTGATGGGACACCAGATAAAGGTGATTGCACCGGCTTATACCGAGCAAGACCGGCAGGATAAGAGCCTGGAGCCTTTCTGCAATGAGCTTATCCGAATAGACTCAATCAAGCAAAGGCCTCAAGACGAAGTGGAAGCCCTCTATGAGAGGTTCAGCAGGCCCAGGTTCTTTCTTTCCGGTGATGGCGGATTTTCCCAAGGAATTGAGGATGCATTAAAGTTGACCATGAAGAAAAAGGAGATTGACGCGATCGTCGCAGAGTATTCGATGGTCGGGCAGTACATAGAATCAAACCAGGATTTTATTCCGGCGAATACCACAAGCATAATTTCGGTCCATGAGTGTTACACCAAAGCTTTTGAGCTCAGAGCCGAGAAAGGTGAGAATATCAGTAGGGAGGAAGTAGATGAGATATTCAATTATGAATTCAAAATGTATGACGCTGCTGATAGGCTTTTGACCCTGACTCAGCAAGACGCCGAAATCCTGATCAGCTATTCGTCTCGGTTGAAGAACAAAATACGTGTGGTGCCTCACGGCGTGGATACGAATTTCTATACCACGCCTCCTGAAAAGCAAGAGCGTCGAAAATCCAAAAACGTTCTGTACTTGGGCAATTTCCAGCATTATCCCAACGTGGACGCAGTGCAGAACTTCATCTATAACTGCTGGGATAAAGTGTTAGAACAAGTTCCGGACGCGGAATTCCATGCAATCGGATTCAGGCCGCCTGACGAGCTTCTGCAACTCGGAGCCCGGAGCAAGAATGTTATTGTGGAAGAAGGTGGCGATAATGAGAACGTCCGCCGGATTTACTGGAGCAGCGACGTTTTCGTGGCACCCATTGCGTTGGGCACGGGTTTCAGGGGCAAGCTTCTGGAAGCGATGGCCTGCGGAGTGCCGGTGGTTGCCACCAAGCTGGCTACCTTTGGAATAGACCCCACAAATGAAGAAAACATGTTAGTGAGTGATGACTACGATGTGTTTTCCGACTACGTGATTGCGCTCTTGAAAGATATCAAGCTGAGAAAAAAAATCCGTGATAATGGTCTGATGCTGGCCAGGAAGTTTGATCACAGGCATGCTGCCGAGAAGCTGGATCAGGTGCTAAGGGAAGGCAAAGGACAACTCTGATATGGGGTCTGGTGCGCAAAGGAAAGATCATCCTAAATCGGGTCGTCAAAGGTCGAGGCTTTCGGCAGACGCATCCGTGCCGGATTTGGAGTTTCATCCACTGACTATTGATCGGTGGAAAGACCTGGAGGAATTATTCGGGGAACGAGGAGCGGTCGGGGGCTGCTGGTGTATGTGGTGGAGATTGAAAAGATCCGAATTTGAACGACGGAAGGGGAAAAAGAATAAGGCCGCTTTGAAGAGGATAGTCAAGTCCGGTCAAGCTCCGGGAATTCTTGCCTATTCAGAAGGAAGACCGATTGCTTGGTGTTCCATCGGTCCGAGGGAAACGTTTCCACGTCTGGAAAGCTCACGTCTGCTGAAGAGCTTTGATGACAAGCCTGTGTGGTCCGTTGTCTGTTTTTTCGTAGCCAGGCATTTCCGATGGAAGGGAATATCTGTCGAGATACTGAAAGCCTCTGTGGACTATGCTAAGAAAAAGGGCGCCAGAATTGTGGAAGGATACCCCATCGATCCAAGAGGTAGCAGATGGCCGGGCGTTTTTGTGTGGACAGCACTCCCTTCGACTTTCCTTGAGGCTGGTTTCAAGGAAGTGCATCGGGCTTCGCCCACACGACCCATCATGAGATACTTCATAAAAAAATGAGCGTGCTGACATCAAATTGTAGTGCTGGAGTGTCAAGCTTCAGCTTTACCCTGAAAATACCCGTACACCAGTATCAGACAGTCTACTGAAAGCTGGAAACTGCGGTTCGAGTATTATTCCCAGCAATCGTGGTCAGACAGGAGACTAAAATGCAGATCGTCGAGGCGACAGAATCCCACATTCCCGGTGTCATTGAACTCTGGAAGGAATTCTCAGACTATCACAGGAACATGGATCCGATTTATGCCAGAAGCGAGGACGGCCCTTCAAAGTTCGGAGATTACGTGAAAGGTTTGCTCGGCTCGGATGATTCACAGGTGTTGGTCGCTACGGATAGGGGGGAGGCCGTGGCCTATTCGATCGCCCAGATCCTAAAGCGCCCGCCCGTGTTCCGGGATATCGAGTATGGATTCATCTCCGACTTAGGGGTGAAATCAGAATACCGGAGAAAAGGTCTCGGCGAGCAAATTTTGAACAAAATTTTCGAATGGTTCGAATCACGAAGAATAGATAGAATCGAGTTGCTGGTCCTTGCGAAGAATGAAATAGGGGTCTCTTTCTGGAAAAAGCACGGGTTCGAGGTTTTCTTGTACCACATGTCCCTCGGCAGCGCAGAACAGGATAGCAAACGTCTCGGTGTTGAATAAGAATCCGCTCAAGGACATTCAGAATATCAAGACGGTTCACGCTGTAATGTAAGGTGGCAAGATCGCCTTTCAGGAATTGGATTTGTAATTAATTTTCCAGTTAGACACGTCAAGGAACTGCTTGACAAAACCTACAGTGATCCCCGTACTTAAACTGACACGTGAAGAGCAGATTATATCATATCAGCGACAAGCCAGGAATAGAGCGGTTTGACCCTCGGCCTGCCCCCAGCAAGAGCGCCAAGCAGGAAGGCAAGATGGTCTGGGCTATCGATTATGAGCATCTGCACAACTATTTGCTTCCTCGGGACTGCCCCAGAATTACCTTCTTTGCGACAAAAGATAGCAAACCGGAGGATGTGGAGAGACTGATGGGAGGCACATCTGCAAAGCATGTTGTGGCAGTTGAAGCGCGCTGGTTACCGGCGATTCAAAAGCAATGTGTTTACCAATATGAGTTTGATCCTGAAGGATTCACTTGCATTGATGAAGTGGCGGGCTACTTCATTTGCCGCAAAGCTGTCATTCCTGTTGCCGAAACGAAAATCGACGATGTCCTGGCCGACTTGCTGAAGCACGATGTCGAGGTGCGAATTATGCCGTTTTTGTGGAAGTTGCGGGAAGCCGTAATAAACTCCACGCTCGGGTATTCCATCATCCGGATGCATAAAGCCCAGCCACCGCCGGAAGGACTCCAGGCTTACCATCCGTTACCTTAGTTGAATCTGCACCGTCACGTTTCCGGACTGGAAATTCCAAAGCGCATCCTTACCGATTATCTTCCCAGCAGACGTCCAAAGAAAAGGGTTGTGCAGCATCTGTTTTCGATCGTATACCTTATAGTTAGACGACTTAGCGAGAGCGCACGATATGAGACCAAGCTGCTTCTTTGTTCTTCTTCTCATACTATCCACCAATACCGAATCCTTAGCTCTTGACAGGATCTCGTTGGGCATAGGGAAAAGCAAGGACTCTATTAGCATTTATCGTTTGGGATTTCAAGAGCAATTCGGTAGAATCTGGTTCGAGTCGAAGAGGGGGCATTTGTCTGGTTACCATGAAGCATCTCTGAGCTGCTGGGAACATGAGAGGGAGTCCATACAGCAGGCCGCGTATTCCCCGGTCTTCAGTTATAGCTTCGCTGGACTGAGCAGCAGGATATTGCCATACTTGGAGGGTGGAATTGGGATAGGCTATCTATCAAAAAAGACAATCAATGGTCGTGATTTGTCGACTCGTTTCCAGTTTGAAGATCGCATAGGTATCGGCGCAAAAATCGGAAAAGAAAAAAGACATGACTTGAGTTTGAGGTATATGCATTATTCAAATGCGAGCATTAAGCAGCCAAACGACGGTATTGACATATTCATATTTTCCTATACTTTCTCCTTGT
>CAYGCR010000049.1:0-25358 GCA_964348415.1 uncultured Ignavibacteria bacterium | reverse complement strand
GGGAACCGCGGCGGTACCAATCATAGGTCAAAAACTTCTCCAATCCCTCTTCCTTAGCCAAAACCAGATCGTGAATGCTGGCAACCTGTTCGTTCTCATCGTGCTTTTTTTCCTGCTGCTCCCGGAGCTTTCTGTGATAACCCTCCTCCCTTCTGGTCAAGGTATCCAAAACGTTTGTACTTTTCGGCTTGAAGTCCAGTTCAAATAAGCTGCCCCCGGAAGAGAGGGAAAAGTAAAGCCCGAAAACAGGAGTGTGAACCACAAGTTCATCTCTGCCGTCCTTGTCAAAGTCGAAAACCTGATGATCCACCCAGGTTTTTGTATTATGAGTGAGCCCGTCCACGAGCTTCTGTGCTTCGATAAGGTTTCGGTAAACGGCAAAACGAAGATGCGGCAGATACAGGCCGCCGAAGACCCCGTGCCAATAAGGACAGTTGCACTGCCCCTTCCACAGAAAGTCTTTTGCCTGATCCAACTTGGTTACGTTCTTGCGCTTGTGGCTTTCGATCCGGCTGATCTGTTCGCTAAGTTGGAGCATCTTCTTGTGCATGGTGTTGGATTCAGGGTATTTCGCCAGGAAATTTCGCCAGAATCCGCCCCGGACGAATATGCCAAACCGCTCGTACAGATTCTGCTCTTTCAAGAGGCGCTCGAAGTTCTCATATTCGGCAAAAGCAGAAGAAGGCAGCGCCCACTGCATCATCTCATGATAGGAGGCGGTAGGAAGATAGACCCTTCCCTTTGGAGGTAGCTGATTTAAGGCGTCCTTCAGATGGATCATCTCTATCCAATCCCTGTTGCGCTCAACCTGGTCAAGGAATCTTTCTATCCACCGATCCTTGAAGCAGTGCTCATAGGTCTTGGGCCAGACGCCGAATTTCTCGCCGTCGTCCCCGTACACGATAAGAGTCTCTCCCTCCTCGGAGGCAATCTGTCTGAAGTACTTGATGGTCTCCTCTGGTTCCTTGAAAGGGATGGAGTAGCGCAGGAATTTGGACGAGGAGAATAAAGCCACTAGGTGTCCCTCCTCTTCCGTGAGATAGTAGCCCAGAAGGTCCATATCAGATAGTCCGGAATACTTGAAGTGCGAATCATCTACGATGGTGTATTTCACCCCTGCTTGAGACAAAGGCTTTGGCAGATGGGGTTCCCATATCCTTTCGGCCAACCACATCCCCTCCGGTTGGGCACCGAACTCTTCTTTCAAGAAGCCCGTGAGTTTTTGGATTTGACCGATCTTGTCCCTATCCGGGATGACGGCAAGTACGGGCTCATAGTAGCCTCCGGTGAGCAGCTCCACCTGCCCTTTCTCCACCATGGATCTCAATTTCCCCATGACTTCCGGATGATGCTCCTTTATCCACTCAAGCAGAATTCCGGAGAAATGCAGGCTTGTCTTGAAGCCGGGGTGTCTCTCCAATACCTCCAGGAAGGGGAGATAGCTATGGCTGAACGCGTATTCAAACACATGCTCAAAATTGCCGATAGGCTGATGATTGTGAATGGCGAAGGCGAATTTGATCTTTTTCATGGAACCTTCCGCTGCATAAGGTTGTTATGTGTCATTCTTGCCGAGGGTGAGACAAGGTGAGTTGACCAAGCTTGCAGAGACGATCTGCCCGTCGGTAACGCTGATCCGGCGAGCCGCTCATTCCCCCTGATCCAGGTTGATCCTGTCAAAAGGCTGCAAATCCAATTTAGAAGATACTGAACTTAAGATATTTCTTGGGATGTTTCTTGATGTCCAATATTAATGAATCGACATTTTGGGTGGTTTTCTTAATCTGTTCGTACAAAGTTGTGTCATTCAGAAGCTGCCCCAAGGCCCCTTCGCCGCCCTCTATTTTAGAGCTGAGATTCTTAAGGGAGATAGAGAGGGAGTCTAAAGTCGTGGTTATGTTGTTCAGTTTCTCCGAAGCCGAACTGAAATTATCCACCGTGCCCTCAAGCTTACCCTTGTTTTCCTTCACCATCTCTTTGAGCTCTGCAGAGGTATAAGACAAGTCCTCGAGTGTCTGATCAAGTTTCTTCCGGTTCCGGTCCAGGAGGGCATTTGTC
Source organism: uncultured Ignavibacteria bacterium (assembly GCA_964348415.1). Taxonomy (GTDB): domain Bacteria; phylum Zixibacteria; class MSB-5A5; order MSB-5A5; family SM1-73; genus SM23-73-3. Next base: position 23,300 of record CAYGCR010000049.1, on the reverse strand, counting down.
TTTTCTGTGATCTCCCTTAAGTTCTTTATAGTTTGGCTCAATGCATCCTGGGAGGATTTCGTTCCCACTGCCGCCTGCAGGTTTTCCGCCAGACATCTGACCTGGGTGATCATCTCACCCATCTTCCCCATCACCTCCGGAATACCGGTGTCATAATATCCGCGAACGGGTCGGGAAACATCCAGAAGCGTATCTGAATAGCCTGTCTGCACGGCGATGAATCTTTCGCCCATAAGGCCCACGTTCATTACGGTGAACTTGGCGTCCTTCTTCAAGACCACGTCTGTGGTCAGGTTGAAGGTCACCAAGACATCCCCCTCATGCAACTCTATTTTGTACACCTTTCCTTTGGGCACACCGGAGACAGACACCGGATCCCCCACCTCCAGCGCGCCCACATTAGGGAAAATCACGGAGTATCTATGACGGGTCTGATCGAATCTGATTCCTTTGACCCAGATGAGTCCAAAGATGAGGATGGCGCAAGCTAAAAGCACCACCGCTCCCACTCTCAGTTCTATACTCTTGCTGTTCATTTTTATGGTCTATCCTCTGGATTCAAGGACTTCAGTCAGGCTTGATGTCCGTCGACAGGCTGAGCAAATCGCCGCGACGCGATTTCAGACCACATCGAAAAAGACGGTGTCTTTACCTTGGGCGCGAAAAAACCTTCATCCCCTGCTTTTGGATTGGATGCCACCGCACGGTATACGGATTATAGATTCAATTTGTCAAGCAATACGGATAGATCATGTTTTTCAGCCAAAGGCACGTCCCGGCATTCACATCTGATGCCGGTTGATATTATCCTTCTGAAGGCAGAGATCTCCTCCAGGGACAAAAACAGGTATGGTAAGATTTTCTTTCGCCCTGCCTTAGAATGGACCCCGCCCACATTGACCGAATCGAGTTTTACTCCCTTTTTAACCATTGTTAAAACGTCGAAAGGGGAATCCACCAGAACGACGGCCCTCTCAGTGGCAAATCCGTCCTGCAAAATTTTCGATACAGCTTCGTCGACCGAAAGGATGTTAGCTTTCATGTATAGCGGAACGCAGGACAGATAAAGCTCTCTCTCCCATGGGTTCGACGCCACCTGGTCGTTGACCAGGACGACTCGATCGAACTGCAGTCTATTGCCCCAACCCACGACCACCTGCCCGTGGATGAGTCTTTCGTCTACCCTATACAATATGATCGACATTAGCCTTCAGTTCTTATTCCTTTCTCCCCCTCTTGTTGCAGGAGAGGGACCAGCTGGCTAATGGGCAGGGATTCTCTCTCGCTGAAGAATTTGACGAGCATAGGCAGGTTTACCCCGCTGATTAAGGCAAGCTCTTTTTTGCTTTCTTGCATCGCTGCGACGGCCCTTTTGGCTGTCTGCCAACAACTTGTTCCGAACATATCTACAAAGATGATGACCCCGTCCGGATTTGCTTCCTCATTCACCTTCCTTTGCAAAGCCGAAACCAACTCCTCCCTTCCCATTCCAGAGTTGGATATGACTGCGAGGCCCTCCTGTGCCCCCATTATCCCTTGGAGGGTGTCTTTTAGTCCAAAACAGAGATCACCGTGAGTTAAGATTATGCCGCTGATCATGGAAAAGTAAATCTTCTTGCCCCTTGGTTCGGTCTGGACCTTATCGGCAGGTGCGACTCGACTACATCGATCCAAAAATCTACTCGAGGTCGCTTTCCAGGAATTCTCCCACTGCCCTTCTTCTGTAAAGCTCCGCGGAGTGCCTCTTGGAGAAGTCCTTGGCGCTGTTTTCCCCGTAGACTTTCAGCATGTGATTCATGGCTATCACCTCGGAGATGACGGTGATGTCCTTCCCGGGAGAAACCGGTATCATCACCACCGGGATCTCCACTCCCAGGATGGTTGTATACTTGTCCTCTATGCCCAACCTTTCGAACTCGATTTGGTCATCCCAGTGCACCAGACTGACCTGTACCTCGATTCTTTTCTGCATCCGGATGGCGCGGATGCCAAACAGCTTCTCTATGTTTATGATTCCGATGCCGCGCACCTCCATATGGTGTCCCAGAAGTTCGCTTCCGGTGCCCACCAAGACCTGGGGCGCCTTTCGGAGGATCTTTACCACGTCATCCGCCACCAGACGGTGTCCCCTTTCCACTAAGTCCAGAGCACATTCGCTTTTTCCCACGCCACTTTTACCGGTATACAGAAGGCCCACCCCGTAGACATCCACCAAGGTTCCATGGATGGTGGTATGGGGGGCGAACAGGCTATCCAGAAACACGCCCAGGCGATTGATGAACTCGACCGTGGACAGCCGGCTGGAGAAGACCGGCACACCTTTGTTCTCGGCCACCTCCAGAAGTTCGGCAGGAGCGCTGATACCCTTGGTGACTATCACGCAGGGAAGGTCGAACCTGAAGATATTCTCCACCGCTTTTCTCCTTTCCACTCCATCCCTGGTAGAGAGGAAGGACATCTCCGTTTCCCCCAGAACCTGAGTCCGTTGGCCGGCAAACCTTTCCACGAATCCAGCCAGGGCTAAGCCCGGACGATTGATTTCATTGCTGGGAAGCGTTCTTTTCAACCCGTTTTCGTTGGTCAGGAGGGTGAGTTCCAAAACCTCCTTTTTCTCCCGGTATATCTTCTCTACGGTAACGACCTCCAAGGACAAACACTCCTTTCGGTTTTGAAACGGGGACCTTATCCGATATTCCCACCATTTTTCCAACTTCGTGTCTACCCTTCCTCGAACTCTTCTTGAGAAAACGACTCTTCTGCTGCTCCTTTCACAGGCGACGATTTTTGGGCTTGTTTGACTTTCTTGTCTTTAAGCCTCTCCTTGTATCTTTTGAGTTGGCTCTGCATCTTATCTATCACTTTTTCCACAGAATCGTACATGTCAAATGATCTATGTTTGCTGGTCAGAACAGTGCCGTAGACCTTCAGCTTCAACTCCGCAGTCATTCGCGATTTTTCCATCTCCAGTATCAAGTGTGAATCAATGATGTGATCGAAAAATCTTTCTAACTTTCCGGCGTGTTTCTCCACAAAGTCCTTCATGTCGTCGGTCAGGTCAAAATGACGCGCGGTGGTTCTGATCTGCATGTGCGCTCCTTTCGGTTCATTTGTCCTCGTAAGAGGACCTGTCGGTTTCAAAAAAACCGGCAAACCTCACTTTGGCTAAGAGATTCTTACGTATCCGGCCTCCTGGCTGAAGCGTCCCTTTTCAAAGGATTTGAGCACAACGGGGCCTGCTTGAGGAGGAGAACAAGCTTCATCTTGACACCTTCAGAATCTTGTTCAAAGGAAGAATGTGCCTGACGATGGTTGGATTTTTCTGGGAATTTTCATCTCCCCTAAAAAGGCTTCTCGAAAAACAAGAGTTGAAAAAGAAAGCCCGCCATCTTGTCAAAGAAAAGGAATTCAGGTTGAATCAGCTGAGGGGACGCTCATCTCTCCCTTACGGGATGGTTCCTTCCCGCCTTGACTATTCTCTTGCGGAAGCGAGCTGGCATGATCTTCAGCTCTTCCCTGTATTTGCTGACCGTCCTTCGGGCAATGTTTATGCCCTCGTTTTTGAGGAGTGAAAAGATCTGCTGGTCAGACAGAGGAGCCGCGGGATCTTCCTTTCTGATGAAATCGGAAATAAGCTGTTTCACGTGTCGCTTGGAAAGCTCTTCTCCGTTTTCTTTGGGGACTCCGGTATTAAAGAAGTATTTGATTTCAAATATCCCCTGCGGAGTTTGAACGTACTTGCCATTGGATACCCGGGAGATGGTGGCCACATTCATTCCGACTCTCTCCGCGATTGCCTCCATGGTGAGGGGTTTCAAGCGAGACGGACCATCCTCGAAAAACCCATTCTGCTCCTCCACGATCTTTTCCATCACCTTGATCATGGTGGAACGCCTTTGGTTTATGGAGTTCAGAAGCCAGCGAGCTTTTTCAAGTTTCCCTTCCAGATAGGTTTTAGTCTCTCCGGGACGGATGGAACCCTTCTTCATAAGCTCACGGTAGGTCTTGTTGATCCTCAAACGGGGAACGTTTTTATCGTTATGGAAGACCAGAAACTCGTCGCCAATCTTCTCCACGATCAGATCCGGGACCACCGGGTTGGCCGCAGGGGTGAATCTGCCCATGGCCGGTCGGGGACTCAGCGTCTTGATGAAATCCATGGCGGCTTGAACATCCTCAAATCTGACTCCCATTATCTTGCATAGTTGGGTCAAGCTCTTTTTCTCCAGATCGTTAAGATGGTCTCTTACGACACGGAAAGCCAGGCTTTCCTCAAATCCTTTCTCCTTTAGCTGAATCAAGAGAGATTCCCTCAAGTCCCCGGCTCCCACTCCGGGGGGATCAAAGCTCTGAATGAGTCTGAGTATCTTGGATACCTTCTCCGGGGATACGTCCAAGGCACTGGCAATCTCTTCTGCTGAGCAGACCAGGTAACCATTTTCATCTATGTTGCCGATAATGTACTCTCCGATTTCGACGTCCTCTTTGCCTAACCGGCTCAGGTGAAGCTGATCCATAAGATGCTCATACAAGTTCTTTTCCGAAACCGGGGTTTTCTCAAGTTTTTCCTCCGCTTGCTCTTTTTCCCGTCTGACGTAGAACTCCCCCTCGTCTCTTAAATAGTCTTCCCAGTTGATCTTATCCAGTTTGGGGTCGGTTTGATCCTCCCCGCCATCGGACGAGGTGCTCAACACCTCGTCATGTTCCTCCGAAGGTTCGATCTCCTCCAGAAGCGGATTGGTGGAAAGTTCCTGTCGGATCAGTTGTTCCAGCTTGAGGATGGGCATCTGCAGAAGCTTAAGTGACTGAATAAGTTGCGGAGCCAGCTTCTGCTGTAGCTTCATCTGCATGTCAAGCTTCATTATGGCCTCATCGGAACGCTGTTTCACCCGACCGCATATCAGAACCGGTCGTCGTTCTCCTGATTCTACCCGCCCGTAATTTCGCTTACATTATCAAGATAACCACAAATTGTCATTAATCAAGGTCTTTTTTGGTATATCGGGAACAGGCAGGTTTTAGTTTAATCTGAACTTCTCCCCTAAATATATTTTTCTTGCCTCCGGGTCGGAAGCCAGAAACTCGGCGGTTCCTGATTTCAGGATCTCGCCGTCGCATATGATATAAGCCCGATCGGTGGTCGAAAGGGTTTCTCGGACGTTATGATCGGTGATCAGTATCCCCAAACTTTTCTCCTTCAGACGGTAGATGATCTTCTGAATGTCCTCTACGGCAATAGGATCGATGCCGGAGAACGGCTCATCCAAAAGCATGAACTTGGGCTCAGTCGCCAGTGCCCGGGTTATCTCCACCCGTCTTCTCTCCCCCCCGGAGAGGTTGTAAGCTTTTCGCTTTGCCAGACGGGATATGTCCAGCTCCTGCAGCAAGGACTCAAGCCTTGAGTTTCTCTCCTCCTTGGTCAGGCTCTGCATTTGCAGAATGGCCATTATGTTTTGTTCCACAGTTAATTTACGAAAGATGGAGGATTCCTGAGAGAGGTACCCGATTCCCTTGCGAGCCCTCTGATACATGGGAAGATAAGTAATGTCCTCGTGGTCAAGCAGAATCTTGCCTCCCTCCGGCTTGATGAAACCTATGATCATGTAGAAAGTGGTGGTTTTCCCCGCCCCGTTGGGACCCAGAAGTCCAACTATCTCCCCCTGCTTAACCTGGATGGTGACGTCATTCACCACCCTCCTTTTCTTGTAAATCTTTACCAGGTTCTCCGACTTCAATGTCAGCAAAGACGTGTTCATTTGGCCACCTGGAGTCTTTCAGTAAACATGGGGCTTTCAATCCCGTGTGAAACGGGGAAGCTATGCCCGTTGGAATCACAGACTGTCTTTCAAGTACTCTTGGGGCAACTCTTTTATTTCCCCGCTCACCCTTTCTTTGATCACCAGATCCTTTAGCTCCTCGTCCGCCTCCAGCCCGTACCCCGTGATAACGTCTTTTCCCTTGGTGATGGTGACGAAGTCGTCGGTGAGGATTTTGGCTTTTTCCGGATCCCATCTTAAGCTCTGGGTCTGAAGTGTAATTCCCTGCTGGGTGGTCACCACCACGTTCCCTAAGGCCTCAAACTTCTGTTTTCTCTCCTGTATCACGCCGCTGTCCGCCACCAGAAATGAGGTACGGCTTCCGTCTTCAGCAAAAAAATCGACGTGCAGTTTTCTTGCTTTTTTCAAATCAAGCTTCTCGTAGACAGCCACATGCTCGGCGAAGATTCTGGCCGATCGCACACCCTTCTCGCTGAAGGTGACGGTGGAGTTCTCCAGGATCTGATCCGGCACCTCCCCAGACAGAGCAGGAACATTGGGTTCATCTGTGCCGCAGGCAAGGGCGAGGAGCAGCATCAAAACAACCGCCTGTATAGCTGGATTCTTTCTCATCATTTCTCAGGCTCAAGATACAAAAACATTTTTAATCGTCAAGAGGTTTGAACAAACGGTCTTTTCAACGCCCACGGGATCGGGCACAGATTACCTCCCGCGTTGCCTCAATCGTGAAGGGTGCCCGTTATATCTTCCTTTCCAGTGTTTCCGAGATACTCGTCTTTGGAGAGAGAGTAATAAAGGCATCCTTCGTAGAACCGCTGTTTTTCGGGAAGCTTTCCGATCTTCTTCCGGTAGATCATTCCCAGCTTCTCCAACACTCTCGCAGACGCGATATTCTCCGGCTTGGTGATGCCTACTATCGTTTCCAACTTGAACTTGTCGAATCCGTAATGCAGCATCGCCTTTGCTGCTTCCGTTGCAAAGCCCTTTCCCCAATGGTGTTTCGACAATCCATAGTAGATCTCGATTTCTTTTGGGCTGAATTCGAGGGGCCCCAATCCGCACCAGCCAACTACCTTCTGATCTTGCTTCGAGACGGCAGCCAAGGTGAGTTTGACAATGTGCTCCGGAGAGTTTTTACGGTAACAATCCTTTAGCCACGAGATTGTTCTCTTTACCTCCTTCAATGACATAACGTCTTCGGGCAGATATCTCATCACCTCTTTTTGACTCAATATCTGATGCAGTTGCTCAGAGTCATTGAAATCGAACGGCCTCATTATCAGTCGCTCGGTTTCAAGATGCAAATCGTCTAACATTTGAACTTCCCTCCAGGAGATGTCGCATTCGCTGGATAGACGCCGGTCAAATCATATTTGTCCAGTGTTATGGTGTTTCGTTCGATAAATAGAGCAACTACAAATCCGATCACAGCCAGCCTTTTTCTTTGTACCATCTTACGGTCTCTTCCGCGCCCTTCTCCAGATTATACCTGGGAGAAAAACCCAGTTCTGCTTTGGCTTTGGAGACATTCAGGCCCCAGTACCTCTGGGTTATCTCTTTCGCCTTCTCGGTATTCAATACTGCTGTTTTTCCCAGAAGTTTCCGAAAGCTTTCAGAGGCGAAGGCTAAGAAAGACACCAGGCCTTTGGGAATTTTCAGGGGGATGGTTCTCTTGTTCAAGACTTTGGCAATAATATTGAATGCTTCTTTCCATGAGTAGACCTTATCGTCTGCAATGAAGTAAGTCTGCCCCTCACTTTTGGGAGCCTGAGCTGCCAGGATGATGCCGTCAACCAAGTCCTTGACATATACCACGCTTACAAAGCTTTGGCCTCTGCCAATTGAAATCCGAAATCCGTGTCTGGCCACCTTAAAGAAACCCAACATGTCCGAGTCTCTGGGGCCATACACCGCCGGGGGACGGATGATGGTGATAGGTAGTTGCGAAGCGAACTGTGAGGCGATCCTTTCTCCTTCCAGCTTGCTCTCACCGTAGTCCGTGACTGGCCGGCAAGGTGCCGTCTCGTGCAAAGGCTTCTCGTCCTCACCGGGTCCGACGGCAGCCTGACTGCTTACATGGACGAATCTCTGCAAATGCGGGTTTTCTTCGATACATGCCTGGAGGAGATTCCTGGTTCCATCGGCGTTGGCTTTGAAGTACTCTTCTCTGGTTCTGGCTTTAGTCAATCCTGCGCAGTGAAAGACTAAATCCACATCCCTGACCGCATCTTTAAGAGAGCTTCGATCGGATATGTCGCCGTAAAGGAATTGGAGTTCAAGCCCGGACAGCCATTTTAAGTTACTGGTTTTTCTGGCCAGACATCTGACATGATAACCCCTCGCCAGAAGTCCTTCAACCAGATGACTTCCCACGAATCCGTTCGCCCCGGTCACTAAGGCTCTTAACTTCTTCTCCATGGTCCACCCTTGTTCGGTCTCGATATTTCGCTAAGACAACAGCAGGGCAGGTCAATATAAGCAAACGCCATCTGAGATTCAATCAAAACTTCGACACAAAGAAAAGAGCCTTTGGTCTGTTCAAACCAAAGGCTCGGAAAAATCGGTCGGGTGACCCGCAGCAGAACTGTGAGTCACCTCCGCATCATGAATCTCAACCCACGGCAAGCGGCGGGGCATCCGGCATCATTCTTCTTCACCGGACTCTTCCAATATTCTGCCGTCAAGTGTCACGGTGACTTCGACTTCCTTTATGTCGGCGGTTTCGAGAACGATTTCATACCCTTCCAGCACATCCTTCCCCTCCTTCACCGCCGTGATCTCCATGATCTCCTTGTTGGTGTACCTGTGGTACTTCTCCTCCATAGCCTGCTTGACGTATTCAGGCAGGTCCCCAGCCGCGATCTCTTTCTCCCAGTTGTGGATCGTGCCGTCCTCCTTGATGTCAGCCTCGAACTTCCGGTCCTGCTGTTTGAATTCGATGTCGTAGACGACGATATCGCCTTCTTTCTCCTTAGTCCACTCGTGGATCTGGGCATCAGGGAACTTGGCTTTCAAGGCGTCCATTACGACTTTGGGGATTTTGTCCAGCTGCAACGGATCCTCAGCCTTGCTTTCGACTTTCGCCTCTTCCGCTTCTTGCTCACAGCTGAAAACAAGACAAGCCAGGAGAATTAGTAGAAAAACAGAGAATCGAAACGATGAGTTTTTCATTTTCGTCTTACCTTCATCTTATGTAGTTATTTCTATGTAGTTACACTCAGGGCTCGGGTGGCCTACAGCAAGACTATGGGGCACCTGGCCTCCAAAGTGAGAACTGATTCTTAAATCCTAATTACGTTGTCTTGCGTCCCATACTGGTTGGGAACAGTATCATGGCAGTTGGGATCGAGCGTCCATACACCATCAACGATAAATTTGTACCGGTATTTACCTTGTGGGAGCATCTTGATCTTCTTCCATGTTCCTGTCTTGTCTCTCTTCATGGGATCGGAACTTTCCGACCACCTGTTGAAGCTTCCCGTCAGCAGGATTTGTTGAGCCTTCGGCGCGAAGATCTTGAACTCAACGCGTCTCTTCTTTGCAGTCATGAGTTTTACCTCCTTGAAAGATTTATTGTTATTCCGTCGGGTGGCCCACAGTTTCGCTGTGGGATAGTTGCTTTGAATAGCCAGCAGCTTGCCCACAGCAGAGCTGTGGGACACCCGACTTAGGCAATCGTTCTTGAAATATGATCACGTTCAGGAAACCTCGAAGCCTACTGCGGCTTCTCTTATCTCTGTCCCCGTTGCCTTGGTGTCATTTAGATCATAAACGAGTATATGGAGAATGTAATCCCCCTTGGGAAGGTTCAAACTGCCCTTCAGGAAAGGCTGACTCTCAGCAGGCCATACGGCATATCCGGTGTCGGCTTGAGCATAAAGACTGAACTCGCCGCGGGCTGACCGAGAAAGAAGCCTGTGAACGATCATGGCGCTGGCAGTGTCGTTTCTGCTTTCGAGCCCGTATATTTCGCAATAGTAAGTGGGCGGAGACTGCCCTTCGAGGTAAGTACGGTGCGGGTGCGGTACAATGACCAACGAGTTTCTGACAAACTTGTTTCCGTATTTTGCCATGTAGGCTGAGTCGGCAACCCAAATAGAATCTGCTAGGACGATCCTGCTGATTTTCTCTCCGGCAGCAACATCCACATGAGGCACCAACACGACAGTGGTGTCATCGATACCGATTTTCTGAGTCACACTGTCTTTCAAGCACACCCCCAAGACATAGGTACCAGGCGGAATGGAATTCCAGATGAACTGTTCCACCACATATAGATTTTCCCGGTTTGCATCCTTTGGCAACTGTGGCCTTACAATCGCACTATCACGAAGGATGTTCCTCATTGACCGTGCGTCGAGCACCACCACTTCCTGTTGAAAAGAGAAGCGGTCCAGTTCCGCGTTCAGGGAATCGCACAGTGATCCGAGCTTACGCAGAGGTACTGCAAGATTCACTCTCAGATCATAACTATCCCCTTCACTCCAGAACTTCCATGCATCCCAGGCGAAGTCCAGAGGTTCGCCCAAGTCAATCTCGATCTTTGCCTTGGCATTGTCAACTTTTACTGTTCTGGTCTGCATAAACTCCATCAGCGCATTCAAGTTGTCTTCTTGTGATTCTCTGGACGAGGTATACCTCTTGTGGGGTGCCAGCTCCCAGTAGTCAGTGGCATGGTAGTCCTGAAATTGAAAATCCCCGTATCGGAAGTAGCTCCAGACTACGGACCTACTTCTCATGTCTTCCATCCTCTGATCCATCGCGGTCAAACTCTTTTTACCAAATGAACTCAATTGATCGAAATTGCCTTTTCGGTCAGAGTAATAATCAGCCGGTTCTACAGCATCAGGCTCCCCGTACAGAATGTATACATCGCCTCTGTCGTCCCAAGGCTTCTGTCCGGTAGGGTCGTGGAAGTTCGCCAGTGCGTACCGAACTCTCCGCCCGAACTCGTCTCGGAGTTCATTCACCTCAGTAGTCAGGTTTGGGTCCTTCCGCTTCCACCAGATTCTCAACCACTCATCCCGTAGCGAGTCCGGGAGTAACAAATACGTTGTCATCTCAGCGTCGGAGGCAAGGAGCCTTAGAGAATAGAAAAAGATCCCTCCATCCTCGTTCTTCAGTATCTCCTGTCTTCTTGCATCCTTTAATTTTCCAACAAAGCGTCTTCTTGACCTTTCATCTTTGAGAGACAAGTACTCCAGCCGACCCGAAGAATCGGTCGGCAGGGCGTGGAAGACAGCCTGCTCTTCGTCGCTTAAACTTTTGAGTTTTTTCTCCCAGAATTGCATCCACATCGTATTTTTGGTTATGTCTGAAGCCCCCGTAATGCAGTACACCACATATCTATCCAGTTCTTCTTTACCGGCTCCCGCTTTCTTCAACAGCTCATACTGACGCCGTTCCTCCGGCCGAAGCTTCTTGGGCGAAAAGGCGTCTTTGGCAGTGCAACCTGCAATGATCAACACCAATGCAAGAACCAAAAGCGGATAGAAGCACTTTCGCACTTTCTCATCCTCCTAACTCGGGTGGCCCTTCGTTGCAGTAATCAGGCCAGGTTGCCCACAGCGGAGTTGTGGCGCACCCCGGCTTTATCGGTTTGTTAGCCGCGTGCGCCATCCACTTTTCTACCTTCGATAAGAGTGGAACAACGCGGTAATGAACTCAGGCTCGAGCGGCTCAGGTCGCATCTCCAATCCTTTCGCGATCATCCACCGATGCAGCCATGACAATCCTTTCTTTACTTGGGCATCAGGTAAGCTATAAGCCTTATCCTTTAGTGCCTCACTGAGAGAGATAAACCTGTAGCCCCTTTTCTTCATCATCTGTGCGAGCTCATCCAAATGGTCAGCGTTTAATTCATTAGCGTGCAAGAGAAGCGTCTGTTTCACCTCGTACCCGAGGAACTCCACGGAAAGCTTCTCAAAATGAGCGAACACTTGCTCCATGTAAGGGATGTATGCTCTCACTATCTTATTCATCAGCTCTCTGTCATTGCGCTCCTTAGCACGGGCGTACACGGCTGCAAAAATATAGTCGTTGTTATCGATAGTAACAGGTGCAATTGTGTATCCGCGCTCTGCAAGCAGATTATCCAACGCTTTCTTGTACTCAGGGGTTGGGCCGGTACGCAGCTGCGGGTGGCGAAAATACTTGAGACTCAAGCCTTGCTCACGCAGAAGCACCTTAGTCACGGCTTCTCCACGAATAAGATCTTCTTTGTAGGCCACAAAGGGCAGTTGATCGACAGATACATGAGAGTAAGTGTGATTACCTAGCTCATATCCAGCATCGAGCCATTGCCTGAGGAGCGCAGTACGTTCATCTGCCTCGTCACGCACCAATAGTTTACCCTCGTTAACAAATCCGATGGTTGGCACATTGTTTCTCTTTAAACTCTCCAGCAACTTTGATGTGATGTAACGCATCTTCAGCAAATCGCCGTGTGTTGCGGGTAAGTCATCAAAGGTAACGGCAACTTCTCTACGGAAGTTCGGGGTGCTGGAGCGCTCCTGCCCGTTTATGATGACGGAAAGAGTTGCCAATAACAGACAGGAACATATCATTGCTAAGGAAAGTCTTGCTCTCACGTACTGACCCCATCTCAACTCTGTTAATACCGCTAGCGTCCAACTTATGATTGCATGGTTTTCAGATAGCACCGCTTGAAGGTCTTCCCGCCAGATAAGACCTCTCATAGAATAGCGCGTAAGCCTCCATTATTCCATATCTTATGACCAGGCGGACGGTCATGTCGTGTCTTATATGGTTTCTGTATAAGACCCGTTGTTCCTTCCTTCACAAAGTATCGGCCGGGGTCGGTCGGTCGGGTCGGTGTACGATCCGGACATAGGTTACAGATCAGACCGGGCACATAGGTAACACCGTTTGAGTAGTCAGTCTCATTTTTTGTCTTCTGTTCAAGGTTTTATCTCTTTTGGCTCTGGGCAGGTGAATCAGGCGTTTTCGTGCGCTGTCGAGTTGTGCCAGACGGAGGGGGCCGAAGTAGATGTCAGTCGGAATCTCAGTGTGTACAAGATCCAGACTGCGACTGGTCTCCTGTTGCAGAGCGCAGGTCGGTATTTCCACTTCAGAGCAGCCTCCATTGCGGCCTGCTCGAATCCCACATCGCTTTTCGACCTTCGTGAGACGCGGACTTCACCTACATCACCATGCTCGTCTACCAAGACCTGCAACCAGACTTCTCCCTCGATTCGGTTCTCTCTTGCTGATTTTGGGTATGTTGGCACTACGGCACTAACACACTCCGGCATCCTATCGGTCTCAACCAGACGTATCCTGGAGAGCGACTTCCTTGAAGGGACGCCGATGTGTACGTATCCCAAACTGTCGCTTCCTGCCCCTGCCCCCTCGGCGCTTCTGTCGTAAACCATGCCATATATCTCGCCGTGATACCGACCTCTGGACAGTCTTTCGGTATCGTGTGCTCCAGCCACCAGTTGAAACGGTCCCCCAGCCAATGTCTGCCTACCTGGAGACTCAGTAATAACTGGCGGCGGCGGTGGCGAAATCAGTTGAGCTATGCTCCTGACCACGACCATCCTTCGTCCCTCCGAGTCACCCTTGGTGTGGACAAGCAAATCCAAACTGAAAGTTGCAATCATGAAAATGGTAGCAGAGATGGAAATCCCTAAAGTGAGATTTCTCTGATAACTTCGTTTCAGTTCAAGAGCACCATATTCTCTAACATAACCAGGCACGTTAGACTCCATTCTCTCGCCACAACCTCATCTGTTCTCGCGGGTCGAGTGACCCACCGCTGTGCTGTGGCAGAGTTGGCCGGAGCAATCAGGCCAGCTTGCCCCCAGCAAAGCTGTGGGGCACCTCGAACTGGACAGCCCGGGCTCTGTTGCCCGTAACTCGATCTTTCAGAAAATCCATGCTGTTTATATTGTAAATGTAAGAACTCGTGCAGCCCTGTCAAGCACTTTTGAAGGGACCTTTCTCCTTCTATTGCGGTAGGCTCAGGTTCCAGGCCAGGAGTTCCATGCCCCTGACGCTATCAGACGTTTTAGGCTCAGCCCCATGCCAGTTCTCTTGGAGGGCGTGTCAGAATGTAGATTTTTGTAGGCGCAGACTTTCCCCCGCCAGAGGCGGGGGACGCGCCTATGGCGCGTAGTCTGCGAGATTGGAATATCGAAAACCAACAACTGACGCAATCCAAAGATTGCGGCTACAGTTTCAACACCCGATTATGACACAGTCTCACGATGAGAGAGGGGGATTAAGGCGGTGAGTTCCAAGTAGTAGCCAGCTTGCCCCGACCCATGCGGTTCAGGGCTTGCCTGCGCCCGACCACCGCAGGTGGGTGGGGTACCCTCGGCTCCGCACGTGGTCGGATGAGCCTAACGGTATTGCTGAGTTGCCAACACCGCTTACACCGAAACTGATTTAACATAAGAACTTTGCATTTTGCCGTCGAACTCTGATGAAATCATGCTGGTTCTGGTCAGCTCCAGCCTATTGCCAGCCGCCTTTCTTATAATTCTTTTCTTCTAAATATTTGGATAGCCATAAACAGAAAAACAGCGCTTAATATGATTCCAGATGAAATCGAAAGTAAATGGACGTTATTGGCTTTTGTCATTATGGGAACGATAATTGTGAGCGATGCAATGTTGTGAGTAATTACCACCAGAATGACACCCACTAAAACAGAAGAAACAAGCACACCCACAAAGGCACCAGCCGCACATTCGATTGCTATGATTGCAAGACCAATTACAAAGGATCGTAATGTATCTATAAACAGTATATTCGAGAATCTATCCAAGATGAAATAGTCGGTAATGAAACCCACGATCAAAGCCAATAAGCATGCTAATGCGACGCAGGATAGGACGGCAAAGTACTTGGAAAGTATAATGTGGCTCCTTCTCACAGGTCTGATCAAGAACAGTTCATACACATGATGGCTTTTCTCATGAATGATATGAATAGCCAGCATCATTGCTGCCAACCATCCGCCGATGCTGGAAATGATACTGGAGGTAACGTAGGTTATGGAAGTCTCATCACCGATATCTGGGAGGAAGATATATGAAACGATTGCCAACAGTGGTAAACCAATCCACAGAACGATCATAACATTCGATTTGTAAAAACCACGCATTTCATCGGTGTACAATAATCTCAGAGTCATGGCGATTTGCTCTTTCTAACATATTTAAGATAAACGTCATCCAAATTCGGGATTATTCTGGTAAAATTCCGAATCGGATAATTATGATGCATTAATTCCTTCAATACCTCAGTAGTCAATGATTTCAGATCGCAATCTTTCCTTATGTGAATTCTGATTTTCTTTGAGGTTGGATGCTCGATATGATGAATTTGGTCATAGGCTTTGAATAATGAGACATCCTGGAAATCATCGAACGATTCTATTTCGTAAACATAACTCTGAACCAAATCTGTGGTTAAATCGGTCGTTTTATCGATCTTAAGAATACGACCCTTGTCGATGATGGCTGTTCTATCTGCGACATCCTGAACGTCGCTTAGAATGTGTGAGGAAAAGAATATTGTTGTTCCTTCATCTCTTAGTCTCTTTATGGCTTGCTTCACTTCATGGCGACTCGTCGGGTCCAATCCTGAAAGCGGTTCATCAAGAACCAAGAACTTGGGTTTATTTAGTAATGCCTGTGCCAATCCCAGTTTCTGAATCATACCGCCCGAAAGTTTAGAGACCTTGCGATAACGAACTTCATTCAAATCCAACAACACCAGAATGCTCTCGATTTGCTGTTCTAACCAAGAATCCTCTAATCCTGAAATCCTCCCGAGTGTGTTGAGCACGTTATCAACGGTTCGCCATTCTTGAAAAGATACACCTTGAGGTAAATATCCCAATTCTTTGTATAATTGATCAGGGGAGTTGTTTCTGATTTTATAAGCACCGTGAAAATCCTTTATTAATCCGACTAGTATCTTTATCGTTGTCGTCTTGCCGGCACCATTGGGCCCGATGTATCCAAAGACTTCCCCTTCCATCACATCAAAAGAAATCTTATCAACGGCGATTGTTTCTTTATATGCTTTGGTGACTTCAAAAAGAGATAGATATTTGTGATCGTCATTCATGATTCAATTTCTCTCAATGTGGCCAGCTATGGTTGTATGGCTTTTTCATAATGTTTTTGGGTCACGGACCCGGTTTGTAACTCGGCGGGTGGCTTACAGCTTCACTGTGAGATAGTCGGTTGAGTAACAGGTCATCTTGCCCTGAACCATACGGTTCAGGGCTTGCCCGCAGCAGAACTGCGGGCACCCGGGATCATGAGCCTTCTCGAGTGAGCGTCACGTGCCTCCTTTGAGAGGTGACCACGGAGCTGAAGAAGGCTTTGGCTTCCTCGTACTCCTGCAACCCGATGCGAGCTCGTTTAATAGCTATCTGCCTGTTCAGAATCACCCTCTCGCCATCACTGAAGCATGAGAATGAATAGTCCGCAAAGCCAGACGACTCGGACACCTCCTCGGGCAGGGTGTTGATTCTGAAGCCGGCTGGTATCTTGACTTTAATTACCTCGATCAAGATGCCGGGGAAGTCGAAGAAGATGCTGTGCTCTCGTTTTTCACGAGTCAGTTGATCGTACATGGGGTTTCGCAAAATACCTGGGCTGAAGACGAAAAGCGTGTCTATGCGCTGCACGTATTGGGGTACGGTGAACTCATAGTTAAGAATCAAAGGCTGATCTAACTCACACAGGTGCGATATGGAGTGTGCCTTGAGAACCGCACCGGGACACCTGCCGGAGAGGTTGTACTGAAACCATTCCTCCTGTTGCATCTTAGTCATCGACTGTAGCAAGGAGCGGATGCTGCTGGCCGCCTGACCGCTTCTGGTGCACTTCACGGAGCACAGCACGGAACCATCGTCCAAAATCTCCGCCTCACATTCTCGATGGGTGGAGTTTGAGTTTGGGGATGAATGTGGAATGGAGATCAACCTGCTGACTTCGTCCCTAACCAGAAGCGCCTTGGTGTCCTCCAGGTACCAGGGGATCTGGCCGAAGGGGATTGCCATGGAAGTGGCATCCAGCAAGACGCAGTCGTCCTCCACGGTATAATCTTTCTCACCCCTGACCAGAATCTGCTCAAGCCCCTCCATGTCGCTGAAGTACCGGGCCGGAACCGCCGCCACTGCATGGTTGAACTGCTGCCTGGATATGAAGTTGTCGATTACCTCTCCGGTATTGCTGGTTCGAGCCAGAACGGGATAGGCATCTATGCCCGCCTCCTTCAGCATGGTTATCAGCAAAAAGGCCTTGTCCTTACAGTCACCGTACTTGTTGGAGAAGACCTCCGAGGGGTGGTGAGGGATGACCCTGCCCTCCTTTATTTCAATGGCCACATAGCGGATCTGAGACTGTACGAAATCGTATACTCTTGCGATCTTGTCCAATTCGCCAGCGCAGTCGCGCGTGATCTCCTCCAGCTTTTTGGAAATAGCCTTACTGGCTTTTACCTTGTCCTCGGTCGCCTGATAATAGCTCTGGCCCAGGATTTCCCAAGAGTCCCCCTCTATGGGAACGGTGAGTCCAAATGTCGACAGGGCGGTAAGCGAGAAGTAAACCCTTGTCGTCACCTCAGACGGTGCTGGCATTAACGGCTCGGGCGTTATGGGTGGTGCGTCCTTAAGGGTGAATACCGCTCTGACTCGTCCCACTGGATGGGATACCGATTTCGCCACCTCTATACCTTTTCTCTGAGATAGCAGGTAGTCGTAGCGTGCAAACTCCGGGACATCCAGGGTGAAACGCGAGAGCAGAACCGGTTCCTCTCTCTGGAAATCCCAGGCTGAGGGGAACGGTCCCTTGTACACGACGGAATACGAATACTCGATCACAGATCCCACTTCTGCTCCGGGCAAAGCGAAGACCTTAGCCTTGGAATCCGCGTAGAGGACGTAGTCCGGATAGATCGACTTCTCATGAACATCCTCCGGCTTGAGCATAACCACGCTTCCGTCCTTTCGAACGGTTCGGCCCCTTATCTTGTGTACCTCGCTTTCTGAGTGGAAGGGGATCTCCACGTTTGCATAGCTCAGCCCAGCTTCATCCAGAATCTTGATTATCACGTGCCGGCTAAGGATGAAGTTGTTCCGGGCCGAAAACTCCCCCTCGTCCAAAAGGTAAACGGCACTGGCCCCCGGATGCTCCTCCTGATCAGGAGTCTCGCTGATGTGGATGTCCTCCCATTCGACTTCCTTGAAATCGATCTTCCGGTATGCCGGGCCGCAACTTGGCCCCAGCAGCAGAAGTACCGCGAGCAAGACAGAGATAAGTGTCCCGGTGGCCGCTGTCGCCGGAAAGCGGCATTGCCGCCGCCATTGCCTTGCTGGTCTCCGAATCATCTTCTTACCTCCAATTTTCGTTCTAACGGTTTTTGAGGATGGCACAGCGACGTAGGACTAATGGTCAGTCGCGGTTCGGAACCGACGCGGCACGCAGCCGCCTGCGGGGTGTCACCCGGAACCCGCAGGAACGCCCATCCTCTACTCTATATGTTTCTCAATCTTCTTCTATCTTACACTAATGGCTGGGAAAAGTCAAGAGCTTTTCTTCCTTTGACTTCAGGCCATCCTGTGCCCGCCAGGGCGCTAACCTGGCGGGACACTCAGCGTTCCCTGTCGGGTCCGGGGACCGATAGGCACAGAAAACCAACAACTTGCGCAATCTGAAGATTGCGGCTACAACTTCAAAACATCATAATGACACAGCCTCTCAAGATAGGGGGACTTAGGGGTGAGTTCTAAGTGATCGCCAGCTCGCCCACACCAGACCGTGGGGCACCCAGACCAGACAGCAAAAAGCCTTCGACTGTTAAAGCCAAAGGCTCAAATATCTGACAAGGTGACTACAGGATTGAACCTGTCCGTTGAACGTAGAACCTACTTCTTCTTCTCCTCCTTCATTCTCCTCACGCTGTTGGAAAGGCACTTGGGGCAGGCACGTTCCACCATAGGCCCTTTGGGGTCAAAGGGCATCTTGAAGTCGTGCCCGCATCTTAAACATTTGAAAGTTGCTTCCTCCGCCATAACGTCTCCAATTCAAAATGCAAAATGCAAAAGTCAAAATTGCAATTCAAAGTTCAAAATTAGAAAATCGGAACCACGAGACAAGTTTGAATTTTAAATTGTAATTTTTCTTTTTGCTTTTTGAATTTTTAATTTCTCATTTAGGCCGCTGCTGCTTTCTCCGCCTTGGCCCTGTCGGCTTCCAGCTTGGCGATTCTCTTTTCGCGTTTGAACTTCAGGTCTTTCAGCGCCTTCTTGGTGAATTCCATCTCCTCTTTGGTGACCTTTCTCCTCATCTCCTCGACCTCTTTCATCACCTTGGCGAATTTCTGTCCCTCCGCGGCGCTGATCCACTCCAACTGAAGCCTCTCCGGCCTGACGCCCATCTTCTCTAACTTATCCCAGAGCTTCTCCACCCGCTTCTGGGTCCAGCGGTTGGCATCGATATAGTGGCAGTCGGCGAAATGGCATCCTGAGACTAAGACCATCGGTGCCCCCAGCTTGAAGGCATAAAGCACGAATTCCTCATCCACCCTGCCGGAGCACATAGTTTTGATGATCCTCTGATTGGGGGGATACTGCAACCGTGATATTCCAGCCATGTCTCCCCCGGCGTAGGAGCACCAGTTGCAGGCGAAGACGACCGTCTTATCCTCCGGGTTTTCATCCAGGATGGCTTCCACTTGAGCCAGAATCTGCTCATTGGTGAAGTGGCGCATGGTCACCGCACCGAAGGGACATTCTGCACCGCAAGTGCCGCACCCGGCGCAGGCCGCCTCGATAATCTCCGCTGGTACCTTTTTCTCGCGATCCACCTCTATGCACTTATACGGGCAGGCCCGGTAGCAGATCTCGCAGGCAGTGCACATGTCCTTGTCCACCATGGAGGTTATCGCCTCCACCTTGATTCGGTCCGCATTCAGGATAATCTCTCCTCTCGCTGCGGCCGCACTGGCTTGAGTGACGCTATCCTTGACGTCTTTTGGAAACTCCGCGCAGCCGGCGAAGAAGACCCCTTTGGTGGGAGCATCCACCGGTTTGAGTTTGGGGTGCGATTCCATGAAGAACCCGTCCGGCGTCCGGGAGAGAGTCAGAAGCTGCTGGACGCTGCTTCCGTCCTGCCGGGGCAGAACGCCAATAGATAGAACCAGCATCTCCAGCTCGTGCTGCTCTACCTCACCGGTGGTGGTATTCTCCACACTCAGAGTCAAATTCTTAGTCTTTGGATCCTCCACTACCTCTCCGGGTATGCCTCTGATGTATTTGACACCCTCCTCCTTGCTTCTTCTATACAGGTCCTCGAAGGCCTTCCCGAACGCCCGGATATCCATGTAGAAGACCTCGGCCTGGATGTCGGGATAATGATCTTTCAACAGCACGGTGTCCTTAATTGTGTTCATGCAGCAGATATTACTGCAGTAGGGATTCCCTCTTTTTTGCGACCTGGAGCCCACACATTGTATGAACCCAACGGTTTTGGGCGTCTTGTGATCGGTGGGACGAATGAAATGTCCCTGAGTAGGACCGCCCGCGCAGATTAAACGCTCGAATTCCATGGAGGTGATAACGTTCTCGAAGCTGCGGTAGCCGAATTCGTCCAACTCGGTGGGATCGTAGACATCCATTCCTGTGGCAACGATGATCGCTCCTACGTCCAGCTCTACAATCTCATCTTTCATATCGTAGTCGATACATTTCTTCTCGCAAACCTCCAGACACTTTCCGCAGGCGATGGGGTTGTTTCCCAGACAAGCTTCCATATCAATTATATATGAAGACGGAACCGCTTGAGGAAGCTGGAGATAAATCGCCTTTCGGGAAGAGAACCCTTGCTGGAACTCGTCCGGAACGGCAACCGGACAGACTTTGACGCATTCTCCGCAGGCATTGCATTCTTTCTCGTCCACATAGCGGGCTTTCTTCCGAACCTTCACCTTAAAGTTACCCACATAGCCTGAAACCTCTTCTAACTCGCTGTAGGTCAGAAGCGTGATGTTGGGATGTCGACCGACATCCATCATCTTCGGTCCCAGAATTCATATGGAGCAGTCCATGGTAGGGTAGGTCTTATCCAAGCCCGCCATTATGCCGCCGATGGATGGCTCCTTTTCCACCAGGTAGACCGGTATGCCGGAGTCTGCCAAATCCAGGGACGCCTGGATGCCCGCCACGCCGCCGCCGATGACCAGAGCAGCCCTCGTTACAGGCACTGATTTTTCAATCTGCGGCTGCAAAAGCCTCGCCCTTGCCACTCCGATCTTCACCATATCCTTGGCCTTATCTGTGGCTGCATCCCAGTTGTTGATGTGTACCCAGCTGCAGTGCTCTCTGAGATTGACCATCTCCAAGAGATAGGGGTTGACTCCTGCATCGGATATGCAGGCCCTGAAGGTCGGCTCATGCATGCGCGGAGAACAGGACGCCACCACCACCCGGTTCAGATTGTTCTCCTTGATATACCTTTTGATCTCGTTCTGTCCGGGGTCGGCGCAGGTATACTTATTCAGAACCGCCACCTCCACATCCGGGAGCGTCTCCGCATATTTACGCACTGCCTCGCAGTCCAGCGATCCGGCGATGTTCAACCCGCATTCGCAGACGAACACCCCCACTCTCAATTCGTTTTCCTTTCCTGGTTTTTTCTTCTCAGCCGCCACATTCACCTCCTGGGCTTTCAGACAAATACAGCGTGATCGACGATCGTTCGCTTATCTAATTACTACGAAATTTATCCTGTTTAGGCGAAACCTCCTAAGGCTCATAGGTCTTCATTCCGGTTTCCCAATCTTCCCACCATTCAATCTGCTTGACGTTGATCTTCAACACGCAGTAGTCTTTCGATTCCGGGCCGTCAGGCCAGAATTGTGTGGGATCATAAGAGGCCAGCCCCCAGACCCTCTTTTTCTGCTCCATGTCTTCGACTATCTCAGCTTCTCCGATTATGGTGGCAGCCTTGTCCCCCTGGGGGTACACCACAAAGGCCAAGCTCATTTTGGGGTTTTTCTTTATTTGTTGCACCTTCCTGGACTTGCCAGAAGTAGCAACCCAGACGGACATGTCGTCTTCGACCATGGGGGACACGGGCCGCACTCTTGGCTGCCCGCTATCGCAGGTTGCCAGAAACGCAAAGCTGCTGGCCTTTTTCATGATTTCGACTATCTTCTGCTTATCAGATGGATTCATCGTCTCTCCTTCCTATTCTTTCCACTTTCGTGTATTTTCTTCCACGTATCTTCCCATATCTTCTTCCGATCTTCCTCTGTCAAACTTGGAGGGAATGTACTTTTGCGCACGGCCTCCACCATACTCTTACGCTCATCGGTTGTCTCTGCCACATAGATGATCTCCGGAAGCATAGTATTGGGGTTCAAAACATCCACGCAGACGATCAGTGAATCGCCCTCCGTGGGCAATTCTAGTCGATGCTGAGGCCAGACAAAGGTCTCACGGAACATGCGCACGGTCAGATACTCAAGGTCCCTGAACTCTACCTCGATGGTGCCGTCCGGCTGAGGGCGCACTTCCTTCACCCTTCCCGCGAATACCAGGGCGGACCAGTACGCCGCTTGCTCAAACGTCATTCCGTCCACTATCCACAATTGAAAACGCATTTCCCCCAGAGGTCGACTACACTTAGCCGGTATCTGAAGCCGTATTTCGTAGTGGCCGGGAACTGAGCAGTCCATCGGAAGAAGGTCACACAGGTTCCAGTCGAACTCCTCGGTTGCTCGCGCTTTCACCCTTATGGGAGGCGCTCTCTCCCCAACCTCCATACAAGTAAGATCCATCAGTTTGGGGTGGGTGCCGGGAGCCCAGAGTTTTTTAAGCTCGATATGTTTCGGATCCAGGGTTTGTTCCTCTTCCGAGAAGTTCTCCAGGGTCCCATGCACAAGCACAGGAGCACCCTTTCGGTAAGCCAACTCAGTTGGGCGCAGTTGCAGCCTTAGCGAGGCTAGGCCGTTGACGAGCCTGATCTTTTCTTCGGACGCGTTTTCCACAAACACGGGGAGTCCCCACCCGTTCACGTATTGTCGTAAGGTATCCCCATCGCCACGAATCAAAAATAAGAGGATCAGAACATCCTTTTCCGGAACAACTACAGGAGTTCTTTCCCACCTTTCTATCTCGTCCTCGCTTGGGGGAATCATCCGGTCAGCGACCAACGGCATATGGCCCATGGGTTTTTTTGCACTCATCCATTCGAAAACGCTTAGAATCTGCCCCCTGTTGCATCCTTTGATCGGCTGAACAACCTTAAACGTCACCCAATCTGGAGGATTCTCATGGATGAAAGGGGGAGTACCGTGAACTGACTCAACCATACATACCCCGATGATGTCACTCGTATCGACGGTCAGATCATTCGGCTCTGGCAATTCCATAGTAGCCATAGCAGAGCCAGCCAGAACGAAACAGGCGATAGTTGCTGAAATCCATAACAGTAGTATTGATCGAACTACAGTCGTTGGGCAGCTATACATTGTGGA
>CAYGCR010000048.1:0-25484 GCA_964348415.1 uncultured Ignavibacteria bacterium | reverse complement strand
AGCGGTGACCAAAAAGGCGTCGCAGAGAATGACCACCACACGATTCCGATAAAACTTTGGCATTTTCTCCTTCTCCCTCTGGGAAGGCACCCAAGATTCGAGCAATAGGGTGTCGAAAAAGGAGGTTCCTGATCCCTAAACAGTTGCTCCCTGAAGGCGTCTCAACTCCTGACCGAATAAATGATGATCACATATTGCCCTGAGGGCATACCGAGGACGACCTCCTTCTCAAACCGTTCTGAGTCCAGGGAATCGATTAGACCCGGATGGGTATCCTCGATGTTTTTTTCGTTGATTGCCAAGAAATCCACCTTCCCTCTCTTCAAGTATTCATAGAGGTCCTCATTCCGAGGAATTTCCAGGAATGTTCCGTCACCGTAGAAGCCGATGCGTGCCAATTCACCCTGACCCATTACGACGGGGTTTTTCGGTCCATGTTCTTTGATCCACACCCCTGCCTCCCTGATGGGTATCTTATCCATCCGCTGAGAAGCGAGGGTCTTGGGGAGCAGGAAAAGAACGACTAAGATTAATAACAACCATCGAGGATCCATGAAACCATGACTTCTTCTATTACGATTTGATTTTGCCATTAAAGAGGTATCCTTGATTCTATGTTCGAGCTCAACCAAACCGATCCCCGTCCACGCAAGACACAGTATCACTGGCACCATCATGTGCCTTGTTCCAACATACGGATTTACGGTAGCATATCGAGCTATCACCATGAGAAAAACGGCCATGATAGAGAGAAGAAAAAGCTCTTGTTTTTCGCGGTATTGAACCTTTTTCCTCTTAATTATTCCAAAAGCGAGTAGAATAAGTAACATGGGGTGAATCGCCTTGACAAACTTGGACGCCATTTCCAACCCGATAATACCCAATCTGTTCTCTTTAGCCAGCGAGAGAAAAGCCTTCAAACGAATTAGCTCGAGCTGTCCCTCCGAAGTATTATCCCAAGGCTCAATCTCTATCCGGTCAAAGTTTGTCTTAATGCTCTTCATTGTGATATCCGAGAATGCCAATCCAGGTATCTCCTGTGCCCTAGCCCAGTTCCAGTGGCCTGTTTTTTGCCTGAGCAATAGCATTGCAGGTGACCCTACGATTAGAACCGTCACCAAGAGGACCATGACAAAGAGAAGTCTCTGCCCATAAGTCCGTCTAAATGTCCGCCGGTCCTTCAGAAGCACCCAGGCTCCAATAATCGGTACCACAACGATTCCTTCCGCTCTCAAAACAAAAGATACAACTCCTAAAAAACCAGTCAAAGGAAACATCCAGGCCCTTTTTCGTGAAATGGCCTCCCATCCAACCCAAAGAGCCATCATGAGAAAGAACCAAAAAGTCGGTTCCCGGACGACCTCAGCAGAAAACCGAACGAGGTAGGGATGAAAAACAAAAAGGATTGACGAAATCGTAGCCGCAGTTCGGTTGAAGAGAGACTTGATCAAGAAGTAGAAGGGAATGACGGTCAGGGAACCAAAAACCGCAGACACCATCTGGCCAGAAAGCTCCCAATCGCTGAACACCTTCTGAAACAAAGCCGTTATCAGCGGATAGAGATTGAAAAATGCGATGCTCAGAGCCGCCTCAAATTCGCCCTGAGAGATTAGTTTGGCAAGCCTCACGTAGAGAATGCCATCATTACTGATGAGGTAAGTGTGAAATACCAGGTAGAGTCTAAGCCCAAATGCCAACGCGAAAATCGTGAAAACAATCCAACCTTCCCGGGCATCTAACAAGAGGGGACCTTTCACGCCTTCGGTATTTGCACTCCCTGCCTTCATGTTTTCGTCAACCGTGCCTCTTTTCAAGAACGGTAATCACCGTCGTTGATCCACTGAAGAAAAGCAACCAGATAGCCAGAATAGAGAAAGCCAGTACTTGAGTTGCCCGCATGTAAAGGAGCGCACTAACCCCCAATAGAAAAGTCACCGAGTATTCACCGAGAGTGATCTGCAAATGGGAAAACCCCAGATTCGTCATTTTCTGATAGTAATGATCGCGGTGAGACAGATACCAGTTCTCCCTTTTTAGAATCCTTCGACTGAGTGTTACAGTCGTGTCGAAGAGGAACGTCCCAAGAATGAGAACCGGAACAAGAAGGGGAATATGCCCAGGCTCCTCGCTTTGATTTCCGACCAGAGCGAGAACTGCAAGCGTGTATCCTATGAAGGTGCTTCCAACATCGCCCATAAATATTTTGGCCGGGGGAAAATTGTAGCATGCAAATCCCAAACAACTACCCCCAAGTGCCAAGGCCAGTACGAGAATATTCGAGTTGCCAACTTCCCAGGCAATGTAGGCAAGAAAGCCCGTCACGATCACCCCTACACCCACTGCTAGCCCGTCGATGCCATCCATAAAATTGTAGAAACTGACCACGGCCACAATCCATAGAAGCGTCATAGGAATCTCAAGGACCCCGTATTCGATCATTCCAAAGATGGGAATGTCAATGGTCCTGAGTCGAATTCCTCCGGCGACAGCCATACCTGCCGCGGTCCCGTACAAGAGCAAACGCAGGAAGACAGGGAGTCTTCGCAGATCATCGATAACGCCCACAAAGGCCAACAAGCCTGCCCCTGCCACAAACCATCCAAACCACCCAGCAGTCACCCAGTGACCCAAAGAGAACCGGGCGAGAAGCGTACCCACAAGAAAGGCCACGACAATAGCCAAGCCTCCCATCGTTGGGATAGGTGTTGCGTGGGAACTTCTGGCACCTGGGATATCCAGGAGATTGAGGCGCAGGGCTACCTTGATCATGAAAAAACCAGCGCCGAGAGAAACCAAAAAACAAATAGCTGATAGAAAAAGAAAGTTCAGATGCTCTTCTCCCGACTATTTCCTAACACAACGATTGGATTTCCCTTCTAATGCCATCTTCATATGAAATGGGGGCATACCCAAAGTCTTTTTTAGCCTTTGAATAGTCGAATACCTTGTCTTCATTCAGGCGTCTTACCTGTCCAACTGTGAATCGAGGGCTTTTCTGAAAAAGTTTTAAAACAGCAACTAAAGAGAGACTGAGATGGTAAGGAATATGTACCTTAAGAACTCCCCTTCCCAGAATCTCACAGATGGTGTCGATAACCTCGTTGTAAGATAACGGAAATCTCCCCGAGATATTGTAGCTCTTCCTGATTGTTCTTTTGGACAATAGAGTCTTCACAACGGCCGAAGCAACGTCTTCGACATAGACGGGCTGCTGCAAATAGCGACCATTCCCAAAGATGGGAATAACACTGTGCTTCCTTAGATATTGGATCAAAAAATACATATTCTTATCGTCCCAGCCTCCGTAAATCATCGTTGGCCTGATAATGGTATAGTCGATTACCGAGTCGGTGATCGTCTTTTCAGCTTCCAGGATGGCTCTCTTCTCCTGGAGTCTCAGCTGGGTGAAGATAGCCGTGGTGCTCATGAAAAGTGCCCGACCTATTTTCTCTTTCTCACACGCCCGGACCAGGTTTTCACAGAAACCATATTTGAGCGGTGCGATGTTTATCAGCGCGTCCTTACCTTTCAGGGCTTCACGAATGGAGGAAATAACGGTCAAATCTCCGGAAGTTTTGTCCACGTCATTGTGCCTGATCTCATTCGACTGGCTCCATTTTCTGACAAAGCGACAGATCCTACCGACGTTTTCCCTTTTGAGTTTGTCGATGACGAACCGGCCCACAAATCCCGAGGCTCCGATAACGAGAACATGCATCTTAACTCACCACACTCCTGACTCCGGCCAGCTTGAGATACTCCTCGCACACCATGCCATTAACGATTCTCGAATCAAAGTCACGTACCGCACGCTCCCGGGCAGCGCATCCCATTCTGCGGCGAATCCCAGGAGCAGACAACATCTTCGCCAGTGCGCCCCTTAGGGGCTCCACCTCCTTCGCTGGAACCAGCACACCGGTCTCACCATCCACGACCGCATCAACTAAACCGACCACTCGAGAAG
This sequence comes from uncultured Ignavibacteria bacterium, assembly GCA_964348415.1. Lineage (GTDB taxonomy): Bacteria > Zixibacteria > MSB-5A5 > MSB-5A5 > SM1-73 > SM23-73-3. The sequence goes on along the minus strand of CAYGCR010000048.1, from coordinate 21,520 downwards.
CAACTGCCGGAACTCCCATGGCGGCAGCCTCGATCACGACACTTCCAAAACCCTCACGGTAACTCGGCAAACAAAAGACATCTGCGATCCTCAAATACTTTTCTACCTCCTGGCTGAATCCTACGGCGTGAATATGAGGGTTGTTAGATATCTCGTCCAGTGTTTCCCTTGGGAGTGGATCATGTTCCGATTCTAAGGAAGGTCCCACCAGAACTAGGTCGAGTTCTTCGTGATCCTCGCGCAGCATTCGAAAAGCTGAAACCAGCTCTCTAATGCCTTTGCCTTTGGCCAGACGGCCCACAAAGACTATGATCTCAGAATGGTCCGATAAGGCTAAATCACGTCGCAGCTCAACAGCGCTCTCCTCCATGAGTTTATTGGGGTTGAAGCGCTCCAGATTAACTCCACTGATAGAGCCAGCGCCAAGCACTGAGATCTTCGACGCCTCAACCAGCCCTTCCTCGATCAGAAGGTCCCGTTGCGATGGGCTATCTGCATAACAATGCGTGTCTAAATGACCAATAAGCCAGTCGCAATACCTCATAATCCTTCGTGATAAGCCTTCCATCTCCATCCACACCTGCCCCGTAAACGTATGGATTCTTACCGGTACACGGGCGAGGGCGCCCGCAAGTGCTGTGAGCAACCCCGCTTTGGGAGCGGTGGAATGGACAATATCGAATCGCTTCTTCATGAATAACCTTGTCAGATAAAGTAGAGAGACTAGATCTCGCAAGGGTTCTGGTTTCCTAGCCATCACCACGGGATAATAACAAATCTGTAAGGAGTTGCAAATTTCCGCAAGCGAATGTCCAGGGCTTGATACAAGCGTGACATCGATTCCTTGTTGAACGACATAGGTTAGTTGCTCGCGAAGAAGAGTTTCAAAAATAAACGGGACTGTCACAACGCGGCAGATTCGAAGGGGTCTTGGCAAACTCTTCAACGACCTCAACGGGACCTCGCACACTACAGCAATTTGTTTTGCTTATACCATTCAATTGTTCGACGCAATCCTTCACGCCACCCAAATGCCGGCCTAAAACCCAGTCCCTTGCAGAGCTTTTCACTGCTATACGTTGCTCGATTCGTTAATGCTCGGACACGACTCACCGTCAATGGCGGTGAAAAATGGGCCAACTTGCCCGTCATTTCGAGGCATAGCGCCACTGCATAACCAAACCAAACCGGCAGGGTCCGTGGCATCATGACACCCAGAAATTCTGCTGCCGCGCCAACGAAATCACGTAACGGACAAGAATCAGATACGATATAAACTTCACCGGTTGCTTTGTCGCTTCCTGCCACAAGCAAGCACGCTCCGACCAAATCTCCAGCGTAGATATAATTCGCCACCGAATCGCCACTACCGAAAAATCGAAACCTTCCCCCTCGGATAGCAGTGAGCCAACTGAGCCACAAATCGCCATTCTTAGGTCGCCCTTCCCCAAACACATTCGGTGGCCGAATGACGGTAACTGGTATTTGAAACTTCCCAAACGCGTCTATGGCGATTTGCTCGCCAGCGTACTTGCTTCGCTCATAACTATTCCGTGGATAGCATGATGTGGATTCATCAATCAAACCGACACGGCTGCCCCCCATGGGACCAGTGCTACTTACGTGCACGAACTTTTCCAGGTCCTGATCGCGACAGAGCTCCAGCAAGTTCTTCGTCCCAGTCACATTAACCATTTCGAAGTTATCTGCATTTCGATTCTCACCTGCAAGATGATAGATGATTCGAGCATTAGTCGCAAAACCTCGCAACGTTTCCGGCTTGGTTAAGTCGCCCTCCCAAGGCTCCACCTGCTCCGTCGGCCACAACCCTCGCATCAGTTCCGGGCGTCGTGTCAGCACACGGACTCGGACACCATGTTCAACCAAATGCGTCACTAAGTGGCGACCAATAAAACCGGTTCCTCCAGTCACCGATGCGATTATCGTCATTTCTCCGTCAGGGCGATTAACCTAATGGATTTAAAACAATCTATCGTCCTTATTAGTAGGACTATCCGATAGCACACATTGTTTACAACGAACTGTAAGCCCACCCTATCTGGATATGGAATACCAGGCTTGCCTATTTACCCATGATTCTCAGAAGAGGCCTGATAGCCCGGCGCTTCTCAAGAGAGATCCCATCCCACACATCATACAGGATTCTTCGCAAGGGCGTGCCCATGACCAGATGCTGGAGAAGCATCGAGCCTATTCTAGCTAACAAGTATGAAAGGCTGAGAACCAGATGAAGATAATAGAGTGATTTAGTATAGCGCCTTCTGGTGGACGGCATTTGAACCGCGCTCACCTCTTCGCCAACCACCCTGTCAAAATCCGACATAAACTTCTCGTAACCGTATTCAGGATTCTGCGCGATTTCTGCAAAAGCACAGTCCGCAATCGATTGGAGTTTTTCGTCATCCCTCAGGATCCTGATGACTTCCTCAATATTGCTGAAATCCTTATTGAGCGGGATATAGTGTCGCCACGGCTTTAGGATTCCGGAATAATCGCCTTCGTACAACAACATTGCCGTCCGTAAGGCAGCAGCTTCAAAGCACCTCGGCGAGATTTGATTTAAACGTACCTTCCCTTCATAAGGCCTGAGAAACTTCTCTTGAATTTCCGCAAAGCCGGCTTCAGGGTGTTCCTGCTCATAACGGCTGACAATCTGCTCCAATTCACCGGAAAAATCAAAGACGCTTGCACCACTTTCCGTTCCCAGCATGACTTTGCACGAACTGACAAAATCAATCCATTTCTCGCCGTAGATCCGGCGCGACTCCTGATAAGAGATATCTAGCCTAAGGCCAGCGTCTGCCGCATGCGCTACAAATTTTTCTGCGATCTGTATTTTCTCGTAGCCGAGCTCACCGAGCCAATATGGAAGCTTGCGTGTACGATACCCCACGTCTATCGGCCGGTCTTTTATCCTAAGTACGTCTCTTGTCACTAGCGCTTTTGGCGCATAGCCAGTCAAGGTGTTGATTTTTCGCAGCCCTGGCAGAGCCTTCGAAGGATAAACCTTTTCGATTTCTCCATCTGGGACACAGGTAAACAGAACATGGATTCTCATGGATTTCATGTTTTCAATGACCGCATTCACGCCGCGGTATTCATCCTGGACAAATAGGACCTTGAGACCCGGAAAATCTCGAATCCGCTGTCTTGATTGACTATTGAGAAAATACTCGCTGCTGAAACTAAGAAAAACCGAATAGTGAATGACGATTATATCAAAGCGATGCAAATCGAGCTTTCTGGGCAATTTACCGAGGAAGGAGAGACAATAGAAATTGTGCTGAGAGAAGTTTATAAATGCATCAAGATGATCTATGAAGGTGGAGGCACCGGCGTTCTTCGCAGGCCGATTGCACAGTAGGAGTATGTCTAGCTTATTCATGGCACGCGCATAGCTAAAATTGGAGAGCTCGGGCACTGGTCGGGCCTTACTTGGGAAAGCTGTTAGAAATTTCAGGCGATCAGATTTTCTCCATGAGTTGTTTATGCTTCCCTATGGTCCGTTGTATGAACTCCAGGTTCCCCATTGTCCATTTGATCGTCCGTTGTAACCCTTCGTTGATATCCACACCTGCTTTGAAGCCCAACTTAACAAATGATTTTTCGGTGCTCCCGATCCGTCTCCCAGACCGATCCCAGTCACGTTTTGGCAAATGTCTTGGTTCGGTCGCATTATTGGTCAACCGGTTTATTATGTCGGCTAACTCTCTGATCGTTGTTTCCACACCGCTTGCTAAATTGTAAACTTCCCCTGGTTCACCGTGCCGAGCGCATAGCATCAACCCTCTTATAACGTCGTCTACGTAGATAAAATCCCTAGAGGCAATCCCCTCGTTCTCTAGGGGAAGTACCTCTTTATTTAGAGCCTTATAAATGAATGTTGGTATGACGTTACGCCAGACCGTCGCCGACGTTCCTCGCCATTTACCCGCTCCAAGCACCTCCCCCGGACCGTAAACGTTTTGGAAACGAGCTCTCACTGTCGGAAGACCATGCTGCTTGTAGAAATAGACAGCATAGAACTCTCCAACAATCTTTGAGATCGAATAGGGGCTGTCCATCTCAAGCGATATCGGATCCTCCTCAGTCGTGGGACGTGCCTGATCGAATGTCTTTTCCGCAACTGCACAACCGGCCCCGGAGTAGACCACCTTCTCTAGTCTCTTGAAGTTTGTGATCCAGTTGAACAATTTGAGTGTTGTCAGGAGGTTATTTTCATGGTCTGCCAGCGGATCATGGATAGAACTCTGGTTTCCGTGATAAGTGGCCAAATGGAAAACGTAGTCAAAATCATCCTTGATGTTTCTCAATATGAGGTCGTCGGCGACCGACCCCTCCCAGAAAACCACGCGGTCACTTTCCGGAATGTTCTCCGGTTCTGAAGACAACAGGTTGTCAACAATGAAAACCTCCTTTACTCCAGTATCCAACAGCGTCTTCGTCAAATTACCCCCAACGAACCCTGCTCCCCCCACGATCAGGACTTTGGCCTCATTCCAATCCGTGCTCATTGCTTCGCTCCGAGGTTTTTCAAGTGAGTAAAGGTTTGGCTTACTCCATGCGTCTTGTACCATTCGATCGCTGATTTGATACCCTCAGCCAGTGGCCTTGTCGGCCGCCATCCAAAATCCTCAGTCGTTTTGGAAGGATCCAATAATATCGTGAATGCGTCATCTGGGCTGCGTTCACGAACCTCGACCTCTTCCTCAAGAGTTATACCTAGAGCCTCGACAGTATGATCAAAGAGCTCCTTGATAGAGAAGTCTTTCCCAGAGGACACATGGTAAACCCCACGTTTTCCCTTACCGTACAATGCAAGCAGAACGACATCGATCACATCCTGGATATAGATAAAATCGCGCCGCGTGTCCATGACAAAGCACTTGAGTCCATTGGTGAGACGATTATAGAAGGTCGGCAGGGGACCACTCAAATTTCGCGGACCATAAGCATTGGCCAGCCGAAAAGAAATAAAATCGATACCGCTGAGTGCGATATATTGTTCCGCCGCTGTCTTGCTGATGGCATAACTGCTGTCCCCGGGCCTCATGGGATGATCGAGGGTAATTGGTTGTTCCAAAGGCTTCACTCCATAGCAAAGGGCAGTTTGAAAGTAAATCAGCCGTTTCACCTTTGTTTTCAATGAGGCCTGTGTCACGATGGCCCCCCCAAGGGTATTTGTGCGGGCATCCTCCTCCCAGTTGTCTGGATCCTTGAAGGAAGCTGCGGCATGAACGACAAAATCAGGTTTGAAATCTTCCCATAGGCCGTACACCAACTCGCGATCGGCAATCGTCCCCTCAACCACTTTAAGATTCCGATGAGGTGCCAAGTTGTCCCGCCGGGCGGTTGAGTAATTGTCAATGACCAAGACCTCATCGCCGCGGCTCAAAAGCCCGTCAGCGAGATGGGATCCAATAAAGCCTGCACCACCTGTGATCAAAACCTTCATGGGTTTGAATCCTCCCTTTGTTTTCTATACACAGGGCCCCTATCATGGAATTCTTCCTGCCACAACTCCAATGATAAAAGCCCCCATATCTTACGGGTAAATTTCCCCTCCGATTCAATAAGCGTTTCGATGTCAAATTGAGGGTTCAGGTACTCGCGGTGGCGAGCATTATCACTGTGGAAAATGTCCTCCACAAAATCTCTCAGCTCCCCGTGCAACCAGTCTGAAAGAGGAACCGGAAATCCCATTTTGTCTGTACGTTCGTGCACAACCTCGGGTAGATCCTCCTGGAAAGCCGTCTTCATCAAATGCTTGAGTTGCCCGTTCTCAAACTTGATATTCGAAGGAATTGTGGCCACCAATTCGACGAGAGGGTGGTCCAGGAGAGGCACCCTGGACTCGAGCCCATGTGCCATGCTCATACGGTCTTCAACCTGTAACAGGGCAGGAAGGAGGGTCTTGAAATCGAAATGCGTCATACTGTCAAAATAGGACTCTTTTTCGACGTTCTCTCCCCAGAATATCTCTCTGAAAGTCTCAAAAGCAGAATATGGCTCAAACAAATTCCAATTGATTTCCTGGGAAAGGCCATTAGCCCTGTTGACAAGCCTGAAGTAACGTTTGTCCCGCTGTTCAAACAGTCCCTCCCTCCAGAACTCCTGCAAGAGGGGCTTGTAGTCCCTCAGGGTCGACAGGTTCGGGATAATCGACTCGTATGTAACCACAAAATTGCCACTGTGCATCGTCCCTTCAATAGCGCCTTTAATGCATTGTTCAAAATAGGAGATCAAATACCTCACGTACCCACCGAAAATCTCGTCACCCCCCGTACCGCCCAAGACGACCTTCAAATGTTCACTCGCCAACTTAGAGATCACATACTGCGGAAATGAACCGGGGCCGGCCACCGGGTTGTCCAGATGGTAAATCACCTTTCGGATATTCGAGACGAAATCTGCACTCGTTATGTTCTGCTCATGAAGTTCCATGCCACTGAAATTGGCAGTCGTCCGCGCATACTGTGATTCATCGTATCCAGGATCGCTTGAAAACTTTCCGTGGAAGGCATGGAAATCCCCCCCTCTCTGGATTTTTCTGGCCAGCGATGCCACAACACTGGAATCGAGTCCTCCACTCAGATAGGAACCCACTGGCACATCGCTTCGCAAATGGACTCGAATAGAGTCCATCAGTAGTTTACGGACTTCCGCTTCGAAGTAGCGTTTCGTATGAAACCAGTCCAACCGATACTGGACTTCCCAATACTTTCGAACCCGGACACGACTGTTCTTGACAGTTAGCACATGGCCCGGCAGAAGTTGCTCAACCCCTCGAAAAAGAGTTTTCGTTCCGAGGGTAAACTGAAAGGCAAGATAATCCTTCAGACCATTGTAGTCCGTGGCAATCTCTTCCACAAAGGGTAGAAGTGCCTTGATCTCGGAAGCGAAATAAAAGCCATTTATGTTCTTCGTATAATAAAATGGCTTTATTCCGAAACGATCTCGGGCGCAGAAAAGCTTCTTGTTCTTCTTATCCCAGATGGCGAATGCGAACATACCCCGCAGATGATCCACACAGTCTTCCCCCCACCTTTCATAGGCTCTGAGGATAACCTCAGTGTCTGAGGTGGTTCGGAAACTCTTTGCGCCGAGTTCTGCTCGGAGCTCTATGTAATTGTATATTTCGCCATTGTAGGTGATAGTTGATCCCCCATCAGACTTCATCGGCTGAGCACCCGTTTTGATGTCGATAATGCTCAACCGTACATGACCTAGTCCAATCCGGGCACCCTCATCGATCCATGTGCCTTCACCATCAGGGCCACGGTGTACCTGAAGAGAATTCATAGCCTGAATCCACTGATGAAGGGTTTCCCTAGTTACTTCTTTGTTAGGTATGATACCTGCTATCCCACACATGGCTTCAGTTCCTTTGCGCCTGAATCCTGTAGAATGCTTCCTTCACCAGGCCCATCTTATAGACCTTAAGCGCTAAAAGCGGGCGTAACAGCCTTATTAGTAATGGCTCAAGACGTTCTCTCAGTGCCAAATACATGCCTAATAGACGAAAGTATCTGTAATCCCATTTAGTCTCTATATTCTTCTCCTTTCTATTCTTTGCGATATGAGTTAGAACTTGGTTAGCAAAGACCCTATAAGTATATTTCCCTGATAGAACAATTTCGCGGTAAGCATTCTCGGCAACCTCCGCACAGTATTCTATGTCCTTCAGAAGTTCGATGACCTGATCGATATTGCTATAATCCCGTTTTAGTTCAATGTAATGGACATTGGGTAAGAAAATACCACAGTAATCTCCCTCCAACAGAACCTGACAAGTCCGGGTAATAGCGCTCTCAAAATGCCGTGGTGAAAGGGTAGATAGGCGAATGTTGTAGTCCTGCCCGGGGAAACAGTTCCTTTCGACATCCTCGAAACTTGCCTCAGGCTTTTCTCTCACATATTGTTCGACGTTTTTCCGAATTTCCCCGGTTGGATCTATGAGACTGGCTCCACCCTCACAGCCCAAAACGGCTCTTGAACGACACAGAAACTTGTACCATTCATCTCCCCGAAAAGCATCCTGTTCGTCAGTAGAAATATCCACCCTCAACTCGGTTCCCCTTGTCCTCTCGAGAAAAAGCTGGCCAATTTCACGCTTTAGCTGTCCGTGACGACCGAGCCAATAAGGCAGCTTTCTTGCACGGTATCCAAGGGCAATGGGTCTCTCTTTTGCTTCCGGGCAAAAAGCTTTTATCTTTTCAGTTGAAATCTCATCGACGTATCCTGGAAACACAGTTACAAGGTGCTCGAGGGGAACTTTTCCAGCCGGATACACCCGAGTATAATCCTCTTCTGAGAAACATGTAAAAACGGTCTTGACATCGTATTGGCGAAATAACTCACAAAGAATATCAGTCTCAGCGTATTCATCCTGCGGGATTGCAACTTTGTACCCCCTAATCCTTCTTAGCCTCTTAATGTATCTAATCCACCTTTCAAAAAAGTCTCGGTCCCACCGAACGACGAGAAACGTGTAATGTAGGATGACACCATCATATTTTGCATAAGTCAGGTACCTGGGTATTCCGCTGGCTGCATTGAAATAGTGAAATTGGACATTATCAACGTATCGCCGAAATGAATAAAGATGCTCGTCGATCGTGTTTCGGTCTTTTTGGTGTTTCAATTTGCGGTAGAGAACTAGAACCTTCACCCTTCTCGATTCCTCGCCGTTGGACCCTTCCTGATCTACTTGTTTGTGATCTCATTCGACCGTTTGGCGTTCTAAATAGTCCTAGGCCCATGCGACATGATAATAGTGCTTAGCATACATCACCTAGTGACGCTCATCACTCTAAAAATCACAGTACCTCCATTCGTGTATGGTCTTCCCGGATCGAGACACTGAATATAGGCATGGTCTTGGTCTTCTTTTCTTGTTAAACCGAGTTTTAATGGACACCAGTTATATTCCAGTATCAAGCAATAGTGCAATATCGTCGGTAGGGCGTGAGTGCATAAAGCGGTGGTCTCTTCCAGCTTTATCTCTGGGTTTTCGATGATTATTCTGTCCCCGACTTTGTAGACCGGGCAATTCCCTCTTATTTCATGAACCAAGATCTCTAACATGGCTTCTGCTCCAATGATGCTTTCATTATCGTCCTTTGAGGAGATCCTGTGAGGCGAACACTCTCCCTTGGAACCCACACATTGAACCGGAAATACTTTTGAAAGGAATGAGCGTGCTCACGGACTGTCGCAGCCTCTTGGAACCACAACGGTCTGTGATACAAGGGTAGCATACCGTTCACGCGTGTTGTTTTCATCAAATACTCGATGCTCTGATGACCCCAGAACTCACGACAGGGGCAATGCTTCATCTCGATCTTTACTTGGTAGCCACAATATGGAAGTCCAAGCCGAGCACCCGACCCACATTCTTGAGCAGTCTCTCATGGGGAAGACTGATCTTGCCTTTCCAAAGGATTAGATTGTCTAAGTTCCGGACATCGATCCGAAGGGACGTGAAATCTTTGAACAGACACCGGACCTCCTTGCGAGAAACGAAGTCCGTGTGAGGGGCTGCTTGACCATCCAGCTTTGTATCGTAAAAGGCCCGGATGAGTTCACCAAGGCCTGGATCGCGCCGACTCAACGGGTTAAAGCCCAAAAGTCTCACCATTCGCGCCACGGGTATCTCGACAAACTGGCGGAAAGAGTGTCTATTGTATAGCATCACAACGGCTCTCCCCCAGGGACCAGGACGCGAAACACCTCAGAAACCCCCTTTCACAGATTTCCAGTGTGATGGAGGCAACCGATCGAATAGACAGAGTCAAAACTTTCCTCTTCATGGGGAATCTCGAGTGCTGAGCCGACTTGGACTTTCCTCTCTTCATCCTGTCCCATTTGGACAAGTCGATACCGCATCGCTTCAACGGCATTTGACGCCATGTCCACCCCATAGTAATCGCACCCCCGTGACGCGAGCAGCCCACCGAGAGTCCCATAACCCAGACCAATCTCCAGCACCCTTTTGCCCCTCAAATGTTCACTCGAAACATATCCTTCCAGATAAGGATACATCTCCAAATACCCTTGATCAAACCGACGAAAACTCTCAGGAGGAGCCTCAGTGATGCCGAGAGATCTAGCCAGGCTCGAGCCGCAAAGCTCATTCTAGAATTCCGCGTTTTGCGCCTCGATTTCTTATTGAGTCACGACGGCCCTTCTAGTCAAAGCGATTCAAGCTCACATCCAGCGGCTTTCCTTAAACCTGATGTAGAAAACCCCAAATATCCTTGCCTGATCAGTTGTGAGTTTGAGGTACTTGCATTCTCTGCGTAAATCGCTCGATCGTGCTCACTTACGAGCGTCCCCATGGGAGGCTTAGAGACAGATACTATTGAGGGGCATCTGACATTGATCATAATCCGTGATCGACAAGCTTAAGTATTTGGTTCCGAAGCTCTCGTACCCTATGAAAGAGCCCGCGGACCGAGCGAAAAAGCAAAGGATATTTCAATAGCTTCTTGTACAGGAATTCCCTAACGGTGTGCATCGGCGAACGCCGCGGGGTTGGCTTGATATAGCTTCTAAGAAGCGGGGTATCTGTCGGGATCGACCGTATCGATCGATTCTTGCCGATTTTTTCTATAGACAGACGCAGCCCTTCCGTGGATCGCTGACTTCCTATAAGGCCTGAAACAAGCGGAACTCCGTTTCCTCGGATCACGCGCTGTGAAATGAAACGGTCTAAATCCTGAACAAACTTCCTGTAGCTATACTTTCCGGATTTGACGATATCCGAGTAAGCTCGGTTTGTTAACTTATTGAGATAACTGTCGTCGGCCAATTTGTCAAAAACCTCATCGATGTTGCTGAAGTCCTTCTTAAGAGGAATATAGTGAATATCAGGCTGGACAATCCCCGAATAGGTCCCCTCAAATAGAACCAAAGCGGTTTTTAGCGAGATTGCTTCAAATATCCTGGGGGATATTTGATTCATCATCACCTTGCCCTCATGTTCCGATAGGTATCTATTATAGATCTCCTCGTAAGTAAGCGAAGGGGTCTCCTCCAACGCTTTCTCGATGTTCTTTCTTATGTCACCATACTCATCGAAAACATTTGATCCACTCTCTGTGCCAATCATAGCCTTGCAATTCCCAAGAAACTCATACCAACCTTCCCCATAGATGCGACTGTCGTCATCCCATTCAATGTCTGCAACGACACCTCGCTCTTCACAGATCTGCCGCATCCTCTTTCCAATGAGTAGCTTCTCTCGCCCCAGATTCCCATACCAATGTGACAACGGCCGTCCCCGGTACCCAATGACGAATATGCGCTCAGAAAGTGGCTTTGGTGTCCCGTGAACATCAGAACGAATCGGAACATAGCCTGTCAATGTCTCGACGAATTCAACATACGGAAACCGAGATGAAGGGTAGACGGATTCAATGTACTTCTTCGGTACACACGTGAAAACTGCATGAATCCCCAGCTCTTTGATCCAATTTCGAGCGACCTCTGTGGTGTCATAGTCATCTTGAATAAATAGAATCTTGTATCCGCCAAATCTCCTCAAACCTTCAGCATAGGACCGTGACAGATGCCAATCGAGACTCACCCTCACCGAGTAATGAATGATTATCACATCAAATAGCAATAGACTGATTTCACATGCCGCACCATGAGTAGCAATGGCGTAGAAAATGTTATGCTGAGAGAATAAGCGGAAGCTTTCTAAGTGTTCCACCAGAGTGTTGATATGAGTGGAGGTACCATCGTACAAAATAAGGATATTGAGCGGGGTTTTCTTTGGATTCTTAGATCCCAACAAGGACTTGACGTTGGATACGAGAGTATTGAAGCGTTCATCGTAGTCCTGTTCCTTTGCCACATCGAGTCTTGTTTTCAAAGCAGAGGCATCGTAACGACTTGGGGCTAGAGCCTCAATGCTATCAATAAACTCTTGCGGAGTCCTGGCGAATTGAAATATCTCAGGGAAAGGCTGAAGTGAGTGTATCGGAACAGTGACGACAGGAAGGCCACAGGCCACATATTCAAACGCTTTGAGTGGTAATGACACCCAAATCGCCTCACACTGGACAAAGGGAATTATCCCAACCGTAGCCGCGTGAGTCAGGTGTTTGACCTCTTCCGGGGTGCGTTTACCGAGATAATGAACGTTAGAATGCCTGAGCAATTCCTTCCATCTCTTTCCAGTCGCATCGTCTTGTGCTCCTACAAACCAGAAATCCCAGTTGGGCATCCCAGCAACGACCTGACGAATCAGGTCAAAATCGAGCCTAGAGTTTATGCTTCCCTGATACAGCACGGTTTTCTTGTAATCTTTGTCATCCGCTAAGGGCTCGCTCACCCCTTCGGGTTCTTGTGCCCAGAAACCAAAATCACAACCATTGGGCAGAACCAAACAATCTCCAGAATAGTTACTTGCATGCAAATAGCTTTCCTTGACACCCTCCGAGACCGCAATCAAAAGATCAATGTGGGATAGCAATTTCAAAAGCGGTCTAGTAATGATTTCAGATTGATGAAAAGGAACAAAATCCGTTTTGAAGTAATCTTCTGTTGCATGATAGATTTTCAGTGGGCTATAGCGATGAATAACGTAATCAGCAAAACTGGGGTTGTAAATCCAAAACAAAGGTTTGATAAAGCCCCTCGCAAGGAGCGCTTGATTCAAAATTTCGCTTTGTACGGATCCAGACTTCTCATAGACGTGTAGGATATCAAGGTTGTTGATCTCTGTATTCTCATACTGAGACGTGCGCTTTTCGAGGTCTGGCTGAACAAAAATAACCGGAAGATGTTTGGCGAAGCGTTTTGCATAGTGATAGCGATTGCTACGTGGTTCTGTGTGCCAGTTCGACCAAGTCAACATAACAACACAGTCGAAGTTATCTGACAGACAAAATGTGCGGGTCCTTTTTGTGTGCATACATTCAATATGGGGCTAAGAAATCTTTTTCGAAGGCAAGACGTATTATTTAATGAATTCAATAGCGCCAGCTTACGCGGTTTAATTCTCTAACATGCATCTATTCCATACCTCACCCAACCCGTTAAAACAGTTTTCCCATTTATCCGAAGAGATTTTCATTCTTAGATAATTCTCTTATAAGGCATACGCATCCATCCACAAAAGTAGGTTAAGCCAGCGCCAGCATGTGGAATCAGACAAACCTGCTTTCTCAATCTCTTCTTGGTATGCCCTTGCTTTGTCTGGCAGAACAAAGTCACGCAATCGTTCATCACCCAGAGCCCTTTGAACGAGCGGACGGAGTACCGTCTTTTGCCACGTGCGTTCTGGTGTAGCAAAACCCAGCTTGCTGACTCGCCACCGGATTTTGTCGGGGATAGTTCCTGCCATTGCATCACGTAACACACGTTTCGTGTACCCATTTCTGATCTTGAAGCCAGCGGGCAGACTAAATACGAACTCGACCAAACGGTAGTCCAAATACGGCACTCGGCTTTCCACCGAAAAGGCCATAGAATTTCGATCTTCGTAGCGAAGCAGTTGCTGTAAGTTCGTGTGAAACGTAAGCTGGTATAGGATATTGCTCAGGTTCTCCTGCTCACCGAATGGCTTGATTTGCAAATAAGACCCGTACCTACTGACATCTGTGTAGCGCTCAACAAGCTTCGCGCTTATCCAGTCCATCGAGGGGCGTTTTGTATTCCTGATGTTCAGCCATCCAAAGAAACGATCCAAACGGCTACAAGAAAGCGAATCATAAAAAGTTTTCGGGTTAAACTGAATATGCCGCACCATCTCCCAAAGAAGCCTTCCATATTGTCGTTTAGCCTGGAGTTCTTGAAAAAAGTGATAGGCCAGTGGGATGTATCCAGCCAGTAGCTCGTCGGCCCCCTGTCCGTCCAGCATCACCTTAACCCCGTGTTCATGGACCAACCTAAAGACCGACCATTGGGCAAAAATGCTCGTCGAGCCGAACGGTTCGTCCTGATGCCAGACCAAACGTTCCATATCGTGAAGGAATTCACCCGGTGTGGGATACGTAAAACCCGCCCTCACACCGGTCGCTTGGATCACCGCCTTCATAAACTCCAGTTCATTCGCTTCCTTTTCATGGAAGTGTGAGCTGAACGTGCGCTGGACACTGCTTTTCTCCTCGCGCTTGAGTAATTGATGCATCAGACAGACAATCGATGAGCTATCGAGCCCTCCAGAAAGGCAACTACCTACTTCAACATCACTACGAAGCCGGAGCCTGACGCTGTCTGTTAGCAGGCGTCGGAACTCTTCTGCAGCTTCGGTAAACGTGATCCTATTGTCTATTCTGAAATGGGGCTGATAGTACCGTGTCAGAGTCAAAGAAAATTTTGCTAGGTCAAGAACCAGGTTGTGTCCTTGAAGCAATTGATAAATATTGGCGAAAAAACTCTCTTCGCAGTAGTTAAGAACACCATGGGTCAGATATTCGTAAACTGCCCGTTCGTTGATCTGCTTGCTTACAAACGGGAAGCATAAGAGTTGTTTGATTTCTGAACCGAAAAGGAAATGGTCACCGTCATGATAGTAATGGAAAGGCTTGACGCCGATTCGGTCACGCGAGCAGAAGAGCTTCTCTTGCCCGAGGTCTGCAATTGCAAAAGCCCACATGCCGTTGAAGTGGCTGACACAATCTTCGCCCCATTCCTCGTAAGCCCGCAGGACAACCTCTGTATCCGATTTCGAACGAAAATTGTATCCGGCTCTCTCCAGCTCCACTCGCAGTTCGAGATAGTTATATACTTCCCCATTGTAGGTAATCCAGAGTGACTCGTCATCATTAGCCATGGGTTGAAGCCCCGATGGGGACAAATCAATGATTGCCAGGCGCCGGTGACCTAGAACGAGTGTCATATGCTCCATGTCTCCTTCACCAGACATTGATTCAACCCTGAGGGCTTTGCCCCGATTTCGAGATCTCGTACCGAGAAATACAAACCCTGCACCATCAGGGCCACGGTAATCAATAATGTCGTTCGCAGCTTGCAGCGCAGGTCGATAACCCCTCAAGCCCTTTTCACTGTAAAGACCCATTATCCCGCACATAGGACTTCGTCAAAAGCCTCCTCTTTTGCCCCCACGCTAGTCAGCTGCAGAAATGCCCGAATTGCTGGCCCAACTGCGATCACCACGATTATTGAAATTGTGACCATAGAATCCGCTCCTTGGATTAGTCCCGCTCGATTTGGGTTCAGTCCGTCGAGCATTGATTCTCCCCGTTAATAGTGATCAGCTTCGCTGCCCGTTTCATCTTAACCGTGGACAAGATACGCTTCGTTAACCTTTCTACGATATTCATAAACTGGCACCGCCTTAAATCGGCGTCTTACCTCAGAAGGCAAAACGTGCTGTTGCAGGAAACCACGCTCTTGTCAGACTCTCCAGTCAGAAAACAGGCTCTGGACCCTCTGGGCCGAGAAGTTCGGCGGTTGAAGTTGCCTTCAGAAAGGCTGCGCAAGAGATGCTCACCGTACCAGGGCAGAAATCTCAGTGACTCCTATGCAGACTCTGACGCCCTCTATAAGATGCCAAAACTCATCAGGACTAAGAGCGTTATGACCGTTGATGACGCTGCAATTCCCATAACAACCACTGCGACCAGGAGGAGTGTCTTCTTCCAGCCCATAGAGGGCCATCGCATCTGGTTCTGTGGAACCCCTTTTCCCTCTTTAGCTTCCAAAAGCTTCGCTCTCAGCAAAGCATTATTGTGCCGTTCCGCTACCAGTTGCCTCTCTAGTAATTCCACAACACCGTTACGCTTGGTCATAGATTCCGAATGCCCTCCACGCTTCATAGACTTCTGCTCCTGATCAAATATCACCTGCTCAATTTTCTTGGCGTACGTTTGGTAGGTATAGTTACCACTCAAATAGACGTCCTCGTAGGCTCGCTCCACCATGTCCTGCACAAACTGCTCATCCCGGAGCTTTTGCAGGGCTTCGTCGACATTGGAAAAATCTCCCTTGAGGGGAATGTAGTGCTTGTCCGGTTCAAGAACACCCCTGTAATCTCCCTCGACCAAAATCTGGCAGGTCTTGGTGATGATCGCATCAAAATGGCGAGGTGTGATCGTGAAAAGACGGTAATCATCCCAACCAAACGGCATCCGTGCGCTGACCTCGGCAAAAGATAGTGTTGCGTCTTCTCTTAACAGGGCCTCGATCTGTGCTTTAATCTCACCCCGCCAGTCGATCACACTGGAACCACCCTCACAGCCGATAACGGCTTTCCCCGAAGCAATGAAGTCCAGCCAGCGGTCACCAAGAATCGCATCTTCAGCTCGCGTCGAGATATTACATTTCAACCCGTATGTCCGGGCACACGATGCCACGACGTTGGCAATCTGATACTTCAGTTGACCCGCCTTCCCAAACCAATAGGGTAGTTGCCTCGCCCGGTAAACGATATCATATGGCCGTGCAGCGGGAGGTAGCAGCTTTCCTGAGATGCGTCTCGCAGCTGCCTTGTCGATATAACCAGATAGGCACCGGTAGAAGTCGGCCTTATCTCGCATGATAGGGTAAAGGGGTCCTTGCTCGGAATAATGAACGCTCAGGACCGCTGAGACGCCCCAATCGAACAGCCACTCATCCAATAGACTATTGCAGTCAAATTCATCCTGCGGGATGGCGATCTTCAAACAATCCAACTCGCCAATCCAACTGAAGTGTCGTTTCCACTTGTAGAAAAATGATCCAGTGAAACGGTAGCTGAGAAAGGCATAATGCAAAATAACCACATCGAAGGGTCCATCATGAACCCAAGATGGCGGGACTGCAGGAGTCTCAGCACGTATCACGGCCGGATACGGATCCTCATCAGATGTATTGTAGTATAGAAGCTCATGTTTAACGTCACTGGACTCTAATGCATGTAAGTGCTGTTTTATCGTCAAACGCATTCTCTTAGGAGAATCCCGATGATCGTAGACAATAAGAATCCGTTTCGGGCCAATACTCATCGAAAACTTCCATTCTGACGACACTCAAACCTTTTCCTAATAGGATATGGCTTGCTGTCATCCTCCAGAAAAGGAAAGCCTATGTATAACTCTGATGAACTCATCCAACAATCAAAGTCATGTTAAGGTAAGCGACCCTTCTTGTCACAGATACTAACCAAACAAACCTGTCTCTTGTTAGCAAACAAGCTGGGAGGATCGCATAACAAGAGATCAAGTCGCGGATCCATGATGTCGGAAATGTATCCTTCCAGAACACGCTTTACCTGCAACCCGTCCCACGCGAGCATCTGGAGGATCTCGTCCCCATCCATCCGCTTAACCGTATAGAACCGGGGCGTGTTGTAATAGGTCAAGGACAGTCTAAGCTCAGTACCCCTCGGCAAGAATCTCTCAAGGAATAGAGCTAACCGTTGATCAACGTTGGGAAACAGGTCGTTGGCAATAACGAGATCGTAAGTCCGTTCGGCATCGAAGTGGTACCAATCGGTATTCTCCCAGAAGCATCTACCCACGGAATTTTCAACGGTTCTGATTGCTTCGTGGTCATCATGAGCCATGATATCGAGCAGAGTATACTGGTGGTACTTCAGCATCGGGCGAGACAATGCACAGTATCCACCTCCGACATCTAGGATTCGTCGAGATGCCTTGGATGGTTTCAGCAGATCGCCATACATATAGTGGTAGATCATCCGCTTCGGCGTTGATTCAAGCAGCCACCGATGAGAGGTGAATGATAGATCGATAGGTTGAGTGTTCGCCTTCCGGCTCTTCAAAATAGGATCATCGGTCAAATACTCGTTTAATAAGGCCTGGTCGAACAGAATCATCAGACTGCCTTTTCCTCCGAATCTCTATCCGTATGGGTATGTGAACGTAACCGGTCAGGAGTCCGATCCACATAAGCACAAATCCTGAGATAGTCCTCCGCTGCCGTATCATGCCGCGATGACTGCGTCAATCTTGGCATCGACGGTTCCCGAGTTCTGATCCCCACAGATCTGGAGATGAAAAACTGCTTGATTCTCTCGCGTTGACCTTCCGGATCATCGCAGAGATCCTCATACCACATTTCCAGGTATTGATCCGGGCAGAATTGGTCTAGATCATTGGCAATGCTCCGGTTGTATTCGTACTGTTGCTCGACAACCTGTTCCCAATAGGGTCTCTTTTGAATCTCCAGATAGTTGCTCGTTGTCGCCGAATTCCAGGTGGTGGGAGAGCCTTTCGCATAGCGTGCTTTGAGATCAGAAAACGCACTCAGACGGATGTCCCGTCTGACCCAGATGAAGTGTATCTTTGGGAACAGCCTAACCAGATTCTTTATCCGAAAGCAATTCCAAGCGTTCTTTGTGAGGATTGGCTTTCCCGTCAATCCATAAATGCTTTTCATGGTCGAGACCAGATGCTCCCTCTGGTCGGCCAAAACCTCGCAGCTTCGCGTCTGAGACGGATGTTCACCTCCGAACCACTTTCGGAAGAGGAAAGACCCCTCAGAAGGACCGAAGTATCCCTGGGTCTTCCCATACTCACTCTCATAGCTGACCGGACTCTTTGGCTCTAGGTGTAAGCTCAGCGCTACTCCAGCCACAGGAAATTCGGCGAAGTGGTCATTCACAAGATTCGAGAAGTAGAGGAACCCAAAGAGGTTTATGAAGACCTGATAGACGAGTGTGGTGCCCGTCCTGGGTGATCCCAGAATGAACACGAGGGGCACTTCACCGATATCAATATCAGAGAACTGCCGGAAAAAGAGACCCTCAACTTCTTTCATTCCCTGGCTCATCACAGTCTCCGACCAGTTCAAGAAGAGCATCCCTGACAACTGGATAAACGATGTCAAAGTAGAGAGCATGTCCCCGGTCACTTGGGTGAAGCAGATCCGGCTCTGGCAGTAACAGATCCAGAAGTCGCTCCCGGATTCCCGCGGCGTATGCGGTGAAGGCCTTTTCAATATCGTTCAAAACCACTCTTGTGTCGTGGCTGGAGGCGACCTCACGAATGACCTGGTTGTATTGTTCATTGCTCTGTTGATAGGAGATACGGGTGAAAGGCATCTTCTCTTTATCGTTCCCAGTTGGATGATTGGTATTGAGGAGCACCTTCCTTGCACCGAATGTGAAAGCGCGTGTGATGATTTCCTCCAAATTGGCTGCAAAAGCCTTCGGACTCACTCTCGGCACACCCTTGTCACTTTCCCAATAGTTACAGTCATTCATCCCAAATTGGACGATCATGAGATGTGGATGTTTCGATTGGACCTCGTACGGCATCACTTCAAGTGCCTGCCGGGTTGTCCTTCCATTACCCGATGAATTGGTCACAATCACCTTGCATCCATGCGTCTCGGCCAAATCGCTCAAAGCGGCTGAAACGCGCGTCACCCAGCCTTTGTGAATGGACACATACTGGCCAACACAGATTGAGTCACCAAAAAAGAAAACTTTTACAACTTCCATTAGGAGTTGCCTCCTTGAAGATGCACCAAACAGATCAGCCTGCTATTGGAAAACAGGCTTGGGCGGAGCTAGTAGCTGTTCACTAGTGTTGGCTCTAGTATCCGATTCATGTATTTTCCCAGCACTCGCCCTACTTGTCGGGCTCTATCTCTAATTCATTACTGGCCATGGTCTTGGTGGTCGCAAATATACTGCCTTTTTCTGATTACAACACTTATCTCAAGGGGGTTGTACCATTTCCGTAAAAGCTTTTCATAGGCTGAGGGGAACGAAGAACGCAGCTTTGAGAAACAGCGGTCGAGAATAAAGTCTCGCCTCGGAAAGGGAATCGGATACTTCAATCGGTTAGGGTACGGCATGTAGCCGGAAAAAGCTGCCTCAATTACGTCGCAATCAAAAACGCGCTCAAATAACAATCGTAACGAGTTTTCATCGAAAGTCCTCAAATGGGCATATTTGTAAGGATTCTGTTCTGAGACATACCAACTTAGATCCTCTTTGAAGGGGGTCCTGACGATCAGAAGGCCATCCGACCTGAGCACAGTTAGGATCTTGAGGACGGTGAGGTTAAGATCAGTCACATGTTCCAGTACATCTGTGCAGATGACGATATCAAAACACTCTTCTTTGTAAGGCATTTCTTCAATCAATGCATAGCAGACCTCAATGCCTTTCTTCTGAGCTTCTTCAAGATAGCGAAAGCTGACGTCAACGCCATATCTTTGTAGTTCAGGGAAGTGTTCTAGCAACCGAGCTAGTCCAATTCCTACGTCAAGGATCACGTCATTAGCTCTGGCATATTTCTTAATGAGCTGAATCGTTGCATCCTCGCTTTGCAAACGATCTTCTTCTAGGGTGCCGTGTTCACGAACGTATCTGAGGCGAACTTCCGCCATCCTTTCGTAGCATTCGGTATATTCATTTGACGCCGAAAACACAGGTATCGTCCCATGAAAACAAATTGGACTACGCTTATACAATTGCTTCTGTTTTTGAAATCCAAAAGAGACAGAAGACTTCATGTATCCGTCACCCGAGGAACGGTTTTCCAATTAAGTTTCGGCCTTACTACGCCGCCATAGCTACCTGGATAGTCGCCTTTCAGCACTCCGTCATCTACCGCGTCGAACGAAATTGCATGATCAGCACGAAAGCCGTCACTCCAGGAAGTCGAGGCCCCGATAATCGAAACATGATAACGTCCGTCGTTTAGCAGATTGCCATATAGCTTGCATACGCTCATGTAGCGACCGCATTTAAGCCCTCTTCCATGGTACTTTTCCTCGGTGTTGCTTAAGGACCCAAATACGCAGTACCCGCTTGCATCATACAATACCACCGAAAACCGCGCCTGAGCGCCTTCCTCCAACACCTCAAACTCGATTTCAATAGTAACCTCCTCCGAAATGCTGACCTCGTTCACGAGAGCCCCTGCAGGGTTCTTCAGGGAAACCGAAAGCAGTCGGAATGAACGATTGCCGGGGCGGTTGCTCCTAGACCATACCTTCTGACTGGCAGGAGAACTTCCTTGATTTAGGTAGGCTTGCACCACTTCCCCTGAAGGACCGTCTTCGACTATACTACCGGAGTCCAGAAGGATCGTACACTCGCACAATGACTTAATGGCTGCCATATTGTGGCTAACAAAGAGAACCGTCCGGCCTTCCTTGGCCACGTCTCCCATCTTCCCGAGACACTTTTTCTGAAACTGTATATCCCCCACTGCAAGCACCTCATCTACGAGCAATGTCTCTGGCTCCAGATGGGCCGACACGGCAAACGCGAGCCGCACATACATCCCGGAAGAATAGCGCTTCACCGGGGTATCGAGAAATTTTTCCAACTCAGCAAAAGCCACAATCTCGTCGAATTTTTTTCTGATCTCCGCCTTGCTCATGCCGAGAACGGCGCCATTAAGAAAGATGTTCTCCCGCCCCGTGAGCTCAGGGTGAAAGCCGGTGCCCACCTCCAATAAACTCGCCACCCGGCCCCTGATCGCCACCCGGCCCTCGGTCGGCTCCGTGATACGACTGAGAATCTTGAGTAGAGTCGTCTTTCCCGCGCCATTTCGGCCGA
>CAYGCR010000047.1:10568-25537 GCA_964348415.1 uncultured Ignavibacteria bacterium | reverse complement strand
GCCTGTTATCACTGCCAGTATGACGTTGCCCCCGATTGTTTCGGCTGGGCATTTCTAACCAATCCCAACGGCGGCGCTATCGGATACCTTGGTGGAACAGACGTTGACGTCTCCTACGGAGGGACTGCCATTATAACCAAGGGCATTGAGAGGCTTTGCTTGGTCATGTCCAGCAACTACAAAGCTGGTGATGCCACGTTTGGTGAGTTGTGGGCTCATGGGGTGACGGATTACATAGCTCCCACCATGGATGAAATAGACTACATAACTTTGGAGGAATTTCAGCCCTTCGGGGATCCCTCTTTGGTCATCGCAGGTGACTCACAAAGCCCATTAGCGCCCGCCATACCATCCGGCGAAACGGAAGGAGCAGCAGGAGAGGAATACACCTACACAACCAGCACCACCGATCCGGATGGAGACAGTCTGTATTATTTGTTCCGCTGGGGTGATGAGACGTACTCAGATTGGGTAGGCCCTAGTGCTTCAGGCGACTTGGCAGCGGCCAGTCATATCTGGTCAGATTCAGGAATCTACGAGATAAAGGTCATTGCCAAAGACCGACATGGGGTCATGAGCGAATGGTCTGATCCTCTACCGGTCGATATGTGCGATCTTCGCGGCGATGTCAACGGTGATCAGGAGATAGCACCCGGGGACATTGTCTATCTTATAAATTACCTATTCAGAAGCGGCCCTGCTCCCGCTCCCTATGACCAGGGTGACTGCAATTGCAGTGGTTCGGTTGAGTCCGGCGACATAGTTTACCTAATCAACTATCTTTTCAGAAACGGTCCTCTTCCGTGCTGTTAACCGTACCAACCCTTGCTGATCAGAAACTGAGCCGAATCTCTTCAGATGCCTGGCCTTTATCTCCAGGTGCGGCCAGTGGCGATGTAGAAGACTTGTCATTGCGAGGAGCCCCGCCTACGGCGGGGGCGACGGGGCAATCCCAGTTTTGAGATTTCTTTGGCTTCGCCTGGCAATGATAATAACCAAGCAGATTACAGGATCAGCTCTGTTGACCCATATCTTCTCTGACAGTCGCATCTCTTCTTCAGAGGTTCGGCTGTTTTGTCTGCGGGTTTTTGTGAGACCTTACGGCGGAAAGAGTGATGCATGAATCGCCCCTACGACTCGCTGCAGTAGGTTCTATTCCCGGAAGAAATTCTTCAAGAAGAAGAATAGATTGGCAGGCCTTTCAGCTAGACGGCGCATGAAATAGGGATACCACTGCCTTCCGAAGGGGATATAGACCCGTACGTTGTACCCATCTCTGACTAACCGGTGTCGAAGCTCCGTGCGAATCCCGTAGAGTAGCTGAAACTCAAATTTGTCTTTCGCGATATTCTTTTTTTGAGCGAATCGTTTTGTCTTCTCGATCAACTTCTCATCGTGGGTTGCAATGCCGTGATAGATACCGCTCAATAGCATCTTCTCCATCAGTTTGACGAAATTCTCATCCACCTGTTGCTTTTTGGGAAAAGCGATCTCTTTTGGCTCCTTGTAGGCACCCTTGCACAGCCTGATTCTGCCACCCAGCCGTAAAACTTCGTCGAGGTCCTGCTCACTTCGGTACAGATAACTCTGAATCACGATTCCCACGTTGTCGTATCTGTTCCTTAAGCTCTTGAAAACGTCAAGCGTTTCCCGGGTGCAATCTGAGCCCTCCATATCCATTCTGACGAAGTTATGATGCTTGTTCGCTCTCTCGATAATTTTGGCGAAGTTTTCCTCACAAAGCTGCGGATGAATCTTCAGGCCGACCTGAGTTGGCTTGACCGAGACATTCGTATCGACACCGTTATCCTTGATCAGATCCAAGGCATCAAGGTAGACCTCGGTGGCTGCTATGGCCTCGCCTGGTTCTGACACCTCTTCACCCAGGTGATCCAAGGTGGCGATTGCTCCTTCGGAGTTGACTTTCTTTACGGCATCCAGACCATCCTCCAGCTCTTCCCCCGACACAAATCGATCTACCACTCTGCGGGTGACCCCAAAATCCACCATGAAGTTCTGAATAGCTTTCTGTCTTGCAAGATACAGAAGAATTGCCTTTAGCATGATTGACCTCTCTCGCTAGAAATCAGACATAAACTATAGAAAAATCCCTTCGAGTCAAGTGATGATTCTTGAAATCGCCAGGGCATGCAGGGAGCCAACACGCACAAATTGAGACACACGTTCTCCGGCCCCCTTGTCATAAAAGGGATTGATCCGGAAACTGTAGGAGTACCCTGGCCACTCCACAATTCAGGTCACCGAGAAATATTCCCAGCTTTCAAAAAGCCACAAGCGGCAAGCCATCGAAGTGCTGACTTTTTCAAGAAATATTGAAGCGAAATCTAAGCAAAGCATTAGGGCAGGTACAGAAGCGAGTGGGTATCAAATACTGGAAAATGCGGAAGGCGGGATTTGAACCCGCACGGCTTTCGCCGCCACCCCCTCAAGATGGTGTGTCTACCAGTTCCACCACTTCCGCATTTGTCGTTCTTTCCCTCAGGATGAATTCCTCAGGATATGCTGTTTACTCAAGGCGGTCTTCTTCGGCCAACTGCTTCAACGTTGAAGTGCCTTGGGCCTGCAAACAGGAAAATCGGCAGAGGAACCTATTCTCCTTCTCCCGTCGGTGGTGGAGGGGTCTGAGGCTGTTCCGAAGGAGTTGTTTGGGGCTGCTCCTGTGGCGCGGTACCGGGAATGCTCGTCGCCGGAGCTGTTCCCTCGGTGGCACGTCTCTGTGCCTCTCTTTGGATTCCGCTGGACTCTCTTCCCCCGCCTCCGCTGCCCGGAGAGAGGAAACTGAGGATCAGGCAGCTTATGAAGAAGGCTATAGCCAGAATGGTAGTCGCCTTGGACAAAAAGGTAGCCGCTCCTCTTCCTCCGAAGACCGCGCCGGTGATTCCGGAGCCACCGAACGCTCCTGCTAAACCTTCACCTTTGGCAGACTGCATCAGTACCACCATGATCAGGGCGATGCAGATTATGACGTGCAGTATGGTCAAGAATACTATCAACGACACCTCCTGAAAGCAAAATAGAATTAAGTTTCAAAATCAACTGGTATAGGTATCAAAGAAAAGACTCCAAGCGCTTCAGGACCCGATTGCGCTTCTTACAATTTTCTCGAAAGATTCGGTATCCAAGCTGGCACCTCCCACCAGCGCCCCGTCGATCTCCGGCATGTCCAGCAATTCCTTCGAGTTCTCTGGTTTTACCGATCCTCCATATAGAATATTTATCTTACCGGCGCACTCTTTGCCAAATTCAGACGCAAGAATCTGTCTTATGAAAAGGTGAACCTCGTTTGCTTGCTCGGGTGTGGCAGTTTTTCCTGTGCCTATTGCCCAGATCGGCTCATAAGCGATCACAGTTTTCTCGGCTTCTTGAGCACTTAAGCCTTTGAAAGCTCCTTCCACTTGAACTTCGACAATTTCCTCAGTTTTGTTTGCCTCTCGTTGCTGCAGCGTCTCACCCAGGCATATAATAGGGCAGAGGTTGAATTTCAAAGCCGCTTTTACCTTAAGATTGACCGAACCATTGGTCTCATGAAAGTACGTTCTTCTCTCCGAATGCCCTATAATAACATATTTGCACCCTGCTGTCAACAGCATGGCAGGGGATACCTCTCCCGTGTACGCTCCTTTTTCCTCCCAGTGCATATTCTGGGCTCCCAAGAGGATGGAGGAATTCTCGAGGGCCTTTTTGGCTGAAGAAAGCGAGGTAAGCGGAGGACAGATCACCACGGTGACCCCAGCTACATCCTCGAGCTTGATCTTGAGATCCGATGCCAGGCGAAAGGCTTCCTGGTCGGTCTTGTACATCTTCCAGTTACCGGCAATGATCGGAGTTCTCATGCGTTATTCCTCTTGTTCTATCGGTCAGGTAGTGTGCACCTTTTTTCCATCGACCTCCCTTGATCTCTCCCTTTTTATTTATCGGTCAATGCTGCCACTCCGGGAAGAATCTTTCCCTCCAGAAATTCCAGCGAGGCACCTCCTCCGGTGGAAATATGAGATAGTTTATCGTCTAAACCGGCCTTGGCTACGGCTGAGGCAGAGTCTCCGCCTCCTATAATGGTAGTTGCACCCTTCTGGGTTATCTTGGCAAGCTCCTCGGCGATTCTTATGGTTCCGGTAGCGAATTTGCTCACCTCAAAGACTCCCATGGGCCCGTTCCACACCACGGTTTTGGCCTTTTCCAGCTCAGTGGAGAACGCTTCCAGAGTTTTGGGGCCTATGTCCAGGCCTTGCATTTCGGGGGGGATAGCGTCTTTTTGCACAACTTGAGTAAGTGCATCTTCTGTGGCTTCCGGCGCCACCACGACATCTTCAGGGAGCTTAAGATTAAGCTTCTTCTCTTCAGCCTTTTTCAGTATTTCTTTTGCCAGATCGATCTTGTCGGACTCCAGAAGTGATTTTCCAATTTCTTTGCCCATAGCCTTGTAGAAAGTAAAAGCCATCCCGCCACCAATCAAGAGGCCATCAACTTTGTCCATTAAATTGGTGATCACGTCTATTTTGCCAGAGATTTTTGCTCCCCCCAGGACGGCTATGAAGGGTCTTTGAGGCTTGGCTAAAGCCATGCCCAAATATCTTAGCTCTTTCTCCATGAGATAGCCGGCTGCGGACTGCTTGAAGTATCTGGTTACCCCTTCCGTGGAAGCATGAGCTCTGTGAGCTGTACCGAAAGCATCATTGACGTAAATGTCTCCCAGACTCGCAAGCTTTTTGGCAAATTCCGGATCGTTCTTTTCCTCTTCGGGATAGAATCTCAGATTCTCGAGAAGAATGCATTCACCGGCTTTCAGTCCGGAAACTGATTTTTCCACTTCTGGCCCAATGCAATCATTTACAAATCTCACCGACTTTCCCAAGAGTTGTTCTAATCGTTTTGAGACGGGCGCCAAGCTCATTTCTGGCACTCTCTTTCCCTTGGGTCTGCCCAGATGAGACATCAGGACTGCTTTTCCGCCATCCTGCAGAATCTTTGTGATAGTGGGGAGGGAGGCGACGATGCGCTGGTCGTTAGCCACTTCTCCTTTTTCATCCAAGGGCACATTGAAATCAACCCGAACCAAAACTCTCTTGTCCCTGAGTTTCAAATCGTCGATGCTCAACTTCTCCATGTTTCCCCTCCTTCGGTATTAGCGAACAACCTGCGGTATTGGGTACTCGCTTTGAGGCCCTGCGTCAGTGATCCGTAATCTAAGAATGTTAGTGTCAGCTAAGTCCCCTATGTCGCCATCAACTGCAGCATCTCCACCATTCTGCAGGAGAAGCCCCACTCGTTATCGTACCACGAGAAGACCTTGGCCAGGTTCTTGCCCATCACCATGGTGGAGAGAGCATCGAAAATTGACGAGTGCGGGTTATGGATCACGTCAGTTGAGACGATCGGATCTTCTGTGTATTGGAGTATCCCTTTCATCGGACCTGAAGCGGCCTTTTTCATAGCACTGTTTACACTGTCAACGCTCGCCTCTCCTGAAAGCTCACAGGTCAGATCAACGATAGAACCAGTGGTAACCGGCACTCTCAAGGCAACTCCGTCCAGTTTGCCCGCCAATTCGGGAAGAATCAGCGATAGGGCTTTTGCAGCTCCGGTGGTGGTAGGAACGATGGCTGCTGCCGCTGCCCTTGCTCTCCTTAAGTCTTTGTGGGGGGCATCTAACAGTCTCTGGTCGGCGGTATAGGCATGTACCGTAGTCATGAACCCTCGCACAATGCCAAAGTTGTCGTTTAGGACTTTGGCAATGGGTGCCAGACAATTGGTGGTGCAAGAACCGATGGTGAGGACTTGGGCCTTCGGATCGTATTTGTCTTGGTTTACACCCAATACGATGTTCAGAACCGGGCCTTTTCCCTTCGCCGGTGCGGAGATCAGTACCTTTTTGGCGCCGGCGTCGAGATGTTTTCTTGCATCCTCCGCTGTGCGGAAGATCCCTGTGGATTCCACCACCAACTCCACACCCAGCTTCTTCCAGGGAAGGGAGGCGGGGTCTTTCTCTGCGAAGACCTCAGTTCTCTTGCCATCCACGAGTATAGAGCTGCCTTCGGTTTTTACCTCAGATTTCAAAACCCCGTGCACCGAATCGTACTTCAGAAGATGAGCCAGCGTCTTAGCATCGGTGATGTCGTTTACCGCAACTATATCCAAGTTATTATTGCCCATGGCGGCTCGATAGACCAATCGTCCGATTCTTCCGAAACCGTTTATGCCGACCTTTAGTGCCATCTGTTCCTCCTCCTTCAAATTGTTGAAAAACTAATTTCGCAGCCTATCATCAGTCCTAAGATCAATTGAACGGTCTGCCAATATATAACAAACTATCCCCATCTCCAAACAAATTTTCCATTGGACGGATACACCCTCTCGTCTTATGCAGCCAAACAGGATCCGATACAAAAGATTCCACCCAGTGCTGTTTACAGAGTCCCGGCCCCCAACTCAACTCAAGCTCTTAGCCGAAAGCGGCTGCAGACCTTTGGTTGGCCCGCCTGCGATTTTTTTCACACGAACTACGATTTTTGCCGTTTGGCGCTTGCAGCACCTAACCTTTTTCCTGAAGACCGGGAAGATCAAGTCCCTTTTAGGACGTAGGCGAGTCCCAATGTAGCTTCGGGCCCGCTATAGTCTTTCAGGCCGCCCACCCTGTCGCCGAACTTGACACTCCGATATTTAAAGTCGGCGCCGATTACGAAAAGCCGACCCAGTGCGAATTCCATGCCTGCACCAGCGTGCCACCCCAGGGTGAGATAGCTGTTGGTATAGCTGTCGGTAAGCAGCAGTGGCCCGGAATATTCTCCAAGGCGTAAGTTCTCAACACCTGAGATCACTCCTACGCCTGCATCTACGTAAGGCTGCCATATGGATTTTGTGAGACTGTGAAGAGGATAGAACTTCAGCGCTCCGGTAATCGGATATATGGTAACCCTCATCCAGTAAGATGCGTAAGGATCGTGGTATCTGGTTTCTCCGCGGTAATAGCTTCCTGCGGACAATTCTAAAACAAATCCTTTTTTCAGACCTGCCGAGATGAAGAACTCTCCGTAAAAGGCAGTGGTCTTGCCGAAGACCTGGAGTTCAGGACGGAACTGAATTTTCTCAGCCTCCAGCGCATTCCAGAATCCTATTCGAAGACCCACCATATGCACGGAGCTCAAATCCCGTGCCTGGCAGGAATGCTGAAGAAGGAGGCTTGACCAAAAGCAGATAAAAAGTACAATTCTTTTCATGTGAACAGGATCTGGCCCGCGGGTTACCTAAGCCATTTCCACGGACAAGAAAGGTTTAACGGACGAATCGTCCGAATCCTTCACCCACTTGGGTCTTTTATCCGAAGAACACTTCAGCGATATCATACAGCTCGTCACCAATTCTCTTTGGCCTGGAGATAGCTTCTTTTAAATCGATGGAGCCGATCTCGTTGCCTCTCAGGGTCACCATCTTCCCGAACTCTCCGCGGTGGACTAAATCCACGGCGGCAACGCCGAACCTTGTGCCCAGCATGCGGTCAAAGGCAGTCGGCGATCCGCCTCTCTGAACATGGCCTAAGATCACGAAGCGAGTCTCAAAACCGGTCCTTTTCTGTATCTCAGAAGCTAAGAGCTTTCCTATGCCGCCCAGTCTAACGTGCCCGAAGGGGTCCTTCTCTTGATCCTGCACCACCTCGACCTCCTCTACTTTGTCGTTTCCTTCGGCGGCGATTTTTGCTCCCTCGGCAACCACCACGATACTGAAATCTCGCCCTCTTTTGTGTCTTTTGCAGATGGCGTCGCACACCTTATCTAAGTCCACCGGTTTTTCGGGAATCAATATGAAATCTGCTCCGCCGGCGATGCCTGCCTCTATAGCTATCCAGCCGGTATGTCGGCCCATTACCTCCACCACCATGACCCGGTTGTGAGACTCCGCTGTGGTGTGAACGCGGTCAATGGCGTCCATGGCAATGTTTACTGCCGTGTCAAAGCCAAAGGTGTAGTCGGTTCCCCAGATGTCGTTATCAATGGTCTTGGGTACGCCTACCAGCTTCACCCCCTCGTCGGCAAGCTTGGCGGCCACGCCAAGAGTGTCTTCACCGCCCACCGCGATGATGGCAGAAAGCCCTAGAGCTTTTTTCTTCTCAATGATTCTTGCCACACCGTCTTTCTCTCTGTATGGATTGGTGCGGGAGGTTTTGAGTATGGTGCCCCCCCGATGAATTATGCCTGACACCCTGTCCAAGTTCAGCTCTTCGGTAAGACCATATTCCATCAGTCCCCGCCATCCCTTAATTATACCTACCACCTTATAGTTATACTTGAGTATCGATTTTCTCACTACCGCCCGGATAACCGCATTCAGGCCGGGACAGTCGCCCCCGCCGGTCAAAATTCCAATCTTATTGCTCATAGTTTCACCCGCCCCTTCGTTTGCTAGACCATTGCTTTTTGAGCTGTCGAAATCTCCTTATCTCAACTATTATTGTCGTCAATTCTCTTATTCACTTTCGTTTCTTTTATAAGATCGCTCGCTGACCCACATTTATACGCAATAATAAGCCAGATTGTCGTTCCTTCCCAACTCATTTCAGGTCGCCGAAAATCCACCCCAGCTCCTCCAGCCGCCTGATGGCAAAATCCGGGATGATATCGTCGCAAGGAATTAGATCTGGATTGAAGTGAACCGAAACCATGCCCACGTTCCTTGCTCCCCACACGTCCACGTGGATCAAATCTCCCACGTGCGCAGAACTCTGTGGCCGACTCCTTAGCCGGGCAAGAGTATGAAGAAAAATGCGGGGATCGGGCTTTCGGATTCCAAGCTGGTCGGAAAAGGTGGTCACGTCAAAGTAGTTTATCATCTCAAGTCGCCCCAAGAGTACCCTTATGGTGCTGCCGGGAGTTGTGCCGGTATTACATACAAGACCAACCTTGTAACCCTTTTTCTTCAGCTGCCTCAAGATCTCATGGGCACCCCAAATTGGATCCGGCGGATCCTCAAGGATAGGGGAAACGTAGGCTTCCACCAGGTGAGACATCAGATTTTGAGGGATACCTTTCAGCCTTTCATCCTCCACAAAATCAAACACGGTTTGCAGTTGGTCCTCAGTAGAAAGATCCAGATTCCTTTCCCATGTTTCTTTGCATTTTTCAAATCCCTTGTGATAAGCATCCAGCAGCCGGGCAGACTCGATCTCTCTGTCATCTTGCTTAAGCACCGCCCTCAGTTTCTCCACCCTCATGCGGCCGTATTTCTGATAGTCCTCTGGTTTATGGTTGAGCAAGGTATTCCACAGATCGAAGGTCACAGTATCAAGCATGGAAAAAACCTTTCTGAATAAGTTCTTTAGCTTTAGCGAAGGCCCGTGCCCGATGGCTAATTTTGTTTTTCTCCTTCCAGGGAAGTTGGGCAAAAGTTTTGTTTAAGTGCGGCAGCCAAAAGACGGGATCATACCCAAATCCGTTTTCGCCCATCTCCTCAAAGGTGATGGTCCCCTTCACCTCGCCCTTGACGGTCACAATATGGTTCGAATCTCTTGCCAAAGCCACCACGCAAACAAACCTTGCCGCTCTTTGGCCCGGCGGAATATCTTTCATCACAGACAGCAATTTCAGGTTATTATCCTTGAAACTGCAATGCTCGCCGGCAAAACGGGCGGACAATGCTCCGGGAGCTCCATTCAACGCGTCTACCTCTAATCCGGAGTCGTCCGCCATCGAGGGTAAGTTAGTGTACCGAAAGATAGCTCTGGCTTTTAGAATTGCGTTTTTTTCAAGCGTCTTCCCGGTCTCCTCCACCCTGGGGAAGTCAGGAAAATCTACCAGGGTCAAAATCTTGACCGGAAGATCGGAGAGAATATCTTTTATCTCTCTTATTTTATGTTGGTTGTTGGTCGCAAGAACGATTTTCACGGTAGTTTGTGCCTATTCGCCTGCTGATCACAGGCGGATCAATATTCGTCTATATCAATCCTTTTCACCTTAGATATCTTACCCTTCAAGAATCTCTCTCCTACCTCCACGAATCTATCCGGAATGTCCGAGACATAAAACCTTCGATAACCTTTTGCTCTTGAGCTTCTCAGAAGCCGGTACTCTTCAAGCACGCTTTTGACTTCCTTAGCTGTCTCCTGCGCCGAATCAATCAGCTTCACCTTCTCTCCCAAGGTATTACGTATGACTCCTTTCAGCAGTGGATAGTGAGTGCAGCCCAAGACCAAAGTGTCGACCCCTGTTTTGACCAGGGGATGCAGGTACTCTCTGGCAATCAGACGGGTAGCTTTCTTATTTATGTATCCCTCTTCTGCCAGTGAAACAAACAGAGGGCAAGGGATAGAGTAGACTTTGAATTGAGGGTTGCCCCTCTGGATGGCTTTCTGATAGGCTTTGGAGTTTATGGTTCCCGCAGTCCCTATCACTCCGATTCTCTTATTCAGAGTTGTCCTAACTGCAGCGCGGGCACCCGGCCCAACCACGCCGATCATTGGAACATCGTAATGTCCTCGCAGCACTTCTAATGCCACGGCGGAGGCGGTATTGCATGCAACCACTATCAACTTGACCTTGTGGCGGAGAAGAAAGCTCACGTTCTGGAAGGAGAACTTCCTGACGCTACTATCGGACCTGGGCCCATAAGGATATCTGCCGGTATCACCGAAGTACACGACGTTTTCGTTTGGCAAAAGCTCGAATATCGTCTTGGCCACCGTCAATCCGCCTACGCCTGAATCAAAAATTCCGATCGGTTGAGAATTTCCGCTGGAAGCCGCCGATCCCTTAGGCGAAATGGTCATAGCTCACCCGTGGTTAGGTCAACGGATGCTAACTCGTTTGTGCCGTCTGCTCGGCTTAAAGAAGTTGTCGTACTTAGCGATACAGTGAACCCCTACTTCATCGACTCGTATTTCTTCTTAAACTCCTTGATGCTCTGGTACAGGCTTTGAGCGACGTCTTGTCGGAATGAGCTTTTCTTTAACATTTTTTCGTCTTTTTTGTTGGAAATGAAGCCTACCTCAACCAGGACCGCGGGCATATAGGCTTTGTTCAATACCACAAACCCCGCCTGACTTACCCCCCGGCTGGGTATAGGGAGTCTCTTTTGGAAGTTTTTCTCAACCATGGCTGCCAAATCCGAAGATTCCTTAAGATACTCGTTTTGAATCAGATCCATCAGAATAAAGTTCAGATCGTCCAGGTTCAGATCTTCTTCGTCCGGGTAGTCAAATCTTATGGAAGAATTCTCCAGCGCAGCTACAGCACGAGCCTCATCGGTTTCGGCAGAGGCCAGAAAGAAGGTCTCAGATCCCCGAACAGCTCTCTTTTTGGAGGAGTTGGTGTGGATGCTTATGAAAAGGTCAGCGTCATTGCGATTGGCAGTTTGAGCTCTTTCCTCCAGCGACACCAGTACGTCCCTCTCTCTGGTCAAAACCACCTGCAATCCTTTCTCTTTTTCCAGAAGGTCTCTTAATCGCCTGGCAACGTCTAAAGTCACCTCCTTTTCAGACAGCCCGCTTTTTCCCACGGCACCAAAGTCTTCTCCGCCGTGGCCGGGATCTATGACGATTACATCGACTAAGTCCTCCGATAACTTCTCTTTTTCGGTGGGGATGTAACTCAGACTTTGTGTAGCGCTGTCGCCGTACGAGGGGGTGTGGATAAGAGAGACCTGAATTCGATAGGGGTCAGTTTTAAGATTATGGGTGAGATTCACAAACGGTTTTCTTAATCTCAAGGAGAGCTGAGCAGAATTTTCAAATTGATAAGCCTTTATCCAGGTGGCGAATTTGGGAGCCTTCTTTTTATTGAAAAACTCCGCGTCCAACCTTCCTTGATAAAAATTGATATTCAGATCACGGTTTTGATTAGCGAATACTTCGTATTCAACCGGCTGGCTTGTGAATATCTCCACGAGAATTCCGTTCACCTTTTCAGTAATCTCTAAATCTAAGATATCCACTCGTAAGCCAGTTGCTGCTGGTTGTTCAAGAGCCGTGGGGGCGTGTATATAGCTCCAGATTCTCTGGAAGCCTTTCAGCGGGATATAGAGTGTGCCGTCTTTTGGCTTGACTTCGTAGGTCAGGTTATAGACTTCGGAATCGTAAAGCAGGTAGGGAGAAAACCAGGTGAAAACAAGCTGGTGGTCGTCAAACTCCAAAACCACCTTTCGCAGGAGTCTGTACCAGTAGACTTCAGCGTCCAGAAGGGAGGACAACTCATTCACCGAGACATACTCAATGTTCCCAATCTCTATGGTTTGGACATGATGGCCCTTGCCGTCTTCGGTTACAAATTCAGCAGAAGAAAGGGAAATTGGAGAGGCCAACAGGAGTGCCACGACAAAAATGCAAACTGTGAAGAGGTTACCTGAGTTTCTCATGGCTCTTATTAATCCGAAGAATATCTCGTTTTTGATGTCGAACGCCGTTGGCTTTCGGACGCAATAGCGCAGGGACAGTGGTCTAGCGCTGGCGCTCTTTCAGCGCACGACGCATTTCCCGCTGGACTTCTCTTTCTTTTATAGCTTTTCTCCTGTCAAAGAGCTTTTTCCCGATGGCCAATGCCAGTTCAATCTTGGCCACTTTGCCCTTAAAGTAGATCCTTAAGGGAACTAAAGTGAAACCTCTCTCCGTGGTTTTGCCCAGAAGCCTCTTTATCTCCATTTTGTGCATGAGGAGCTTTCTTGAGCGAGTGGGATCATGGTTGAACCGGCTGGCCTGATCGTAGTGGCTGATGTGCACATTGTGAAGAAACAGCTCTCCTTTTTCCACAGTGGCATAGCTGTCTTTGAAGCTGACCTTCCCCTGGCGCAGAGACTTCACCTCCGTTCCGACCAGCTCCACGCCAGATTCGTACGTGTCGACGATGTGATAAAGATGGCGCGCTTTTCGGTTGGTGGCAATGACCCGGATTTGCTCTCTGTCTTTTTGCATCTTTAACGAATATATTACGGGTGAATTTGCACTGCAAGAGAAAAGTAAAATAATGCTTGCCCGTAGATATGGAAAACCGTATATTCGATTTAAGCCGAAGTGGTGAAACTGGCAGACACGCTGTGTTCAGGGCGCAGTGCTCGTATGAGCGTGTGGGTTCGAATCCCACCTTCGGCACTTTTTTCGTCTTCAGCTACGCCGCCGGATTGAACCTAAGTCTTTCAACACCACTCCAACCTCGCCTTTCAACGGAGAACGGGCGAAAGAACTTTCCCCATCAGGCCTGCTGATGCCTGTGCGGTTGCGAAGCCGTGGACTTTTAGGTCCGTGCGAGGAGCACCAATGAATAGCGAACGAGTGACCAGATGAGCACACGGGAGCAAAGATTTTGATTGCAAAAAGGGGTCTTTGAGCTATATTAAAAGGTGAGAGCAACCTTAGGAAGTCGGCACACGGCAACTCTCATAGCCAGCTTGCTGATTCCAACTTTACGGAAAGGAGCAGAGCATGAGAAAATGTGGTATACTTTGTACCGGTCTTGTCTTTATTCTTTTGACGACTGCGGGTTTTCCTGCTGCACCCGACTGGATTTCTTTCCGGCCGGGAAGCGCTGAGGGTTATCCTCCGGAGGTCACGGTCCTCACTTCGAATGTCGGTGAGCTGACTTTTCTTATCAGTTTTCCAGGCATGAATTCCGCGGCGCTCAGCAGACAGGGTAAAGTTTATCAAGCCTTATCGATACCCGGGACGGGGCGCACCCACAACGTTGGGTGGGCCGAACTTCCGGTCTGGTCGCGTTTCGTGGGAGTTCCCCAGGGAATCTATCCCCGAGTGGAAGTGGTTCAGTCTACGTCTCAGGTTATTTCCGGCTACAACGTGTGTCCGGCACAGAGACTGCCGGTAGATAAAGCGGATGCGCTCCAGCCGGAGTTTATCAAAGACGAGGCGTTTTATCGGAAAGACGAATTCTATCCAGCCAAGAAGGCCTGCCTGGGAGAGACAAAGATCATCCGGGGATGCAAAGTCTCATCACTTGCGTTATTTCCGGTGCAATATAACCCCTCCGAAGGGGAATTGCGAGTTGTCTCCGAGATGAAAGTGAAAGTCACTTTTGCTGGCGGAAACGGTGGGTTCGTCGATCCCCGATACAGATCACCATATTTCGATAACCTTTTTCAGAGCCTGCTTCTGAACTATTCGGCTTTGGGCCCATCTCCCGGGACGAGCGCAAAAAGCAGCCTGGGCTGTGATTTCCTGATCATCACCCACCCGAACTTCCAGGCCTGGGCGGAGTCGTTAGCTTACTGGAAGAACCTTTCTGGAATGCCCACATGGGTCAGAAATACTACCCAGACCGGCTCTGATACGGGCTCTATCAGGACGTATATCCAGAATGCTTACAACACCTGGCTGCCTCCTCCGTCTTTTCTTCTTCTGATTGGAGACTCAGAGTTCATTCCCGTGTTTTACCGCAGTACCCATCCGTACGACGATTACAGGA
Source organism: uncultured Ignavibacteria bacterium (assembly GCA_964348415.1). GTDB lineage: Bacteria > Zixibacteria > MSB-5A5 > MSB-5A5 > SM1-73 > SM23-73-3. The sequence goes on along the minus strand of CAYGCR010000047.1, from coordinate 11,126 downwards.
CCGGGACGGACTTGTACTATACCACTGTGGATGGCTCGGATTTCTTTCCCGATCTGTTCCCTGGCCGAATCTCCGTAGACAATGCGTCGGAGGCGGGCACGGTGATGGCCAAAATCCTCCAGTATGAAAGATATCCCATTGTTAGCCCGGAGACATTTTATGATGAAGCCCTAATAGCAGGCTTCTTCCAGGATCGAGACTACGACAGCTATGCGGACAGATTCTTCCTGCAGACCAGTGAGACGGTGAGAACTTTTTTGATTGTTCAGCAGGGGAAGAGCGCAGAAAGATGCTACACCAAAACTCCGGGGAGCGATCCTCGTTATTACTACTATGGCCAACCGCTTCCTCCGGGGCTGGTTTGGACGGGCAACGCCACTCAGATCAACAATGCTATAAATGGCGGCGTCTTCCTGGTGAATCACCGGGATCATGGGGGCGTTGATGGATGGGGTGACCCGGAGTATCTTTTGCCGGATCTCAACGGTCTATCCAATGCAGATAAATTACCGGTGGTGCTTAGCATCAATTGCGAGACAGGACATTTTGACAACGAAA
>CAYGCR010000047.1:1213-10558 GCA_964348415.1 uncultured Ignavibacteria bacterium | reverse complement strand
GGGCCTCAACATCATCCTGCTCTGGGCCGCATCTGTCGCCCATGGCTATGCCGCACCCACCTGGATGACTTATCGTCAGGCACTCGAACTCGGCGGGCAAGTCCGCAAAGGGTCCAAGGGTCAGCTTGTCATCTATGCTGACAAGATGCGCAAAACCGAGACTGATGATGCGGGCCACGGAACCCAGGCTTCCGGCATCTTCTTCTGTGAGGCTTTTTCCAGAAGAGCTGGCGGGGGGGCGGTGGGTATCTTCGGGCATACTAGGGTCAGCTGGAGTGGATTAAACGATGAGCTGTGCAAAGGTTTCTATGACGCCATCTGGCCTGACTTTGATCCCAGCTACCCCGGCGGCGGTTCCACCCATCCCGTCTATAACCCCATGTATCGCTTGGGCGCAGTGCTGAACTTCGGGAAATTTTGGATGTACGACAAGTACTATCTTACGGGCGGGCAAGGTTACCCATGGGGATCGGATCTGCAGGAAACCAAGATCACCTTTGAGATGGGCACCTGGTTCGGTGACCCCACCATGCAGATCTGGACGGAATTCCCTCACACATTGGATGTATCCCATCCTGATACGATTCTTACGGGCGATTATTCCCTGTCAGTCGTGGTGACTTCCGGCGGCGCCCCGGTGGAGAGTGTTCTGGTATGCCTGATGAATGAAGAGATTTATCAAATCGGTTATACTAACGCCTCAGGGGAGGGCAATTTCTCATTGTCCACAACCGCCGAAGGAATTTTGCACTTAACCGCGACTAAGCATAACTCAAGACCTTACCAGGGATGGATGGACGTGGTCTACGCGCCTTTCATCTATGGTGATGCAAACGGGGACAGTCTGATTACCGCAGCGGATGTCGTTTTCCTAATCAATTACCTGTTTCGCGGTGATTCCGCGCCGTTTCCTTACCAGGCGGGTGACGCTGACTGTGACGGAATGGTGGAGACGGGGGACGTGGTATACTTGCTTAACTATCTCTACAGAGAGGGTCCGGTTCCGAACTGTCCCTAGACCACAACGCTCTGGATATGCAATCCGGAGACCAATCGGTGCGCAGGAAATCTAGAATGAATTTGACACCAAAAGACCGGATAGATCCTCGAGGCCGTTATGTGAGGGGATCACAAAAAAGCGTAGGCCAGGGCATTCAGCCCTGCTCTATTTATCTTCCTACGTTTTCTGCTTGGCTTTCTTGACGGCGTGTGAGAAGTCTCTGGGTTCAGAAGGTCTTGCCCCTCTTCAGAGCTTCCACGTTGATATCTATCATCTCTTTCTTGGCGCGGGGGAATACCTTGGGCAGAGTCTTGGTCAAGCTTTCCAGAGTGACCGCCCGAGTGTGATTTATCAAAGCCCCCAGCATCACCATGTTAGCGCATCTAACCGTTCCGATCTCCTCGGCGATCTTGTTGGCATCAATGGTCACGGCATTTATGTCATTTCTTTTGGGCTGGCTGGAAACTAACGATTTGTTGATCAAAAGCAGGCCCTGAGGCTTCAAGGCAGGCTCAAATCTCAAAAGAGATGGTTCATTCATCACGATAAGGGAATTCGGAGTGGAGACTACCGGTGACGCTACTTCGTCTGAAGAAACCACCACAGAACAGTTGGCTGTTCCGCCGCGCATCTCCGCACCGTAAGCAGGGAAAAAAGTAACATGTTTGCCGTCCACCATTCCGGCATATGCCAAAAGTATTCCAGCTGAGATTATTCCCTGTCCCCCAAATCCAGACATTATCACACCCTGATACATTTAACCTCCATCTATGTCAGTAATACCGAAAGATCCTTTATGCCCTCGCCCACAGAACACAGAAAGCGACTCGAGGGTGAATTCTCGGACCGCTTTTCTACTTCTCCTCATCCTTCTGATCAGGGCTTTTGAATACGCCCAAAGGATAATAAGGGATCATCTCGTCCTTCACCTTCTGGATGGCTTGCAGCGGAGTCATGGTCCAGTCCGTGGGACATTGAGAAAGCACCTCCACGAGGGAGAACCCCAGGCTGTCTACCTGAACCTGGAAAGCTCTCTTGATCGCTTTTTTTGCCTTGACCACGTTTGCCGGCGTATTGACTGCGACCCTTTCCAGATAAGCCGGGCCCTGCAATGCGGCAAGAAGCTCACATACGCGTATGGGATTTCCTGCCACCTTAGGGTCTCTTCCGAAAGGTGAGGTGGTGGATCTCATACCCGGGAGGGTGGTGGGGGCCATTTGTCCTCCGGTCATTCCGTAGATAGCGTTGTTGACGAAGATGATGGTCACGTTTTCGGACCTGGCTGCACAATGTATGGTCTCGGCCATTCCGATGGAAGCCAGATCCCCGTCTCCCTGATAGCTGAAGACTATGCAGTCGGGCCTGACCCTTTTCATTCCCGTTGCTACCGCCGGACCTCTGCCGTGGGCCGGCTGAATCATGTCACAGTTGAAATACTCGTCTGCGAAAACGGAACATCCCACCGGAGCAATACCGATGGTGCGCTTTCTGACCCCCAGCTCCTCAATAGCTTCGCCCACCAACCGATGGATTATCCCGTGTCCGCATCCCGGGCAGTAGCGCATGGGGATGTCTTCCAATCCTTTCGTTTTCTCAAAGACTTTCTTTTCCATGGCGCACAAGGGTTAAGGATTTAAAGGCTCCGAGATTCGAATACTCCGTCTAAATCATTATTCAATATATCTTCTTCACCACCTCGAGAATTTCTCCCTCGGTGGGGATGCCGCCGGCCGGCCTGCCATGGAACAACACCTCGGCTTTCCCTTCTATGGCCAGCCTGACGTCCTCTATCATCTGACCAGCACTCATCTCCACCACCAGTATCTTCTTTATGCCTGATGCCAGATTATTCAAAACCTTCATAGGAAAAGGCCACAAGGTTACGGGCCGGAGCAGCCCCACCCTCAGATTCTGTTTTCTCGCCAGGGTCATTCCCGCCTTGGAAACTCGGGAAGCAGTACCATAGGCCACCATTAGCAGCTCCGCGTCATCCACCATGCTGGTCTCGTACCTAACCTCGTTCTCCTCGACCTTCTTATATTTCTCCATCAGTTTCCACACGTGTTGCTCCATGAACCCAGGTTTCAGATCGTAGGATCTGACTATCCTTCGTGGCCTGCCGTCCTGTATGCCCAGGGTGTAGTCCTTGGGGGGCAGTCTCTCAGGATCAATGGGATCGAAATCGTAGACGATGGGCTCCATCATCTGTCCCAGTAGGCCATCCGCCAAGACCATGGTGGCTATGCGGTATTTCTCGGCGATCTCATAGCACCGCCTGGGGAAGTTACCCATCTCAGTTACAGAGTTGGGGGCCATGACATACACGCGATAGTCCCCGTGACCTCCCCCGCGAGTGGACTGGAAGTAGTCGCCCTGCGAGGGAGCGATGTTGCCCAGGCCCGGACCTCCCCGGACCACGCTGGCATAAAATATGGGAAGCTCGGCACTGGAGGTGTACGAGATTCCCTCCTGTTTTAAGCTTATGCCGGGACCCGAGGAGGAGGTCATGACTCTGGCTCCGCAAGCAGAGGCACCGTACAGCATATTTATGGCCGCCACCTCGCTCTCGGCTTGGATAAATGTCCCCCCTACCTCCGGCAGTCTCCAAGACATGTATTCAGGAATCTCGTTTTGAGGGGTAATGGGGTAGCCCGCAAAGAAGCGGCATCCGGCTCTCACAGCTCCTTCGGCCAACGCCTCATTACCTTTCATTAGCGCTTTTTCACCCATAGCATTGACTCCGTCAACGGTTGTTCTGTTCGCAAGGGGAATTTTGCAGGCTTCTTAGTCTCAAAGAAAACTCTCTCCTTCCGGGTATTTAAAGGCTACTTATATACTTCAATTGCCACGTCAGGACACACAAAAGCGCAGAGCATACATCCTGTGCAAGCTTCTGGTTTGACCATGCATGCTGGGTGAAATCCAGTGGAACTGAAGTGCTTGGCCAGGCCTATCACCTTATGAGGGCATGCCACCAGGCACAACTCGCAGGCTTTGCACCTTTTTTCATCAACTTCTATTCTTGGCATATAACTTCACTCCCCAGCGGTTTGAAGAGCTAGAGACAAATTCGAGCTGTGAAAGCAGAATAATAAACAATGTCTTATCAGAATACGCAATTCCTTTTCTGAAAGCAAGAAAATTTGTTATTTCTTTCACAAAGTTCGGTTGCGTCGCTGTTACCCATGAGAACCTCCTTTTGTCGCAGCCTGCTGCGGGCAAAGCTTGAACTGGGGAGGCCTTTATGAATGCTGGAGAAGAAGACCGAGCTGGAAAAAAGTAAGCACTTGCAGGGTTTTTGGTTCAATCAGCGGGGCTTTGCGGTTGGCGGTGGTATTCCCGCTAGTAGAAAAAAACCGTCGAGTTCCATCGACGGTTCTTAGGATTACTTGTGAAAGGAGAAAGTTACTTTAACGCAAGTGCTACTTGTATATTTCGTCCTGATTGCACTTGCAGACTCCGATGTGCTTTTGCCTGAATTTCCAGAAGCCTGAGCCAGATTTCTCCGCGGTAACACAAAGCACATGATCGATGGCTCCGCCGCACTTGGGGCAATAGTCCACATGCTTTTCCTTTTTGACTTTATCTGCAAAAGTCGTGACTTTTCTGGGCATATTCTATTCTCCTTTCCGCTTCAGAGTCTCGTCGTCTGCCGCCTTCGGTCTGATTGCCATTGCCGGAGACGATTCCCGTAACCAGACTAACGCAAACTTAACATAAAAACGTATGTAGGCAAGGATTTTTTTGAGTAAAGCACCAGTTCGGACAGTGTACTGACCGTCATAATGGCGAGCAGATTCTTACTTCCCCAGCAAGACCACACCAATCAATATGAAAACAATTCCTATCCATTTGAAGGCTGAGAAAGGCTCACCAAAGATTTGCCACGAGAAGAGAACTATCAGGACGTAGCCCATTCCCATCATCAAAGGATAGGCGTAGGATATATCTATTCTGGACAGCACCACCATATACATGGCGACGCTGGAGACGTAAGACAGAAGCCCCAGCATCACAAAGGGGGTGGAGAAGATCTTGCCAAAACTCAGCACTAACTGATCGACTGAGATGACGCCCACCTTGTTCATACCAGCCTTTAGAAAAAGGTGACCGCAGACGTTCAGGGCTATGGCTGAAAACATGAGAATCATGACCGACATAACGGGTTCTCCTTTGTCTTCATCGAACTTTCACCTCTTACCGGACAGAACGCTGTGCTAATTTAAGGCAAACGCGTTTGATGTCAACATAAAAGTTCTTGTCAGGGATGAACAGACATGTTAGGTCTCCTTTTCTCAAGGACGGCGAAATTGGTAAAGCAGCGAATGTCAGAAAAAAGCAGTTGACAAAAGCAGGATTCTGCGTATTTTAAAAGTAGACAATGAATTACAGGGCTGTCGGAGCAAACCTGGAGTCAAACCTGACGATAATTCTTGATGTAGTAACTTGCCTGGGTCTTCATCTGCGAAAGGAGAACCTCAATGAGATGGAAGTCGGTTGCATTTTTCGCTGCGGTGGTCATTGGGCTCACTTTGTGGCAGGCGTCGAAGGCGGCAGCTTTTGAGGAGATTTACGCGCGAGTGTGGGTCAGCTCAATAGAAGAGAAGGGGAGGCTGCTGGGCGAGAAGGGCCTGGACGTAGACGGGGCCGGAGCCGGTTGGTTAGATGTGGTCGTCGATTCCGAGCGCTTGGACGATCTGGTGGCAAAAGGCTACAACGTGGAGGTTACCTTCTGGAGTCCGGAAGAAAGAAATATTGCTCTCTTCGGTGCCGACTGGGACCGGCAATTTCATTCGTACAGCGACCTGGTGGCAGAAATGCAGCAAGCAGCTGCGGATCACCCAAACATAATGATTCTCGACACCTTGGGTTATTCAATTCAAGGCAGGATGATTTTGGGTGCAAAGATCAGTGACAATCCGGCTACGGAAGAGAATGAACCTGAATTTCGTATAATCGGGAATCATCATGGAAATGAATACATGTCGGTGGAGATGGGACTCCTGATGCTGGAATATCTCACCGACAATTACGGATCGGATCCCCAGGTCACGCACTTGGTCAATGATATGGAGACGTGGATAATCCCCATGATGAACCCGGATGGCAGGACCGCCGGTACGCGGGGCAATGCGGCCGGGGTCGACCTCAACCGAGATTACGGCCATATGTGGAATTACGATTCTCCTGGCATCTTTTCCCAGCCTGAGACAAGGGTGATCAGAGAACACGGGCTGAAAAACAACTTCTCCATTTCTCTCTCTTTCCATACCTCCGGCGATATAGTCAATTATGTGTGGAACTATAAAGACTTCCCGCTAGCCGATAGCGCCTTTATCGTGGACATTTCCGAGGAATATGGTTCCTACAACGGCTATTGGGTAGTGGAAGGCTACGAGTGGTATGTGGTTTTCGGTGATTGCAACGATTGGAGCTACGGCTGCAGGGGAGACTTCGATGCCACCATTGAGGTTGACAACTACAACATTTCCAATGTCTGGAACCAGAATAGAACCGCCATGCTTGCCATGATGGAGAGAACAGATGACGGCGTGAGGGGTGTGATAACCGATGCTGGTACCGGAGAACCGCTGGAGGGAATGGTGAGGTCTGTGGAACTGGGGCTGCCGGTTTATGCCGATCCGGTAATGGGTGACTATCAGAAGAATCTTTTGCCTGGCACCTACACCTTAAAATTCTCCGCCAACGGGTACCAGGATACCACTATCTCCGGAGTGGTGGTAGCCGGGGGGTCGCCTACCATCTTGAACGTGGCCTTGAGGCCTGCTGTGGAGCTTTTTGCAGTGCATGTGGTCTCCTGTTACTTTTATGATCCTTACTCCTGGCCTAACCAATATCAAAACAACCCTACCGCTGCCTCCGCTGCCTTGGGGCTTCCGGATGAAATCTACGCATCGCTAGGAAAGGGGGGGCACGTTGAGCTGGACATGGGTGAAAACACTCCCATAGTGAATGTTGAGGGAGACGATTTTACCATTTATGAGGCTGGAAGCGCCGATGGATATTATGTCTACTGGAGTGATGTTCCCTACGGAGGAACCTGGAGTTACATAAGTAGCGGGTTTGGGACGACCTCGTTCGATATCTCCTCTCTTCCGACGGACACTATCAGATACCTCAAGATCGTGGATGATAACGATGGAAGCGCGACCGAGTGGCAGCCGGGATGTGATATCGATGCAGTAACCCATCCCCGTGCAGTCACCGGCGCGTACCTCACGCTCCACAGCTATCAGATAGATGACGATAGTGTGGGGCAGAGTTCGGGTGACAACGATGGAGATGTCGATTTCGGGGAGACGATTGAGTTTAGTATCGTGCTGGAGAACATAGGGGATTCCACTGCTTATGACGCGGAGGCAACCTTGACCACAACTCACCCGTTGGTCACCGTGATTGAGAGCCAGGCGCTTTACGGCGATATTCCAGGCGGTGCAACCGCTTCAAGCTCGACTGAGTTCGTTTTTTGGGTTTCTACCGAGATGGAGGACGGCGAGGTCATACCGTTTCAGCTGGACATGACCGCGACCAACGGTAATTGGAGCTACGAGGGTCCCAACATTCTGGCACATGCCCCTCTTTTGGTCTGTTACTCGCTGGAGGTGGACGATATCCTGGGCAACGGAAACGGGCGGGCTGATCCTGGGGAAACCTGCAACCTGGCCGTTACCTTGAAGAACGAAGGTGGTCACGGAGCCGTGCAGGTGGAAGCTCTTCTGGTGTCAAATGATCAATACGTGACCGTGACGTCTGGCATGTCCTCATACCCGGACATGGCTCCCCAAGGCACCGGGACGTCTATTACGCCTTACCAGATCACCATTGAAGAGGAGTGTCCGGTTGGTCATCCCGCGTCTCTGGTTTTAGAAATCGGTGCCCAAGGCCCTTATTCGGCAGTGGATACTTTTAGGCTCATTATTGGGCAAAAGCCGATTTTGTTTGTGGACGACGATGGAGGGGAGATGTATGAAAGCTATTTCCTCTTTGCTCTGGATTCGGTGGGTGTGGGATACGATGTATGGACTTACGCAGTCCAGGGATGCCCACCGGATACAGTTCTTGAACTCTATGAGGCGGTCGTGTGGAGCACTGGCGATGACTACGGCACCATATCAGATCCCACCACGCTGACTGCTACAGATCAGGCGCGGCTCACGACTTATCTGGACAGCGGGGGGAATCTCTTTCTGTCCAGCCAGGATCTCCTGCTGGACAACAACCCCAATACCTTCATCACCGACTATCTGCACGTGGTGGGGCATAATGATGATGAGACCATAGGATCAGTGGCCGGAATCAGCGGCGACACGATCTCTGATGGAATGTCTTTCAGCTTGAGCTATCCCTTTTTCAATTTCTCCGACTACGTAGTTCCGGGAGCAAGCGCCGCCGGCATTTTCTACGAAACGGGGAAGGCTTCTTCCGTTCCCAGAGCGGGCGCCCAAATCGACCGAGCCTCTGGAGTTAGCACCGGCCTGGTCAACTATTGTGGCTTGCGTTATCCTGCCTCCGGGCCATCCGCCTACAAGGTCGTCTTTTTGTCCTTTTCGTTTGAGGCGGTTCCGCAAGCGGGCTCCTATCCCGGCAACTCCTGCACTCTCATGAGAAGGATTATGGATTGGTTTGGAGTGGGCAAGCCTCCCCCTCAGTACGTTCGCGGGGATGCCAACGGGGATGGGAAAATAGACGGAGCGGACGTGGTTTATCTGATAAGCTATCTATTCAGAAACGGAACTGCTCCCGATCCCTTGGAAGCGGGAGACGCCAACTGTGACGGACACGTTACCAGCAATGACGTGGTTTATCTGCTGAATTATCTCTATCGAGACGGGCCACCTCCTCCGTGCTAAATGGGTGGTCTGGATCAGCAATGAAGCCTCAGGCCGATTCAGAATCAAGAAGAGAAATCCGCATCAGAAGAAGAAAATACCTTGAGAGGGTATACTGTATTTGCGCCCTCTTGGTGTGGCTGGGCTTGACTTGTGACCAGACGGCTTTAGCCCACAGCGGTAACAAGATGCTGGTTCGGGTTTTCATTTCTCATCCCGGCCAGATACAAAAAGTCAAGGACATAGGCATTCAGCTGTGGAGCGAAATCGAAGGGGAAATGCCCATAGATGTGATCGCCAGCCAACGTCAACTGGATGAACTCATCCGCAGGGGTTTTGAAACCCAGGTTCTGCTGACCACGGAGGAGTGGGCGGCTCTGAAGGTTTCCTTAGATCCGGAATACCACACCTACCAGGAGATGCTCAATGAAGTGCTCGCGCTTCAATCCGCTTACCCAGAGATCGCCATGTTAGAGAGCGTCGGTGTTTCGACTC
>CAYGCR010000047.1:0-1113 GCA_964348415.1 uncultured Ignavibacteria bacterium | reverse complement strand
CTTCAATCCGCTTACCCAGAGATCGCCATGTTAGAGAGCGTCGGTGTTTCGACTCAAGAAAGGAGGATCATCTGGGCCTTCAAGATCTCCGACAACGTCCAGCAGGAAGAGGATGAGCCGGCGGTGTTGTACAACGGCGTACATCACGCCTGCGAGGTTATGGGACTGGAAATATGCACGAAGCTGATAAACGATCTTCTGAGCGATTATGGAACGGACCCTGATGTCACCGGGTGGGTGGACTCAACCGAGATCTGGTTCATTCCGATTGTGAACCCGGATGGTCACTCCGTGGTTACTGACAGCATAAGCCTGTACTGGAGGAAAAACGGCAAGGATCTGAATGGCAACGGGATACTCTACGAGTACGAATGCAATGACTGGCATCTCTGCAACACCGAGGGGGTGGATATCAACCGCAACTACGATTTTAAGTGGGAACTGGGAGGAAGCGGCGTTCCCTGGGAATGGGATTATCGCGGGGAGTACCCTTTCTCCGAGGGCGAAAGCCGGGCTATCCGAAACCTGGCGCAAAGAGAGAAGTTCGTCTTGTCCATCTCCTACCACAGTTACGGAGAGTATGTTCTCTATCCTTGGATTGACTGGCAGGGCGGAACCACCGCCCCGGATGACAGCGCACTAACCGACATAGATAGAGAGATAGCATCTCGCATCGCCAAACACAGCGAGGAAGGGACCTATGAGCACGGTCGCGTATCGGTAATGGTGGGCTACAGTCAGAACTGGTTCTACGGCACTCAGAGGACTTTCGAGTTCGTGATCGAAACCGTTCCGTATCCGATCTTCATTCCACCGGGCTCCGAGGTGGACAGCATTTACTCAGCCAACAAACCCGGTGCTTTGTATCTTTTGGATCGGGTGCGGGGAACCGGTCTCACCGGCATTGTATCAGACTCCGTCACCGGGCAGCCTTTGAAGGCGCAGGTCAGGATACTTGAGCTGGATTCACCTGAAGTCTCTCCCCGAACCAGCGACCCCGCTTTCGGCCGACACCGATGGCTTCTGGTTCCTGGAGCGTATGACATTGAGTTCTCGAAAGCCGGATACTGCACCAAGACGTTTCCAAACGTGAGCGTGCGTGCCGGAAGAACA
>CAYGCR010000046.1:0-25619 GCA_964348415.1 uncultured Ignavibacteria bacterium | reverse complement strand
GAGATATTCAGAACGTGGGGAATGCTGAGAAGTTCTTCTGCGCTTAAACTTGACCCTTCCTTCCCGGCCTTTCTAAGTGAGCCCCGGATGTCTCTCATGGATGTAAGGGGGAAGCTCCCCTCGTACAGAAGTATCTGCTTAAGCTCGGTGGTCTGTCTTATCTCCTTCTCTGCAATCTCCTTATCGCTGGTGGGAGAGACGGAGAGAGCCAATTCCCTCCCCATCTCAGAGAGGCAATGCTTTGAGAGTTTATCCCGTATCTTATCGAACTCCAATACCCTTAATGTGTGTTCGTCCATCAGACCCAGTATGGTTTGTCTGCGTGAAGAAATAAAATCCCAACAGAAAAATTCCACAACCCAGATAACGTCCTTTTCCTCCGTTGGGAATGATATCCTGCTCTATTTTAACTGCTAAAATCTAAGTTCCGAAATATGCCTCCATCATGCTGATAATTCTGGAGACTGAGGGACCTTCTTCCGAGAATCCGCCCCACTCTCCAGATGATTTGCCTGGCTTGGTCCGCAGAGCTGTTTTCATCTTATCGACCAGACTGGGATTCTCCGGGTGAAGGAACGCAGTTTCATCATAGATCATGGGGACCACTCCTCTCATCCCCGGAGCGAAGAAGGAAGCGTCCAATTTGTCGACAAAAGCTCTGGGAAGCGGAAGGAATATCAGCAAGAAGAGAAATACCCCCAGGACGATCCAGCCCTGAAAGACTCCCATTATTGCGCCTCCCACCTTGTCCGCGTTACCTAAGGGTTTGAGCGAGGCGAACTTGTAGAAAAGGGAACCCAGAATTTTGGTGCACAGGTAGACTAACACAAACACCACCACGATGCCCATAAATACCACCATAACCGGGGAGACTCGCATGTGCGAAAGAAACTTAGCCGTAATCTGGTCTACATAGTTGACCGAAAAGATCACCCCGCTGGTCAGTCCCAGTATCCCCATCAGTCCGCTGAAAAGCCCCCTTCTGGAACCGATGATGATCGCCACCAGAAGCAGGCCCACTAACACAAAATCAATCCAATTCATCTCTCCCCCTCCCTTTTTCGACTAACGAAACCGCAGTTAAATATCGGTATACATCCTCCGCCCTGGTTTTGTCCTTAGCCACTTCACCGCAAATAGATTTGGCATAAACAGACGGCACGTCACCGCGATTCTCGATCGGGCAACGTGCCATCTTTCGGATAACAGTTTTCTTTTGTCTTCATTTTGCACCAGGGGCAATTGTGCAAAATCTGTTTGCTTTAGGTTACATCGTCCTGCTCTCTTTTTGAGCAAACATTTTCATTCTTCGTCTGAGATGGCTTGAAGTCGAGAAGAGACTAACAGGTTAACCTTTTTTCCGTCCGCCCTTCCCCGAACATTTGGCATTATGTGCTTCATGACCTTGCCCAGGTCGGGAGGACCTGCGGCATCTACATCTTTGATCGCCTGGCTGATGATCTGGTTGAGCTCTTCTTCGGTCAACTGCTCGGGCATGTACTTCAAAATCACCTCAAGCTCCATCTTCTCTTTGGAAGCCAGATCGTCCCTTCCTCCTTTTTCGAATTGCTGAATCGAATCCCTGCGCTTTTTTATCGATGAAGATAGAACTGAAATCACGTCGTCGTCGGAAAGCTCTGAGCGTTTTTCTATCTCCTTGTATCTGATCTCCGATTTTATCATGCGGAGGACATTTAGCCTGAGAGAGTCTTTCGTTTTTAGTGCTTCCTTCGAGTCGTGATCAATTCTTTGTTTGAGAGAGGAGGCGCCGTCGCTTTTCTCTTGGTCCGACATGGTTTAGAATGTTTCTCTCCGCCGATTCTTTCTTCTTGCCGCGGCCATCTTTCTCTTGCGGCGTTCGGATGGCTTTTCAAAATGCTGATGCTTCTTGACGTCAGCCAGGATGCCAGCTTTCTCGCAGGATTTGTTGAACCTGCGCAAAGCCTTCTCGAAAGTCTCGTCGTCCCGAACTATGACATTGGTCATCTCATCTCAAACCCCCTTTCTGTCTCACAAAATCACCAACTCCTTTCCAAGTTAATTATACGGTACAAAACGCACCTTGTCAAGAGAGATTTGCGGTTGCCTAAAAAAACTTGGACCGACTAGGCCCATTTCCCGGCCTTCGACTAATGTATTTATCGTCAAAAGGTTAGCTTCACCACTTGTTCTCTGGCGGCTTCGGGTTGGCTTCTTGAGGCCAACGGGCAGGCAAAGAAAGGGCCTATAACAGCTTCTTTATCAAGCGCTTATGTCACCACCTGAGTCGGTTGCTATCGGAGCACGCTAAAGCACTACTCTGGCCTTCTTCGACCCGAACCCTGCCCACGCTGGAGCAGGCTCCCAACGTAACCGGTTCCGGGAGGGTTGAGATGATCAAACGAAGTATAGGGGCTTGTGGGCGAGATTCAGGGGGCAGTTCAAGGGGACAATCTGTTTTCTCCCCGGACAGACGGAAGGCTATGTCATTCAGATGCCTATAACCATGCCGTCGTGAGCCATCATAAGTTTGGCAAAGCCCATCTTTCGAGCCTTTGCCAGGATTTCACTATCTTTGTGCTCGAATTCAGAAGCCATATGGGTGAACACTGCCGATTTGACCGCTTTGTCCGTCATTAACGAAATCAACTCCTCAAGCTGGGGATGGAAACATTCGGTGATGAGCAGATCGGCATCGTGGATCATATCACTTAAGTCATTCGAGGACTCGATGTCGCCGGAATATACGATTTTCTTGTTGCAGACATTTAGCACGAAGCAAAAGCTTTGCATTCTGTTGGGATATCCCGATTCGTCGATTGCCATTTCATTTCCCATGAGATGTCGATTAGCCTGAGCTTTGACGGTTATCCCCCGACCCTCAAACATGAAGTCGGACGTAACCGGATGCAAGCTTACTTGCGGAGTGATCTTCTCCGGGAACAGGTAACACGTTTGCAGAAAACCCTTCACCCCCGGGATAGCTTCCTCCGGGAGAAAGATTTTCAGACTACCTCGACTCTGAAGAAGGTGCATCATCTGGATAAAGAGAAAAAGTCCGCCCAGATGGTCCACGTGAGAGTGAGATATGAAAATGTGGTCTATCAGTTCCGGATCAATGTTATTTCTCAAAAGGGAGAAACTGGTTCCCTCCCCGCAATCAACCAGGAAGTCTAGCTTTTCCGTGTGAAAGAAAAAGGACGAACAGAAACGCGAAGGCGAGGGCATACCGGAAGACGAACCCAACACCGTTATCTGGCATCGGCACATTTGCTTTAGCCTCACGATTTGCCGGACTTACTTTTTCGCTTGCCGAAAAACTCAACTGTTTTTGCCATCCCTTCTTGGAGGCTATACTTTGGCCTCCATCCGAGAAGTCTTTTGGCCTTAGAGTAGTCCAGCACGCTTCTTTGCTGTTCTCCTGGCTTTGGCGGAGCATGAATCTCATTTTGATTTGACCGGGTCATCTTCTTGAGCAGTCTAAAGATGGAGTTTATGTCGGTCTCCGCGCCGGTTCCGATGTTGAAGATGTCGCTCTCGGGGTAGTTCAGAGCCAGGAGATTTGATTTCACCGCATCATCCACGAAAACGAAGTCCCTGGTTTGGGTTCCGTCCCCGTTGATGACCGCCTCTTTGCCGGCCAAAAGCCTTTCAGCGAAGATGGCTACGACTCCCGCCTCTCCGAACGGATTCTGTCTTGGCCCATAAATGTTGGCGTAACGGAGAGAAACAAAATCCAAACCGTAAGTCTCCCGGTAGAAGTGTAGGTACTTCTCGATGGTTAGCTTGGTCACACCGTAAGGGGAGAGGGGATCGGCCGGATGCTTTTCGTCGGCCGGGAAGTAGTCCTGCTCACCATAAATGGCTCCACCAGTGGAGGCAAAGATAACCTTCTTAGCTTTGTGTTTGACGCAAGCGTCGAGTAGGTTTAAGGTGCCAACTATATTGACGTCCGCATCGAAAATCGGATCGCGTGTCGATTTCCTGACGTCTATCTGGGCGGCGTAGTGGCAAAGGACATCGGGCCTTGCCTTTTGGAAAATCCTGTCTATGACCGCACTTCTGATGTCCACCTTGTAGAATCTGGCCTTCTTGTTGAGGTTTGATTCCAGGCCAGTGGACAGGTTGTCAATGACGGCTACCTTGTGTCCTTCTTGAATAAACCTATCCACCAGGTTCGATCCAATGAAACCCGCTCCGCCAGTTACCAAGATATTCACCTGTTGACCTCCTCAGAGCAAGACGAAAGCTCATGTTATTATCAGTCTGGTCTTTGAAGGACAATTATAGTCGCCCTCTCCACGAAAGTCAATACAAAAGCCCTTTAGCTCTCTGGATTTAAGTAGTGAAAGGAACTGACAGAATGGAGAATCAAATATTCACCTCACGAGACTCTTTTGGGGTCCGAGGAGCCCCGCGAGGATGCGGGGCTCCTGGAAGGGGCTGTTTTACTTGAAAGAAGGAAAGAAATGCGATGGTGTATCGGTGCAAAAGTCATACCAAATTGGCAAAAATTTGCACACCGCGGACGAAACCAACTACAAGCTTTTGTTGAACAACATCTTAGGCATAGGGATGGTTAAGGCGCGTCTGTACATCAACTTACAGTTTTCGGTGAGAAATTCGAAAATTTTTACGAATTTCCATAATTTCTTTCGAACCGAACATCCTGCGTTCCACGGAGTAATGCCTTGTTGTTAAATGAATTGCACTCGAGGCGATAGAAAGTTCTGCGTACCTTCCTGACCCTGTGCATCAAACATCTGGAAAGTGCGAAATTTTGTGCATGAGTAGGATCAATTGGGGCCCATCACTGCCTACATGAAATCCTCCTTAGTAAGAAAGAGAAGTGCCCCGACTGATGCTCCAAAGGGCTGACTAAACTTTAACGGCAGTTCCGCTCACCGTTACCATCAGCATGCCTTCTCTTACCGTTTCATAATCCAGGTCAACCCCTACCACAGCATTTGCCCCCACCGCCGCCGCACTTTCCTCCATCTCGCGAACGGCTATGTCCCTGGCGCGGGTGAGCTCCTTTTCATATGCGGCAGATCGGCCACCCACGATGTCAGTTATGGAAGCAAATAGGTCTTTGACGATATTTGCTCCCATTATGGCTTCGCCCGTGACGATGCCCATGTATTCCTTTATCTCTTTACCTTGAATGATTGGAGTGGTGGTAACGATCATCTAGTTCCTCCTTTCACGCGCGTTTTCATTCATTCTCAATTCGCCCAATGAATTGGGCAACTACACGAGTTTAGTATCTTTAATTTGGCTTGCAACGGTTTCCGACGACGTATAGTTGCTCGATTTGTCGAGCAAAAGCGTGCCCAATGAACTGGGCAACCACAGAATCTTCACCTCCAGTGTGATATCTAAATCTTGATCTCATAGATTCTATATTTCTTGTACACCTTTGCGCCGAGAAGTTCCAGGGTCCTGTTCATCAGGACGTTGTCCTCCAAGACCCACGACATCTCCGCCCATTTGTATCCTCTTTTGACGCCCACGTTATATGTCTCTGCATAAAAGACCGTGTCGATTCCTCTTCTCTGATACTTCGGAACGACTCCCATAGTTATTATGCGCACGCCATCGATTTTGTTTCGCACTTTTGTATGCCAGAACAGCTTGAATATTCCGAGAGGGAAAAGCCTTCCGTTCAACTTGGCCAGTACCTGGTTAAAATCCGGCAATGCCAGAGAGAAACCTGCTGGTTTGTTGTTCACTTCGGCTATGAAAACCATATGAGGATCCACGATCTGCTTCAGATTCTTTGCCAGGTGATCGAATTCCTTGTCGGTCATGGGAATGAATCCCCAGTTCTTGCTCCAGGCAGAATTATAAATCTGCTTTATTCTCTTCACCTCACCCTTGAAGTCTTTCATATCGACATTCCTCACCGTTACCCCAACCTTTTTCTTGATGCTTTCCGCCATCCTCACAACTCTTTCCGGCGTAGGCAGGGTTTCATCTATGAAGTAAGCATACAGGTCTTTGGCTTTTGTCATGCCGTAGCTTTCCACCAGCTCGAGATAGTAGGAAGGATTGTATGGCATCATTATCACCGGAGGCGAATCGAATCCTTCGAGCAACAATCCCCAGTCCTCGTTTGATGAAAAATTTGCGGGACCGCGCATGATCTGCATGCCTCTCGCCTTTAGCCAACCACGGACCGAGTCGAGAAGTGCTTTGGTGACTTCATAATGCCGTTCGCATTCAAACAGTCCGAAGAACCCGGCCTTCTCTTGGTGGAATTCAATGTGATTGTGATTGACTATTCCCGCGATTCTGCCCACGGTCTGACCTTCTCTTCTTGCCAGATAGAGAACAACCTCGGCATGCTTAAAGAAAGGGTTCTTCTCCTTGTTTAAAAACTCCTTTCTTTCCATGATCAGGGGAGGAACCCAATAGGGATCGTCTTTATAGACCTGCCAGGGGAACTTGATGAATTCCAGCAAATCCTTTCTCTTTTGAACAGGCTCTATTACCAGCTTCTGATCTCGCATCTGTGTTCCTTCTCAGAGGAAAGCATTATTTTCCTGTTAACGGTGTTTCTACGTGAGCCAGTAACATCATTGGGGGTTACAAGGCATAATGGGAAGCAATGCGATGTTTTGTTTTGGATTCCTGATAAACGATACTCCTATCTGGGCGAAACGACCTTGACTCCCGCAGCAAAGCGGAGGTTCTCGCGCCAATCCCATTCACTATAGAACCACTTCTCCATTTCAGCCAGAACAGAAACATTTTTGGAGATACTCATTTGAGTACCCAGAGCCATCTTAGGGTAAAGTCCGATTTCATTTTCTTCCATTGCGAAGCTGTACAGGCCACCGAACAATTCTCCGCTTCCATACAGGGTGAAGGTTTTGCTCAAGTCCTTGCTGGCAAGAAGATAGATGCTGCCCGGGTAGAAAAAGTAGAAGTCGAGGCCGAGAGCTAATTCCAGATATCTATTCTTGGGAATCTGTAGCTTAAATTCCCCAAGGAGAATCGCAAAAGGTTCACCTACCTTGCCCTCATCTACCATGTCAGTTAGAAGCCTGAGACCGATTTCCGTCCCCATCCTCCTCTCGGTAGCCGCCCGGCCATAACGAGGCATCAGGATAAACAGAAAGTGGTCTTCATAGTGGGACTTAGGATAGCCATACTTTTCGACCGCATAGGTGTAAACACCACTGGTAAAGGAGAAGCCGCCTTCCACCTTGGCGGTCTGCAGGGTGGAGAAACAGCCGGAAACCAAAAAGGCCGGGGACGCGAGAATGCAAGCGCATGCGAATCTAAGAACTATACATTTCACGTAGGAATACTCCTTCCAGACTAAACCAGCGAACTGCTCTTCAGATGTACCTAGTGAATTGACAGGCCTACGATGGCCACCATCTTTATCTCCTTTTTTTGCGCCAGCTCCTTTGCCGCCATGGCTGGACTTGTCGGTTTCGCACTGGTTAGGCTACCCGAAACCACGATGGTGGAAACGATAGGGCTACTCGCGACACAAACTCCCGGGCGCAGGCTGGAATGCATGAACCTTCTGGACTCACTTTTTCTATGCGTCTCCAGGGTGTTCGAAGAGACCGCTAGAATTGGTATCCAATCTGCGCGTGAATCGTGGTCTGTTTACTGGTGACCTCCTCCTTTATGCCTGTCAGCTTCTTACCGGTGTCATCCTCCTCCGAGACGGGATCATCTCCATACCAGCTTTGATCCTGTGCACCATCTGCGTCAATCTTCATCAGGTCAAAACCCAATCCCATAAACCAGTTGGACTTGCCGGAGGTCTTGAAGACAATCCAACGGAGATCGGCTCCGGCCTTGAGTGCCCAGCCATTGCACTCGCCATCAAAGGTCTTGTGGCGTAGGATGTGATCGTCGTGGTCTTTGGCTCTAACGTGCGGAGAGTAAGCTCCTCTTGCCTCCAAGCCCAGTCTGGGCAAGATCCGCAAGCCAGTGGCCAGGCCAATATAAAGAATGTCATACCTCACCTGGTAATCCAGCACGTTTACCCCTTGCAGCGTGTCAAAATAGACTATATCCTCCTGAAAACCTTGCCATCCCCGTACTCCAAGGATCTCAAATGAAAAATCCCGGTACTCGTATCCCCCCAGGAGCTCAAGTGTGAAAGCGGGGTATGTGGCGAGAGCGAAACGTCCTTCCAAGTGGACGAAGAGCGCTTTCAGTTCCGCTTCGGACTCAGTGAAGCTGATCTTCTCCCGGAGATTATACTCGGGCGCACCAATCCAATCCGAATCCTTCATGTAGTCGGAAGGGTGGTTGATGCTCTTGGCTGCGCCCAGATTCACACCCCAGCGTTCGCCGGTTTTGAACCTCCCTTTCAGACTCATGCCCGCACCAACCAGAAAAACGTCCAGCGGGAACTCAAGCTCGCTTTCCCACTTCACATCACTTCCTATAGGGGGATAATAGTCGGTACCTTGGATGTGAAATTTGGTGTACCCGGACATCTTTCGGGTGCTGAAATTGAACCCCACGTCGACTGCACCTCCTGCGTTTTTAAAGAGACAAAAGACGAACAGCACAAGGATCGGAGGCGTCAAATGGGTTCTCATAATACCTCGTTGCAAAAAACATAAGACTTGAGCGGCAGCTCGACGGGGATTTGGAACGCCCGTGGAGGTTTTGATTTCATTACAGTCGACTTATCCTGACTGGCCTGGGAGTGAGGATGATGTCTTGGTTTTTAACGGACAGAAATATCTTCCCCCTTAATCTTTTGCTACTGACATCAATTGCCTTTTTCGGAGGCCGAGCGCGCACCGCTCCTGGGCTAACGAATTACCGAATGCTGGAGATAAGATAATCTCAGCACGTAAGTGCAGTAAAATTAGGGACCCTTCTAAATTACCCCCATATTCTTTCCAACGTTCTTAAAGGCTTCTAAAACTCTGTCCATCTGCTCGTCGGTATGGGTGGCAGTGTAGCTTGTGCGCAGCAGCTGCAAGCCCGGGGCAACAGCAGGGCTGATTATGGGATTGACAAAGATTCCTTCGTCTGAAAGCATTTTCCAGAATTGGAAGGTCTTCATGTCATCGCCGATGTATATGGGAATAATCGGGGTCCGAGTGGTTCCAATGTCAAATCCCAACGCTTTATATTCTTTATGCATTCTGCGAGTAATCTGCCAGAGCCTTTCTCTTCTTTCCGGCTCGTTTTCGATGATATCTAAAGCTGCAAGACAAGTAGCCACCGCAGAAGGCGGGGGACTGGCAGAGAAGATCAAGGCACGTGAGAAATGCTTTATGTAATTGATCACCCTCTCGCTTCCGGCGATGAAGCCTCCCAGCGAGGCAAACGACTTGGAGAAGGTACCCATCACCAGGTCGGCCTTGTCTTCCAGACCGAAATGCTCGGCGGTTCCGCGCCCATGCTCTCCCAATACTCCTATCGAATGGGCATCGTCCACCAGCAGCCTGGCATTATACTTCTTGGCCAGCGGAACTATCTCCGGCAGATTGGCTATGTCTCCCTCCATGCTGAACACGCCATCTACCGCTATCAACTTCCCTGTATTGTCTTCGCAGTTGCTCAAAACGCGAGTCAGATCTGCCATATCGTTATGTTTGAATTTTAGCACGGTGCCGTAAGAGAGCCTGCAAGCATCCACTATGCTGGCGTGAACGGATCTATCGATGATCACGTAATCTTTTCGGGTGACCAAAGTGGAGATGGTTCCCAGATTGGTCTGAAAGCCGGTGGAAAAGACCAACGCAGCCTCCTTTTTCATGAACCTGGCTAGCCTGTCCTCCAGCTCCTCATGCAGCTCCAGAGTGCCGTTCAAAAACCTGGATCCGGTGCATCCAGAGCCGAACCTCTCCACCGCCTGCATGGCGGCTTCCTTCACCTTGGGATGGGAGGTCAAGCCCAGGTAGTTGTTGGAGCCGATCATGATCATCTTCCTTCCGTCGATTGTCACCTCGGTATCCTGACCGGAGGAGATGGCGCGGAAATAGGGATAGACTCCAAGGCTTTTCACCTTCTCCGCCTCGGTGAAGTTTATGCATTTGTCGAACAGGTCCATTTTTCCTCGGGATTGTGATTCGACGGTTCTTAAGAGATCTGGCTGTCGGTCTCCTTCCGTACCCAAATACATCAGTTAAGCTCAACGTGAATTCCAATCTAAACAAAATACATTGCACTTGTCAAGCGAAAAAGCTATTCATCTGTCGGATGAAGACGCTCAAGTCCCGTGTTTTCCCTAACCTGTTTCGGCTAATCTGGCCGCCTCTGGTTTGTCAGGAGATCCACTCTGAAGTCGTTCAGAAACTTGGAGATGGCTTCAGCTTGCCTGTCGGCGTACCTTCTCTGGAAATGCTTGGCAAAGAAAGTCGAAGCAGAAGGGACTTCCTTTTCCGAGATGCCGTAATATGTGCCGTTGGACATCTGAGCAATTCTCATTCCCAACCTGCTGCCCCCGAAAAGCTCGCCGCTTTTGGCTTTGCCGTGGGCAGGATTAATCACCACGATAGCGATTTTTTCTCTTCTGAAATCCTTGGAAAGTTTCAGCGTTTCAGCGTAGGCAGGTTCCTCCAGCAGATCAGCGTATTTATGAGTTAGCGGTTCGGGGAAACAGTCACTGATGAGAACGGCATAGGGTATGAAGTTAGAGGATCTTCTTTTTTCCTGTTTGAAAACCTCCAACGCTTTTTTCAAGCCGTCTGGTAAG
This sequence comes from uncultured Ignavibacteria bacterium, assembly GCA_964348415.1. Lineage (GTDB taxonomy): Bacteria > Zixibacteria > MSB-5A5 > MSB-5A5 > SM1-73 > SM23-73-3. The sequence continues at coordinate 14,950 of CAYGCR010000046.1, read as the reverse complement.
GGAGTGAAACCGGAAGGAGTAAGGCGGGCCAGGTTTCCGAGCACCACTCTGAGATTGTTGGTGGGATGATTCATGATCCGGGCCGAGTTCTTTTGAAAGGCGATGAGACCCAGACGATCCCGGTTCCGGTAAGCGTCTCGATAGACGATGGAGAGAGCCTTTGAGACGGCAGGAAGGAAATGATAGGTGGAGAAACTGGCGTCGGTGATCAGGACCAGAGTGACCGCGCTTCTTCCTCGTCTTATCCAGACTTGCAGGTCGGAGGATTCTAACTTGACTTTCGGTCGCTTTCCGGTCTTGCCGCGATTGACTAAAGCCGAAATTATACTGGGTATGATGGCAACATTTGATGTGGGGATGGCTTTGGGCTTTCTGTGGCCGATGGGGCGTCCCCGCGTGGACGAGGTAATGCTCGGCGCACGCTTGCCCACAAACTCCCGTACTTTTCGGGTCGGAGCCCTTTTGGAAAGCTTGATCCTCCATCGGTCAAAATAGGAAACCAGCGACCGGAGGGCTGCTTTGGGATCTACCAGCGGAACTCCGGCGACAAGCTGCTTTGCGGAAGGTTTCTGCAGTGGTCTTTGGTCAGCCGGGGTTATGACTTTTTTTTTACGCGGGTTTCGTCAGCGGGTTCAGCGACACCTTCCCCCTTAAGCGCGGAGACTTCAGCACCGCCTCTTTCCTTCCACAGATAGCCCCATTTGCCGCAGCTCTCCTGGAAGGCTGTCTGAATCTGTTCTTCGGTAGCAGGAGGCTCGAATCCGCCCTGGCGAGTGCGATGGGAAAGGGCCAGAAACGCGGACTTGAGAAGATCCTCTTCCCTGATCTCGGTTCTGTTGTCCAGAGCCGCCACCGCGCAAGCCGTCTTGGCTATAACGATATCAGGCCGCTGCCCGTCCACCTCCAGCTTGGCACAGGTGGATGCCGCGATGTAGTAAACCGGCTCGCCTATTTCAACCTGGGGAAGAAGAGATTGAGCGTTGAGAATCTGTTTCTGAAGCTTCTCCGCCCGCTCCCGGAACTGATTTTTGAAGCCGAGGGGATCTTTCTCGAAAAGGAGGTTGTTCTTGATTATCTGCACTCTTGCTTCCTCGTCTCTGACGGTCTTGATCAGTGTGGAGAGGGGAAAGCGATCCAGAATTTGGGGACGGAGTTCCCCTTCCTCGGGATTCATGCTCCCCACGAACACAAACCGGCTGGGGTGGGTGATGGAGAATCCTTCCCGTTCCACGGTGTTCCATCCCATGGCAGTCACGTCCAGAAGATCGTCGGTTATGTGATCGGGAAGCAGATTGATCTCGTCCACGTACAAGATGTTCTGGTTGGCCTGAGCCAAGAGTCCCGGCTGAAGGGCTTTCTCACCCTCTTTCAGAATCCTCTCCACGTCGATGGAACCAATCAGCCTGTCTTCGGTAATGCTTAAGGGAAGGTTGATCACCTCCATCCTCAATTCCTTTGTGGGAATCTCCTCACCTTTCTCGAAACGGGCCCTGCATGAATCGCACCTGTTGCCGGGGTCCTGAAATGAGCATCCGAACGGACAGTCGGCCACCACCGCCACCGGCGGCAGAATGTCAGCCAAAGCATACACCGCGGTGCTCTTGCCGGTCCCTTTGGCCCCTCTGATCAGGAGGCCCCCAATTCGCGGATTGACCACGTTCAGAAGCAGACCCGACTTGAGACGGTCTTGTCCTACGATAGCACTGAAGGGCAATGTGAAACTACCGCGTTTTGTCATGCTTCGCTCCTTCTAAACGAGCCAGTGGAACGTGACAGCCCAGCGTTAGTATACGATACGCCTGCCTCAAAGTCAAAAGAATTCCGGCCAGACTCTAATCCGTTAAACTGCCGTTCCAGAGGACACCTGAGACTTCTGGTGGGACTTACAGATGCTGGTACCGGGGGCTGCATGGGTTGCCTGGTTGTCATGCCCCTCTGTGGCGTGCTCGCTTCTTTGCAATATGGTAGATAAGAATTCCGCCTGCTATCGCCACGTTGAGCGATTCGGCTTTGCCACGGATCGGAATGTGCACGATCTGATCAGAAAGCTCCAGAAGCTCCCTGCTTAACCCCTCTGCCTCGCTGCCGATCAGAAGGCAGATTCTCCCGGATGGATGGAATGCATGAAGGCCGGTACCCTTTTTGACATCCGTGCCGACGATCTTGAATCTGCGCTTTTTCAGCCGAAGAATAGTTGGCTCTAAATCGACCTCATCGAAGACCTTGAGACGAAAGATAGCCCCCATGCTGGAGCGCACTACCTTTGGGTTGAATAGCTCTACGGTATCTTTCGATAGCATCAGAGTATCAATTCCGAAGGCGTCAGCGGTTCTTATGATGGTTCCCACGTTTCCCGGATCGCGGATTGCATTTAACGCCACAACCAGCCTGGTCTTCTTTTCCCACATATCACTCGGCCATGGCCTTTTGGTTCTTGCTACACATATTATTCCTTGAGCGGTTTTTGTACCAGACAGCTTCCCGAGATCATGGTTCTTCGCCGGAATCAGATAAACGCTCAAATCCTTCAGCCTTCTCAGAAGCTTGTTGCCCCGTGGTTTCTCCTGGAAGGATGTGGTGTGGATAGCTGTCTCAATTGGCCAGCCGGATTGGGCTGCCTCCTCACAGAGCCGCAGACCTTCGACCAAAAACTTCCCCTCCTCTTGGCGTCCCTTTTTGGTCTTGAGCTTGGATAGCTTTTTGAGTTTTTCTTTTGACAACATAGGGTATCCGGATTCGCCGCGGGGAGCCTGTTCAGCTTGACAGCCTTCTTATCTTCCTGCTTGCCTTCTCAATAGGATGCCGTGCTGCCTCTTTTTTGAACTTGCGGTAATTCCTCATGCCGCTTTCGTGCTCTTTCGCCCATTCTCGTGCAAACTTGCCATCCTTGATCTCTTTGAGAATTTTCTCCATTCGCCTTCTGACGTCCGCGGTGATGACTCTTTTCCCGGAGACATAAGAGCCGAACTCCGCCGTCTTGCTGATTCGTTCAAACAATCCGGCTATTCCATATGATTTGATGGTGTTCACTATATAGTCCAGTTGATGCACGCATTCCAGGTAAGCGTTCTCAGCTGGAAGTCCTGCCTCTACCAGCACATCGAAGCCCGCTCTCAAAAGCTCGGTCAATCCGCCGCACAGGACCGCCTGCTCGCCAAACAGATCGCCGATAGCTTCGTGCTCGAAAGTGGTCTCAAACGCACCGGCTCTTGTGCATCCTATGGCTTTGGCGTAGGCTAAAGCTTTGTTCTTGCCATGCCCGCTTTTGTCCTGCCCAACGGCGATGAAACAGGGAACCCCTTTGCCCTGCAGGAAGAGATTCCTCATGACTTCGCCTGGGGCATGGGGCGCGACCATTATCACGTCCACGAAATCGGGCGGAAGCACGAGCCCGAAATGTATGGAGAAACCGCAGGCAAAAAGCAGCGTTTTGCCCGGGCTTAGATGCGGTGCAATATGCTGGCGGTAGATTTGCCGGTGAAGATGGTCAGGGATGAGGATTGAGACAAGGCTGCCGCTCTTGGCGGCATGCTCAGTCGAGTAGACCGAAAAGCCGTCCTTCCGAGCCACCCGGGCTTTCTTGCTTCCTTTGGGCAACCCGACTATCACCTCCAACCCGGAGTCCCTCAGATTGAGGGCTTGTGCTCTTCCCTGGCTGCCATAACCCACAATTGCTAGGGTGCTCCCTTTGATGTATTCTAAATCTGCATGTCTGTCACCGTACGTCCTGAAAGAGGTCAGTTTTCTCATTGATCTTTAATGCCTAATAACTTCTCAGGCAATATAAATCGAGCTGCACGGTTTGTCAAAAGCAAAGGAGCAGAACTCGAAGACGCCGATGAAACTGGCAGCCGTGCTGCTGAAGATGAATGAAGCCTTGGCGACTTACTTCCAGGACTGTGTCAGGATGTGAGAACGATAAGGAGGAATAAGGATAAGGCTACGAGAGCCAAGGGAAGAACTATGCGCATCAAAATAAACGCCAGGATCCGAAAGAGCTGATACACCAGCCACATTGACATCATCGTGGCAAGCAGATACAATCCCACCATTCCCCACAGGCCGAAACGCGCCCCAACCTCCTGGCTGAGCTGGGAAAACCAACTCCACGATAACTCAAGGATTGAGAGCATCACCTGAAATACATGATCTAAGAAAAAACCTACGTGCAGGGGCACGCGGGAGCCTCCTTTCTTCATCTGCCGACAACAGCATGCTCCCGCTGTTTGCAGCACTCCATGACCTTCCCGTCCCCCCACAGGCGAGCCAACTCTATTCCTCCGTAAACAAGCGGCTCCCAGCCAATTTGTCAAGCAAAATCTAGCCAGCTACCTGTCGATTATTGGCTAAGGCTTGCAAGTGCTTTAGGGATAATATGCTAAGGGAACTGGTTTGCGAATAAAACGTGAATTTCCCTTTGCTTTGTTAGTATCAGATTACCTGTGATCTTTTTTGGAAGCTTGATTTTCCCACGCGGGATGAACGTGGAAGCGGCGGCGCAAAAAGTGTTTGCATACAGGGGAAATGCGATTAAATTAGCATTCCGAGAATGTAGGCTAAACAGAAAGTGAGATTCATGATCGACCTGCATACGCACACCGTCTTAAGCGACGGAGCCTTAATACCTGCAGAGTTGGTGAGGAAAGCGGAAGTCTCCGGATACGAAGCCATCGCCCTTACTGACCACGTTGACTCGGGCAATATGGAGATGACGTTGAAGCAACTGATTAAGGCAGCCGGGGACCTGAGCAAACATAGTAAGGTCAAGGTTCTGCCCGGGGTGGAGATAACTCATGTGCCTCCTCCCATGATTCCGGATCTGGCGAGCCAGGCGAGATGTCTGGGAGCGAAGATAGTGGTGGTGCATGGTGAATCTCCGGTCGAACCGGTTCGCCCAGAAACGAATCTCTTTGCTTTGAAAAGCGATATCGATATCCTGGCACATCCAGGAATGATCAGAGAAGATGAGGTAAGGCTGGCCAAAGGGAAGGGAGTTTATCTGGAGCTGTCGGCCCGCAAGGGGCATTGCCTGGCCAACGGTCGTCTGGTGGTGCTGGCAAGAAAGTACCGGGCTAAGTTGGTGATAAATACGGATGCGCACACAGGCAGAGAGCTTTTCTCCGAAGAGCTCTTGCGAAAAGTCGGCTTGGGCGCAGGACTGACCGAGCCGGAGCTGAAAGATGTACTTCACAATTCTGTGGAATTGGTGGAGAGGAGGTTCTAGCCGGGATCAGCCTTCCCGGCGGGAATAATGGTCGAATCGAGGTTTTGTGTTCTCCGGCTTATCGAGTGGGATAGGACGAGATGAAGATCGAATTCACTAAACTGCAGGCTCTGGGAAACGACTACCTGTATGTTGATTGCTTCAAACGGAGATTAGCCAAAGCAGTTCTCCCCGATCTGGCAAGGAAGATCTGCGATAGGCATTTCGGAGTCGGCGCTGACGGCTTGATATTGGTGGCTCCCGGCAGAAAGCACAGATTCAGAATGGTCTTCTATAACCCGGATGGGACTGAAGCGGAGATGTGCGGCAACGGGATTCGATGTTTTGCCCGCTTGGTTTACGAAAAGCGGTTATCCAGAAGTAAAGTTCAGAGTATTGAAACCAAAGCCGGAGTAATTAACACCGAGATAATCGAAACAGGCGATGATTTCGTGATCCGTGCAGATATCGGCAAGCCCATATTGGAGAGAAAGAAGATACCGATGAAGGGTCGTGGGAGATTCTGCATAGACGAGACATTGAAGCTGGGGAGGCGGAATGTGTTAATCACCTGTGTTTCTGTGGGGAATCCTCACACCCTGATGTTTGTAAGAGAATTCAGCCCCGAATGGCGAAAAATTGGAAAGCAGGTAGAAAACCATTCATTGTTCCCCCGAAGGACCAACGTGGAGTTCGTGAAGATTCTTAGTCCGAAGAAAATACGATTGAAGATATGGGAGAGGGGAGTGGGGGAGACTCTGGCGTCTGGAACCGGAGCTTCGGCGGCAACCGTAGCCGGCGTACTGACCAGGAAGCTTGACCGCAAGGTGACGGCGTTATTTGACAGAGGCAAGCTGGTTATAGAGTGGAACGATAAGGACGGACACCTTTATATGACCGGGCCGGCTACCAAAGTTTTCTGGGGAACGTACGACTTTTCGCATGAATAAGGTCCGGCAACATCCGGGAAGAAGGCAACACAACAGAGCCTACCTTGACTCAGGTTCGGGCAAGGGAAATCGACCCATGTCCGTGTAGCCCGGTAAGGTCTCTCAGAGGCGTCGAGGTCCAATTACTCTTGCGGGTCAGAATCATCTCCAACACGCTCTGGTTCCCTTTTTGAACTTGACGAACGACTTTTAGCGGATATGATCGTATAAATTTAATGGTTAGCCGGAGACACGGTATCTTTTTGGTTTCATTTGCCTCGCAAACTGCGAGATGCGCAAATTGAAGATTGTGGTATAACTAAAGATGAGTAATGTCAGAGAAACCAGGTGACTTTTCGTTAGATGAGGAAAAGACTTAAATTCCCCCTGTATTTTTTCTCCTTTTTGCTCTTTATCTGCTTAGCCTTCTGGGTGGTGCTTACTCAAACCAGATTGCTGGAGAATCAAGTCAACCGTGTATTGGGTGTACTCGTGCAGACCAAGTACTCCCTCAAGGTTCAGGTGGGCGAGGTAAGCGGACAGTTTTGGAAAGAGTTGACAGTCACGGATATCACGGTTGACTTTATCTGGGGGGATACGACCTACCGGGTCGCTCAGATTCCTCGACTCAAGCTGAATTACAGACTGGCCAATCTGTGGAGAAAAAGATGGATCATCGATTCCTTGGTCGTTGATCGGCCGCGGTTTGTTCTCATAAAGACAGAGGAAGGCAGGCTGCTGGTGATAATTCCCGGGGCGAAAAGGAAGACCATATCGAAAACGGGCTTGTTCGATTTCAGGGTTGGAAACCTCAAAATTCAAGAGGCCACTCTTGAATTTCTCTCTCCCGAGAAACAATCCACCATCGACAAACTGGATCTCGAGCTTTCTTTAACTAAGGACGGCCAGGGAATCAGGTCAAATATCTTCCGAGGAGAGCTGGCATACCTGCAAAAGGATTTCATGGTGAAACATATGTCCGGTTTCTTCTGGCTGAAGAAGGACACGTTGTCGGTCCAGGCATTCAGGGTTAAAACACAGGACTCATATCTGGAGGTCTCCGGGAACGTGATTAACTTGCCCAGCCCCGAGTTCTCACTCTCGGCGAGGGCAAAGCCGGTGAATCTGGAGGACGTAGCGAAATTGACCGGTGTGGGCCTGGAGGGCGTTCTGGATTTGGAGGGGACGTGTGAGGGAAACCTCAAGAAATTCGGGGGGAAGGCAACCTTAGACGGTCTTTTTTTTGGAAGGCGCTTTGAACGCCTGAAAACGGCATACACCTATCAGAACAGCAAATTCATTTTCTCCTCCGTCAGCGGCAGGGTTTTCGGTTCGCCCATCAATGGAAGGGGAACATTTGACTTCTCAAGGATACCTGAGGAGTACGACTTTGATGGAGAGGTGAAAAATCTTGATCTCAAGAACATCGTCTTTGGAAGTCTTGAGACCGATTTCTCGGGATACGTTCACATGCAGGGCAGGTCCACGTCGGCAAGAGAAATGTTTATGCAGGCTGAGGTCGATCTGGAAGGCGGCAGAATCGAGGAGTACACTTTCAGCGCAGCTAAAGGAATCATCGACATTACCGCCAAAGCCGTTACTTTTCATCCTCGCTTTCGGCTGCGGTACAAGCATACCGATATAGCTTTGACCGGTGACTTAGAATATGAAGGGGAGATGGACATAGATGCTTGGGTGAGTTTCAAGGATTTGAGAGATTTCTGGGATCAGATATTTATAAAGGAAATGAGTGGGAGCGGAAGAGCTTTCGTGAACTTCAGCGGCAAAACAGAAGATTTCAACATCAAAGGAGAATTTGAATCTGACTCGTGTTATGCCTATGAGCTGTTTAGCTCCAATGCAGAAATCGAAATGGACATAGCCAACTTCTTGGGTAAGCGAAAGGGAGACGTGCAAATTCGCTTTTTAGATGGCGAGGCTTGGGGGATAGAATATGACAGCCTGATCTCCCGGCTGAAGATAGATGATCAATTGATCGAGATTGAGTCGGTACATTTGGCAAGCGAGCGCTTGGCGATGAATTCCTGGGGTGAGCTGGACATCTCTCAGACCCCGGAAAAGCTTCTGATCTACGAGATACTCTTGGATTACCGGGGAAATCGTCTGGCTTCTCGGTCACCTACCGTGGTGGATATCGATACCGAAAAGGTGGAGATCACCAAGTGCGTCCTGTTTGCGGATACAGGCGAAATCGATTTTTCAGGCGATATCGACTATGAACAGAGAATGGACCTTGACGTGGAAGTATCCGGATTCGACATTGGTCCCTGGGCCGGGCTTTTGAGTTCCGAGCCGGTGGAGGGGAATTTGTCCCTGGTTGCCTCCTTGGGAGGAGATTTCTATAGCCCCCAGGTGGACATGAAGGGAGACGTGCAGCGGCTGAAGTACAAGGGAATGGATTTAGGAGACCTGAACGCGGATTTACATTATGATGCCAGGAGGCTGGAGGTCAAGAATCTGGTGGTAACGGACGCAGATTGGAAATATACTCTCAAAGGCCTTTTGCCTCTCGATTTGGCCTTGGTATCGGTGGAGCAAAGAATTCTGGAAGAACCCCAGAATTTCAGGTTTTATGCGAACGGCAAAAGGATGGAATTGATCAAACTGTTCATACCGGACATTGAGTACCTCACCGGGAACTTCCAGGGTAACCTGGACATATCTGGAAGCCTGCTTCATCCACGGTTCGACGGGGAACTGACCCTGGCTGACGGAAGCCTGAAATTCATTCAGTTGGCTGATCCAGTGGATCAGCTGTCGGTGGAAATGCGAATGAAAAACGAGAATCTCATACTGGACCGGGTCAGCGGATTCATGGAAGGTACGGCTGCCGAGGGGTACGGCGCACTGAGAAGTATATGGAAGGTCTTCTCCCCCAATGAGAAGGTGAAGGGTGAAGTAACCGGTTTTGGGACAGTGAATCTCAAAGACATACAGAACATCAGCTACGATCTGTATTTCTCGGGAGATAGGATACCGATCAGCTACGAGTATGCCGACCTCTCCGGATTGGTCGACGTGAGCGCAGAAATCACGGGGCAGTCTCCGCCTCTGGTCACTGCCAAGATCGTTTTAGACGAGCTTTTCTATCGGGAGTCGTTTTCGAATTCTGGATCTGCATCCTCGCTTACCCCCGGCTATAAACCCCAGGATCTGTGGGACTGGAGTCTGGATATCTCGGCGGCAAACAATTGCTGGATCATAAACGATGACGTGAATCTTGAGTTCCAAGGAGACGTGTTGGTATTGCGCGAAGGAGGACAGCTGGGCATACTCGGAGATTTAGAGATCATCAGAGGAAAGTATTTTCTTTACGGAACCACCTTTAAGATCGAAAAGGGGTCCTTCTTCTTTGAGAACGTGGAGAGAATCGATCCTACTGTAGACTTTCTGGTCTCCACCCGATTGTGGGGAGGATCGTCAGCCTCTCCCGCGACTGGAAGCCTCCTGAGCACCGGGTCGGACAATGAAATCAGGTTGGCGATTAAAGGCACTCTTTCTGAGCCCCAGGTGGAGACAGCCCCGGGCTCCCCATATTCCAGGGAGGACATCTTGGAGCTTTTGGCTTTCCAGCAAGGTTTTGCCTCCGTCGATTCGGTGGGGATGGGAAGCTTGTTCCAGGAGAGGGTGATCAAGAGCCTGGGAGGCGCTTACAGCAGCAGATTCCTTGAGACCATTGCCGGACGGACCCTGGGAGTTGAGACATTCGAAATCGTGCCCACCTGGAGCGAAAAGTTCAGGCTGACCGACGCGCAGATCACCGTCGGGAAGTACATCTCGGACAAAGTCTATCTCCGCTACACCCGCCGCCTTTCTCAATCCAGTGGACAGGAGACTGGCGTCGAATACAGGTTGAATAAACACCTTTTTCTGGAAGGGCGGAAAGATAAGTTAGGCCTTTTTCACTTGGGATTGAACCTCAATTGGGAATATTGAAGTCCATGTCGGACCTAAATCCTGAGAAGATCTGCACAGGCGTTCTACGGTCTTTAATGCCTGGTGGGAGTAATAAAACAGATCAGCGGAAGAGTTGGATTGATGGCTCAAGAAAGTAATACGGCCAGTATCTCTGCAGATAGATTTCTTCATCTTGTTTTCGTGTGCCTGGGATTCGTCCTCTTCGTAACCCCAGCTCAGGCGGATAACCGCCAGAGAGCAATCATTGAAAAGATAACGGTGGAGGGAAACCGGTATTTCTCCGACGGCAAGATAAAGGATCAGATGAGCCTTAAGGAGAACAGGTGGTATAATCTGTTCAAAAAAAGGAGGTTCAGCCCCAAGAAAGCAGAGCTGGACAAAATTTCTGTTGATTCCCTGTACCATGTGAACGGATTCCTGGAAGCGGAGAGTGAAATCATTGCCCAGGAGAAAGAGGAAAATAGGTGCCAGGTCAGGGTAACGGTAAAGGAGGGCCCTCAGACCATATTAGGACACGTGGTTCTAAAAGGCGGACTCCCTGGGTTGAAGGAAAAGACCCAAAAAGAGCTCAAGTCCTTGAAGACCGGTGTTCCTTTTAGCTGGACCAGACTGAATGAGGCGGCTTTCAACATGAAGACCATATACGCAAACAACGGCTATCCCTATGCTGAGGTTCGGATTCTTGTTTCTGAAGGAGATCAAAGGTTCACCTCGGATGTGACTTTTGACGTGAAGGAAGACAAAAGGGTTTTCTTCGGAAAGGTGACTTACCACGGATTGAGGCTCACCAAACAACATGTTGCACAGCGTGAGCTTACGACAAAAGAGGGCGACTTGTATTCCCGAGAGAAGATCATGGACAGCCAGCAAAGGATATACTCCACTGGTCTTTTCAGCTATATTTCTTTAAGGGCAAAAGATGCCGACCGGAAGCCGGACAAGCCGGATTTTGCCCTGAGGGTAGTAGAAAGGAAACCCAATTATGTTGGAGCCAGGGTAGAGTTGGCCCAAAATCAACCCCAATCGGTAAACCAGCAGGAGTATCTCACCGTCGATTTCACCGGTGAATGGGGAAATCGAAACTTGGCCGGCACCTCCCGAAAGATCGGGGTCATGGGTTATTATAGTTTCCAGGTCGTTCCGGAGATAGAGAGGCTATCCAACCGGTTCTCCTTGAGATACGTGGAACCCTGGTTTCTCGGCATACGCACCCTTCTGGACCTGGATTTCTATTACGAACCGGGAGTCAAGAGTGCAGTGCAGAAGTACCGCATCGAGTCATATGGAGGCAACATCAATTTCAGCCGAGAGTTTACAAGAAACACAAAGGTCTGGCTCACCCATAGCTATCAGCAGGTAAATATCTATAGTATTCCACCAGAGGAAGTCGAGACCTATAAGGAGGAGCAAGGAATAAACGTGCGACGTAAGATCATCCTGTGGGGGGATAAAGACACTCGAAGCAGCATATTTATCCCCTTGGACGGTTCTTTCACGCAAATCTACACAGAATACGTGGGGGGATTCATGGGAGGAGATAACAATTTCTTCAAGCTGTGGTTCTCCTGGTCCAGGTATAATCATTTGAGCAAGAAAAAGAAATTAGACGTTCTGGCTACCCGCATAAAATTTGGGTACGCCGACGGTCTTACTCGCGAAGATCGTGTCCCCACCTTTGACCGTTTCTATATGGGTGGAGCATCCACCATGAGAGGATACAAGGAGAACAGCATGGGTCCGGAAAACGAAAGAGGCGACCTTGCAGGCGGAAACGTGATGATCCTGGGGAACATAGAGTACCGAAGAGCTCTGTTCTGGAAGTTTGGCTACTCGGTCTTCGTCGATGTGGGAAACCTTTGGCAAGAAGTTAAGCACGTCAACACCAGAGACTTGAAGTTTACTTCCGGCATTGGAATCCAGTTTTTCACGCCGGTGGGACCGCTAAGGTTGGACTACGGCAGACAGATTCCCATCAAGAAGAGCCCAGAGACAGGAAGATTTCACTTGAGCATATTGTATGCGTTCTAAGATGGCAAGAGGCCAGCCGAAGGTAAGAAATGAATAAGAGTGCCAAGATTCCCATAATTGGAATCACCTGCTCAATGGAGCATCAGGATAAAACCAGAGCGTATCCCACCGCCTATGCCTTCGATTATATGAAAAGGAATTACTACCATGCGGTGGAAAGATCTGGAGGAGTGGCTGTACTGCTGCCCAACACCGAGATAAGGGGATTGGTCAGCAACTACCTGAAGCTCGTGGATGGCTTGCTGATAAGCGGGGGGAATGACGTCGATCCTGCGTTTTACCGGGAGAGAAAGAAAGCCAAAAACTTGAGCATCACCAGGGAGAGAGATGCTTTCGAGATCGTCCTGGTTAAAAGGGCAAAGGAAAAAGGAGTCCCCGTGCTTGCCATCTGCCGGGGCATGCAGCTGGTGAACGTAGCTTTCGGCGGAAGCCTGTACCAGGATTTTAGGTTTGAGAAGAAATTTCTGGACCACACACTTGAGGGCTCGGGCACCTGCAAAAAGAAACATCCCGTAATCGTCCAGGAAAACAGCAGGCTTTTCCGCATAATTCAGAAAAGCAAGATAATGGTAAACACCAGCCATCACCAGATGGTAAAAAGGGTTGCTCCCGGCTTTGTTGCTACCGCCTGGTCGGAGAAAGACGGAGTCATCGAGGCGATCGAGCCGAAGGATAAAAATTCCCCCATGTGCGTTCAATGGCATCCGGAGCTTATGAGAGATGACGGCTCAAAAGCTTTGTTCGATTGGCTCATCGAGTCCGCCGGAGAATGCAAGATTAAAAAGCTGGGATCTGGGTGAACCTGACCAGGCGGAAGTCTGAGCTTCTCTGTGGGGTTTGAGGATATTGCAATGGACACAAAAGAACTGCTTTCCCAAATTCAGCTATATGTGATCGCTGACAGGAAGATGTGCGGGGATAGAGATATCGAAGATGTAGTTTCTCAGGCCCTGGACGGTGGTGCGCAGATGATTCAGTACCGTGACAAGGAATCGGACGATGAGCAGTTTCTGCAAACCACCTGGAGTCTGAAAGCCGTCTGCAGGGAAAGAAACGTTCCTCTGATCGTAAACGACAGGGTGGGAATCGCCGTGAAAACAGATGTCGACGGCGTTCATCTGGGACAGGAAGATCTCCCGGTAGTCGAAGCCCGAGGGATGTTAGGTTGCGACAAGATAATCGGAAAGTCCGCCAGGTCCGTCAAGCAGGCCAGAGCGGCGGAAGAAGAAGGGGCAGATTACGTTGGCCTGGGCCCTATCTTCCAGACCTTTTCCAAAGAGATTGACAAGCCTATCGGTGTAGACATCATTCGGAGGGCTGAAGAAAGTCTGAATATCGCTTTTTTCGCTATAGGCGGTATAAATCTGGATAATCTGGATCAGATCGTGAGGGCCGGTGGCAAAAGAATAGCGGTGATCTCGGCATTAGTTCTGTCGGACGATGTCAGATCGTCTGCCGCAGGACTTCTAGAAAGACTCAGACGTGACAGCACAAGCTAAGCTTCAACCCCGCGCAAGTTTTTTTGTAGATAATCTTGACAAAGTTAGTAAACATTTGCGCCTTTTCCCACGTAATAGTGTGAGAGGTGAATGATGAATATATCCACACGAGGAAGATACGGGTTAAGGGCGCTTCTGGAGATTGCCGCTCAGCAGGATGAGGAACCAGTGACCATAAAAGGTATCTCCCGAAGGCAACAGATGTCGATCAGCTATCTGGAACAGATACTTCACAGATTGAAGAAGGCCGGGATCGTGAAGAGTATCAGAGGTGCCAAGGGTGGATACGTTTTGGCTCGGAGAGGGGACAAGATAACCGTGAGTCAGGTTATCAGTGCCTTGGACGGTCCCATTTCCATCTCCTATTGCGATTCGCCCCAACTGAGAGAGAAAAGCTGCATTGGTCCTTCAGCCTGCGTTTCCCGGATCCTGTGGAAAAGGCTCGAGGATGTCATCAAAGACACTCTTTCCAGTGTGACGCTGGCTGATCTCAGAGAGCAGGTTCTGAGTTTGAAAGGCGTGAAGGTATCAATTAATCGGAGGAAAAGATGAAGAAGGTCTATCTGGATCATAACGCTACCACTCCGGTCCGTGCTGAGGTGTTGCAGGCAATGTTGCCATACTTCAGCGAGAAGTTCGGAAATGCCTCCAGCATTTACGGGTCTGGACGGGAGGCTAAGGTCGCCCTGGAAGAGGCTCGGGAGAAGGTGGCGGAGATCCTGGGGGCATCGCCCAGCGAGATATTCTTTACAAGTGGCGGAACCGAGTCCGATAATCTCGCCTTGAAAGGAACGGCTTTCGCCGGCAGGAAAAAGGGAAAGCATATAATAACCTCTGAAATCGAGCACCCTGCGGTGTTGGAAAGCTGTAAGTTCCTGGAAAAAGAGGGATTTGAGGTTACTTACCTTCCGGTTGACTCCCAGGGGTTCGTCCATCCGGAAGACTTGAGGAAGACCGTTCGAGAGGATACCACTTTAGTGTCTGTCATGCACGCCAATAACGAAGTGGGAACCATTCAGCCCATGGAGGAGCTCTCCAAGGTCACCAAGGAGAAGGGGGCATATTTTCACACGGACGCCGTTCAGACGGTGGGGAAGATCGCAATAGATTTACAGAGGTTGAACGTGGATATGCTGTCGTTGTCAGGCCACAAGATTTATGGTCCCAAAGGGGTCGGTGCTCTTTACATCAGAAAAGGCGTCCGGATTACTTCCTGGGCCCACGGCGGTCATCATGAGCGTTCCCGAAGGGCCGGGACGGAGAACGTTCCATCCATCGTTGGTTTTTCCAAGGCGTTGGAGTTGCTGAATGAAGAGAGGGAGAAACATAACCAGCACCTAAGAAATCTCACC
>CAYGCR010000045.1:0-25750 GCA_964348415.1 uncultured Ignavibacteria bacterium | reverse complement strand
CTCAGGGCCATTGCCTATCGGCAATGGCGGAGAGGCCGGGATTCGAACCCGGGGTGCCTTACGGCACAACGGTTTTCGAGACCGCCCCGTTAAACCACTCCGGCACCTCTCCGAATGAATAAGTAGGACGTTTACAGTTAACAGGTTACAGTCAACAGTCGAAAAGTGTCATGGCTGTTTGGCGTTGTTTGCCCTGTGCCTTTCCCGGTCAAGGAAAGACACTATTTCCTCCAACTTCGGTTTGAACACAAGAAAGCAAAACAGGGTGATAGCGGCAAAGAGAACGAACCTCTCCAAGCTGCCGCCCAGCAAATAGAATACGAATCCGTAAATGGTTGGCGTAAGAGCAAGAGAACACACTATCACGGCCGACTGGATCAAAGCCTGCTCGCCTGTCATATTCTCCCGGCCCTTTCGGAAAGCTCTGCTGCCGACAAAAAAACTCCTCCTCACAATATAGATCGCCGGGATCTCGCTCAAAGCCACGGCAATCAGCACCCAGAAGAAGATCGCTAATTCGGTGCCCGGGCTTCCGCTAACTCCGCCAGCCTTGAGGAGCGCGCCTATAAAAATCAGCACCGCTGGAGCCAAAACATTCAGCAGAAGACCCAGGTTGAAAAGCCTTGAGTGTAGCCTCTCAACATCCACTGGGCCATACGGCGTCTCCATATTCATCTTTCTTTTTCTTTCTTCAGGCTCCTCTGACGCAATTTCTCAAAAAAGGCCTGCATTAGCCGGCTTGATTCTCGCTCCAGGATTCCGGTCAAGACTTGAACCATATGATTCAATCGGGGATCCTGAACGATGTTAAACAACGAGCCACATGCTCCAGCCTTGGGATCTTCCGCACCGAAGACCAGACGGTCAATTCTGGCCAACACCAAAGCTCCTGCACACATAGCACACGGCTCCAGCGTGACGTATAGAGACGCCCCCGCGAGTCTCGAGGAGTTCAGATAGGTTGCAGCAGCCCCGATGGCGATGATCTCGGCATGAGCCGTAGGATCATTTAGACCTTCGACCTGATTGTGACCCCTCCCGATAATCCTATCCTCATGCACGACCACCGCACCGACAGGAACCTCCCCTTTCTTCAAGGCTATTGTCGCCTCAGCTAAGGCCTGCCGCATCCATTTTTCGTCTTCGGTCTCAGGCATCGTTCCAAACAGCTTACAGAACACCAAAGTTCCGGTATTCCTGTCCGCTCCCAGAAAATATAACAAAGGGCGTCCAAATCCAAAGAAATTCTGGCCCGATCCCGGGATGCGGCCACAGATGGTCCCGGCCGGAACTCCAAAGAAAATCTGAGAAAGTCCTTGACTTGGGAAAGGGTACGAGTATATTTATGGAAAATCTCCGAGCCTGTCCGCCTACGGAGGAATCTATGGCGGCTGGCCGACAGGGTTCTGGCGGAAACGCCTCAGCCTCCCGTGCTTGGAAAGGAGATGACAGGACAAACAAACCAGGCTAAGGAGGCCTGGTATTTTTTTTTCAAAGAAAGGAGGGTGATGCTGTTGCGAACAATCTTCTTCAGATTCACCGGTAAATTCTGAACCGTGATTCACGGATTCTAGTTTAAGCTATATGGTTGAGCTTCACTAAACCCAAGAAAACGACACAGCAAACCTCTTCACTTCTGCCAATCATGAACAACATAAGACAAACAAGAACAGCGACGTTTCTCTCTGTAAGCAGGCAAAAGCGGATGATCCTGTTTTTAACTCTGCTCTTTTTGTCCGTACCCTGCAGCTGTTCCCGACCGATTAAGCCCAAATCGGAATTCATGACCATCGAACTCGGAGATCGGACTTTCATCAGATACTTCGATCTCGTTGAAAGGGTCACTTACGAGGGAAGCGAGTGCATCAGTCTGGCGGATTTCGTGGATTCTGTTGTCACCCTTTATCCTAAAATCTATGCCTATCGGATAATCGGCTCGGATGGATATTACCCGGCTAAGAAAGGCGTCCCTGACAACATCTGGGAACATATGCAAAATGGCTACCTGGACCTCAGCACCAGGGGGGTGGTGTTTGATCCCAGCTTGGGGCTTCCGAGAAAATATCACGTCAGCGACGTCGTGAGCATCGAGTTGCTAAGGAAGATTGACGTACGCTTCAAAGGTGATGAGAGTTTCAGTTTTTGCCTGGTCAATGATATGGATTTTGCCACCTATCTGGATTCGACCGACGCCTTTTACCACAGTCGTCCCGGAGTCAAATTATCCGAGTTCGTCCAAACTTTGACTTCCACTCCGGAGGATTACACCTACACTCTCATATCTGTCGAGGGAGAGGAGAAAGCCTTTTCCTGGTCTGAGATTCAAACGGGATGGTGGCTGTCCGATCTTGACATCACCAAGTTTTACCCTGATCTGGGACCTTACTCGAGAATGCAGCATTTGCGTACGATAGAGTTAACCCCTAAATCCGGCTAAGCTATGAAAAAAGTACTCTTTATACCCGTATTCATTCTCTGCTCCACCCTGTTTCTACTACCACACGCCTTCGCTATCAGCGCAGACACAAGTAAGGGCGATCTGCCAGTCCACTACCTGGGCGAAGTAGTGGTCACCAGAGAAAGAGTTCGTAAGCCGCCGACGGCGATTACGGAGATCACGGCAAACACGATTGAGTCCCGGGGAGCCACTACCGCGGGCGAAGCACTTTCGTCGGTTCCGGGAGTATGGGTCTCCACCGGGTACAAAAACTCCACTGAGATCAAATTGAGAGGATTTGATTCCAAGCACGTATTGATTCTGGCGGACGGGCGTCCGGTGAATCTCCCCTACTACGGCGATCTGGATCTGTCCTCCCTGCCGGTGGGCAACATATCGAAAATAAAAGTGGTCAAGGGGCCGGCGGCCTCGCTCTACGGAGCCAACACTATGGGGGGAATTATCAATATCGTTACCAAAAGAGCCTCCCAGAGAAGAACAGGTGATCTGATTCTTTCCCTTGGGACGGCAGATACCTGGAATTCGATCCTCAATTACGGCTCCAGGATCGGCGAGCTCGATTTCTGGTTCTCCGGCGGAAAGAGCAGGTCAGACGGCTTCCGGCTCTCAGAGGGTTTCCAGCCCGGAAGATGGGAGGACGGTGATCTAAGAGAGAACAGTGATTATGATCGACTCAACCTGGACGGCAAGCTCAACTACAGACTCTCTTCAACCACTGATCTCTCCCTTTCTCTGGGCTATTTCGATGGCGACAAGGGGCTTCCTGGTGGAGTCAACGAGGAGCTACCCAAATACTGGAGATTCGTGGAGTGGAAGCGGCGCTACTTCGATTTGGCCGGAGAAAGCTATCTCGGAGATCGGTGGTATGTAAAAGCCAAACTGTATTACGACGGCTGCAAAAACAGACTCATAGACTACGATTCCACTTATATTTACCAGAATCGAAACTACGACAGCATCCACGACAGCTGGGATTTCGGCGGGAGCCTGCTTTGGAGAGTGGATTGGAGAGATGACAACCAAACCACCTGGGGTCTAAACGTGAGGCAGGACGGCATCGACAAAAGAATGGACGTGGACGAGGAGTGGCTGAGCCACAAGACAGTTACCGCCTCCTTCTTCACCCAGCAACAGACCGAGATACGGCGCGTATCCTTCGATTTCGGATTTGCCTGGAACGTCTTGACTTCCCGAGGAGTCGAAACCAAGAACTCCTTCGATCCGTCGGTGGGCATCTGGTTTACCGTAGCAGAGCCAATGCGATTGCGTTTGGCTGTCTCCCGTGCCACTAGATTTCCCACACTCAATCATCTTTACGGGCTGGACTCGGGAAACCCCGATCTCAAACCGGAAAGCGCGGTCAAGCTGGAGGGAGGGGTTGAGTTCGACGTCACTTCGGAGTTGCAGATGATGGTAGGTTTCTTCAGGAGCAACGTCAAAGACTTGATCGATAGGCAAGGGCGCGGGTACCAGTATGTTAATCTTGACCGCGTGACTCTCCAAGGCATCGAGGTGCAATATACCGGCAAGCTTCTGAACAGCCTGAGTTTCAACGTCGATTACACCTACCTGGATGCCTACGAGAACGAGACCGAGTACTGGCTTCCCTACCGTCCATCTCATAAGGTAGACTGGAGTTTTTCCTACCTGTTCGGTTTCGGACTCAGCGCGTATACAAGTGCGCAGTACGTCAGCAGGCGCGTCACTCCCCATCCGGAGAGCGAGCAGCTCCCCAGCTACTTCGTGTCCAACCTGAGGCTCTCCCAGAAGCTTTTCGATCACTTTCATCCTTTCCTGGAGATCAAAAACCTATTTGATGAAGACTACGAGGAGGAGAAGAATTATCCCATGCCCGGCAGAACCTTCCTGGGGGGGTTGAAGATAACTCTTTAGGACCCCATCCCCTATCCCGCTCTACATTCTATTCTATGGTGAGACGTAGAGCGTCGCACACCCAGTTGCGACGCTACAGCTCCACTGGAGTTTGTCGTGCAGTTGCTCGATTCATCGACCTTAGAACTGCCCACTGAATTGGGCAACTACAAGACCGCGGAGATCATGCGACCTTCGAGAACACCGCGTGCGCGATCAATCCTGCAATTGGAGGAAAGAAAAAGGTGCAGGCCAGTCTGATAAATGCAAACTTGGGACTGATCAAGCTCACCTCCAGCGGAAATCTCACCACGGACACCAGTGACCAAGCCGTCACGTATGCAACTACCGTTCCAATCCCCGCCCCAGACTTGTATATTGAAGCCACTATGGGAAAGTTAATCACCGGCCCTCCCGGAGTTAATCCCCCAGCCAAGGCACCAAGGGCTATCCCTTTCAACCCAGCCTCCGGTCCCAGCCACTTCACTATGAACTCCCTCGGAACCAAAACCTGAACCATTCCCGCAATCACAAAAGCCGCGATCAAGAGAGGAAATACCCGGACAAGCATCTCTCCACATTTCTTCAAACCTAAAACGTGAAGGTTGTTTCCCTGCAGGTAAGCCACCACTAATAGGGTAATCGCAATAGCGACCATCACAACGGTAGCAGTATTCATGGCATTCCTCCAAAATATATGGTTCCTGTGTCGAAGAGCAGCTTAAGCAAAACCGGCACGACAGTCAATGAATAATGTTGACTTTGTGGGCGAGTGTGTTATATTAGTTCCGGAAGGGTACCTTATCAATTCTGAACGGCTCAATCCGTATTTAGGCTTCCACGGGCCTTGCATCATCGTGTACTCATGGCTCATAAAGTCAGGCATAGCTGTTTAACGGGCAACCGATATACCCCAATGAGCCTGTCTGGAGAAACCGAGAGTGCCACTATAGTCGGCCTGACGCCCAGCCAAGCAACTTACAGCATCTTTCATTGAGAGTTAATGTTAATATGAGAGGAGGTGCCTTATGGCACGCAACATTCTTGTTCCACTGGTTGTGGGGACAGCGATATGCTTCCTCTGCTCTGCTTTATCTGCGGACGTCCCCCACATGATCAATTACCAGGGTAAACTCACCACCGCTTCGGGTGGCTGCCTGAATGACACGGTTCAAATGACCTTTTCAATCTATCCGGACACCCTGGGCTCCCCTGCGGACTGGTCCGAGACCCAGGAAGAAGTGGTAGTGAAAGACGGCATATTCAACGTTCTTCTGGGAAGCGTTGAGATCATACCCGCCGCAGTCTTTGACGGAAGCGTCAAATACCTGGGCGTTCAGGTGGAGTCTGATCCAGAGATGAGACCACTGAAGCTAATGGTGAGCGTGGCTTATGCTTACCGGGCAGGTACGGCAGACGGCGGTGGGGGAGGTGGGGGTTGGGTGGATGATGGCATAGTCGTCAGGTTGGAGACCAACACTGACAATGTTGGCGTCGGAACCACAGTGCCAGCCGGGAAACTTGACGTAACCGGACCAGGTCTCTTCAGGAGAGGAGATGGAATCCAAGATAAAATCATACTCAACCCGGAGGACCCAAACGTTGCCATTGAACTTCGTTCTGAAACGAGCGGCGGCACTCCCTTTATAGATTTCGCCAATGACGATGCCTCAGATTTTGATGCCCGTATCCGTCTGAGAGAAGATGACCTGCTGGCAGTAGAAGGTGCATCCGATCTGAACCTGCAGGTTGATGGTCAGCTTCGAGTGGACAAGGAGCTGCTGGTTGGCTCCGAGCCCTCTGAAGATCTAGACGCAACGCGAAGCTATTATACCTACAGAGGTTCCGCAGCTTCTCCTTATACCTATCAAGGGTCCGCCTTGCGCGCGCGCTTGACTCTGGGTGGCAATTCAACTAATCCGGTGGGAACGGGGCACGGCATCACCAGCGAAAGCGTGATGTTGGAATCAGGCAGTTCGGAAAACGAGATGACACCTCTTTATCTTGGCTGCGTCGCGCACGCCCCATGTCGATTATGGGGGATCGATATGAGTGTTCATGGTCCGGTGAGCTCGCAGGCCGATCTCCTTCAGGGACTCGTGAATTTCGTCAACAACTATAATGCAGCATCGGTTCCGTTCAAGGGAGTTGGCGCGGCGATCGTTACCAGACCTGGTGCTGGGGGGAGCGCAACGCTGGAACAGCAAATCAGCCAGACCTATCCCCTGGATGCCGGTCTGGCCATCGTAGGCTTCAGCGGAACTCCAGATGAAGCTGTGAAAACACAGGGCTTCGAAACGGCCCTTCAGATCGGCGGCACTGCGAGCGGATGGATGCAGGCACCTCTTGCATCCAAACTTGGCACAGGAGTCCTTGTCAGAGATGTCGAGACCGCAGGGATAAAATTCCAAGATTTTCTCAATTCAAGCACTCCTGCTTTATCAGTCAACGTGCCTTCTGTTATGGAAATTAGCGAGGCTGACAGCCTGAAGTGGAAGTTCTCTCAAGAGGGCTCCGGTATAGATGCAACCTTCCTCCTTCGAGATATGACTGAGGCAGATGAGTGGTGGTGGGGTGCATTTGCCGGGGGAGATAAGAGGCTGAGTTTTCAGAAAGACCGCATGGTGGTGATGAGAGATGGTAGCGTGGGCATCGGAACGACGACTCCGACAGAGAAACTGCAGGTTGAAGGGATCGTTCACTCCACCTCGGGTGGATTCAAGTTCCCGGACGGAACATTACAGGTGACAGCCGCCGGTGGCGGCGGAGACGGAGGTTGGGCTGACGATGGGACTGTCGTACGTCTGGAAACCGATTCCGACTCAGTTGGAATCGGGACGGCAACACCAACAGAGAAGTTGGACGTTTCGGGAAATATCAAAGCTGCTGGTACAATCACAAGCGGAAGCTCCATTACCATAGACGGGGTCAATGATAAGATCACCGCAACCAGTGGCACCATAGATTTGGACGATGAAAATCTTGTCACCACTGGCAAGGCGGCCATCGGTCCCGGAAGCAGCAGTCCCGGTGTCAATGCCTTTGTGGCTGGCGAAAACGATACTGCCAGTGGCGATTGGTCCACGGTCGGGGGAGGCAACCTAAATAATGCGATCGGGGATTATTCAACTATCGGCGGGGGCCGGTGGAACAAGGCTGATGGTGAACGAGCCACGATCGGCGGCGGAGGCGTCAACACGGCAAGCGGAGCTTACTCAACCATAGGCGGGGGCCAGCCAAACAACGCCCGAGGTCGACACTCAGTTGTGAGCGGAGGCGGCGGGCCCTTAACCGCTGACACCAACTCGGCAATTGGTGACTTTTCCACCATTGGCGGCGGCCGGCGCAACGCGGCAAGCGGGACATACTCCACTATCCCGGGAGGTCGAGAGAATGAGGCTGTCGGAAATTACTCTTTCGCAGCAGGGCGGCGGGCAAAGGCCAACCACACCGGCACCTTTGTCTTTACAGACAGCACAGATGAAGATTTTGGCTCCACAGCAGAAAACCAATTCCTAATCCGGGCTTCAGGTGGTGTAGGCATTGGGACGGATAGCCCGGTTGAGGAATTAGATATAGCAGGAACTGCCCAGGTGACCGGTTTTAAGATGCCCACTGGTGCAGTCAACAATTATGTTCTAACTTCTGATGCCTCAGGCGTGGGAACTTGGCAACCAGCAACGACCGGGGGTGACATAGACTGGAGCTTCAACCTAAGTGATGGTAATGACACCACCCTTATGACCGGTGGTGCATGGGGCATAGCGCGATATGGCAATACTCTTTACGGTAACGGAGATTCCACCCACATAAACCTGGGAGTGGCCTGCACCACGGGGACAAGCGGGCAAAACTATAAATACTGCACCGTAGGGGGCGGACATGGCAATAAGGCTAGCGGAAGCTACGCAACCGTGGGAGGAGGGTATTTCAACACGGCTGGCAACGAGTATGCAACCGTGGGAGGCGGAGTGGGCAACGCCGCGAGCGGATACCTTGCTACCGTGGGAGGTGGATTGTCCAATGCCGCCGCTAACTCCCAGGCAACAGTAGGAGGTGGAGCTAACGATACCGCGAGCGGGAATTATTCCACCGTTCCCGGAGGTAGGTCCAATAAAGCCGCCGGAGATTATTCCTTTGCCGCCGGACGAAGAGCGAAGGCAAACCATTCAGGAAGTTTTGTCTGGGCGGATAATACTAACGAAGATTTTGCGTCGACTGGTGATAACCAGTTCTTGATTCGTGCGTCGGGCAATGTCGGCATCGGGACGGCAGCTCCTGCTGAACAATTGGATGTGGCTGGCACAGTTCAGATGACCGGCTTCAAGATGCCGACCGATCCAGTCGACGGTTACCTTTTGACTTCAGACGGGTCCGGCGTGGGAACATGGCAGCCATTAGCAGTTGCAGGAGACAACGATTGGAGCTTCCGCGTAACGGATACTGCGGATACGACCCTAGTTACCGCCGGTGCTTGGGGCATCGCCCGGCATGGCAATATTCTTTATGGCACATATGATTCCACTCATGTGAACCTGGGAGTTGCCTGCGTCACAGGCAACAGCGGAGAGGACAACAGATATTGCACAGTTGGTGGCGGACGAGGCAATACCGCCGGCGGTTGGTCTGCGACCGTGGGAGGCGGACAGAACAACACCGCTGCTGGCTTCTATTCATGCGTGAGCGGGGGAGACAACAATAATGTCAGCCACGCCTACGCGACCGTGGGAGGTGGACGAAATAACGTTGTCAGCGCTGATGATGCGACCGTGAGCGGAGGATGGGGCAACACAGCCAGCGGAGACAATACGACAGTGGGTGGCGGATACGGGAACACCGCCGACTATAACAGCTCAACCGTGGGAGGCGGACTCTCCAACACTGCTCGCTACAACTATGCGACGGTGGGCGGCGGAATCTACAACACGGCCATCAGCGTCTACGCGACGGTTGGTGGCGGACGTGCAGATACGGCTAGCGCGGCAGCTGCGAGTGTCGGCGGAGGATACCACAACATAGCCAGCGGCGACTCCTCAACCGTTGGGGGTGGTGGCAACAACACGGCAAGCGGTGATGCCGCCACCGTTGGCGGAGGTACGATCAACGCCGCCACCGCCGATAGAGCCACGGTTGGTGGGGGTATGGCCAACCTCTCGGGCGACACGGCCGCCACGGTTGGGGGCGGAAGCTACAACAAAGCCTGGGGAAGGTACTCCGTCGTGGCCGGCGGGGGCGGTGGAAATGCCTCTGACTCTAACTCGGCACTCGGGGACTGGTCAGCTATCGGCGGCGGGAAGAACAACACTGTGGGTAACGATTATTCAATAATCGGCGGCGGTCAGTTGAATACAGCCAGTGGCAATTATTCCATCGTAGGTGGTGGTCAGTCCAATGAGGCTGGCAATACAGGCACAACAGTGGGTGGCGGCTTAGGGAATTATGCCAGCGGTTACATAGCCACAATTGGAGGCGGAAACAACAATACCGCCAGCGGTCGCTGGTCCACAATTGCAGGTGGGGTCAGTAATAAGACAAACGATACCGCCAGCGTTGTTGGCGGCGGTCGAAACAACAGAGCCAGCGGGCCATATTCCGTGGTCGCCGGAGGTGGCGGGCCAACTGCTTCTGACTCAAATTCGGCAAGAGGCGACTGGTCTACCGTCAGCGGAGGGAGAAGCAATGCCGCCAGTGGCGATCACGCGGCTGTGGGAGGCGGACAGGGCAATTGGGCCAGTGCCGAGCACTCGACAGTAGGAGGTGGAAAAGACAACAGCGCCGGTAACGGATATGCGACCGTAGCAGGCGGAGAAGCCAACTCTATTGGCGGCGCATACGGCGCAATCAGCGGTGGTCTTTACAATAGAATCGCCTATCCATGCGACTACTCGGCCATCCCCGGAGGCTATGCGGATACCCTAACCCTGAATGCTGATTATTCCATGGGCTTTGGTAGATCCGTTTACGTCGACGACCCGTCGCACGTGATATTCTTCGACGGAACTTATTCCGGGCATTTCAACCTGAATCGTGATCATAGAGATGCTACTCCCAGCAGTTATCCGATCAGAGTTGGCACGCACGCATTCAATGGCGATGGGGCCTATCTCACCGGCGGAGGAGTCTGGACTGATATTTCTTCTCGTGCCAAGAAAGAGGATTTCCAGCAGTTAGATGGCGATCAGATCCTGGACAAGATCGAAGGTATGCCCATGACCAGATGGAAATTCAAGGGGACAGAGGAGCGACATATCGGTCCGGTGGCTGAAGATTTCTATCGAGCCTTTGGCTGCGGCACTGGCATTCCCGAAGATGATTCCACTTCTATTGCCGCCATGGACTTAGCCGGCGTTTCTTTGGTTGCGGTTCAGGAACTGACAAGGATTGTCAGAGAACAGCAGAAAGAAATCCAGTTGCTGAAAACGAAAATCGAGGCATTGGAAACGAGTGGCAAGTAGAAAGCCCTGGTCCAGTCCACTGAGAACCTTGTAAGAAAAATCTGGTTGGCGGCGGACGGTGGGCTGTGGACAAAGGGCCAAACCGAAGGAGGTGCCCTATGGCACGCAACATTCTTGTTTTCCTAGTTGTGGGGACAGCGGTATGTCTGCTGGGATTTGCTGCGTCTGCTGACGTGCCCCACATGATCAACTATCAGGGCAAGTTGACCACCGCCAGTGGCGGTTGCCTGAGCGACACGGTCCAGATGACTTTCTCTATTTATCCGGACACTCTGGGCTCCCCTGCGGACTGGAGTGAGACACAAACCGCTGTAGTGGTGAAAGAAGGCATATTCAGTGTCCTTCTGGGGAGTGTGGATAGTATACCTGCTGCAGTCTTTGACGGAAGCATCAAGTACTTGGGCGTGCAGGTGGAATCCGATCCGGAGATGGCACCCCTGAAGCCTATAGTAAGTGTAGCTTACGCTTACAGGTCTCTGGAGACTGACACCGCAGAATATGCCAGAGAGGCTCCTGCAGCACCGGACGATGACTGGGTTATTTCAGACGATGATGTCTACCGCGAACCGGGCAACGTGGGTATCGGAACTGCTGGTCCGGCGGAGAAGCTGGATGTGGCCGGTACCGCTCAGATGACGGGCTTCAAGATGCCGACCGCTCCGGGTGACGGCTACGTTTTGACCTCAGATGCAGCCGGAACAGGGACCTGGCAGCCGGCAGTGGGAGGAGAGGACAACGATTGGACATTCCGAATAACTGATACTGCGGACACTACGCTTGTCGCCGTTGGTGCATGGGGTATTGCTCGATACGGGAACGAGCTTTACGGCAGTGCGGATTCCACCCATGTCAACTTTGGAGTAGCCTGCACTACAGGAACCAGTGGGCAGGACTACAAATACTCCACGGTCGGCGGTGGATGGGGCAACGCCGCCGCCGGAGAGAGATCAACCATAGCAGGAGGAGCTTCCAACAGGGCCGCGGCGAACGATGCGACGGTAGGAGGCGGATGGGGTAACACAGCTTCCGAAGAAAATGCAACCGTAGCAGGTGGAGCGGTTAACGCCGCCAGCGGCTGGGCGGCAACCGTTGCGGGCGGATATGTCGACACTGCCAGTGGCTCTTTTGCCACAGTCGGCGGTGGCCGCGACAACACTGCCAACGGCGACTCGTCCACCGTCGGAGGCGGCAGTAACAACACGGCCAGCGGTGATGCTGCCACCGTAGGCGGAGGCGCGATCAACTTCGCCATCGCCGATAGAGCCACGGTAAGCGGTGGCGCTTACAACAACGCCATCGATTTTGCCGCCGCAGTTGGTGGAGGCACCTTCAACGTTGCGGCCGTTTTTGCAGCCACCGTCGGTGGGGGCATGGGTAACCTCTCAGGCGATACTGCTGCCACGGTTGGGGGGGGAAGTTACAACAAAGCTTGGGGAAAGTACTCGGTCATAGGCGGGGGAGGAGGGGGCAGTCCTTTTGATTCCAACTCGGCACATGGCCAAGGGTCCGTCATTGGAGGCGGTTTTCGTAATGTCGCCAGCAACGATTTTTCAATAGTCGCTGGCGGGGGAGGGAATATCGCAAGCGGCATCTATTCTAGTATAGGAGGTGGTACTAATAACGAAGCTGACAAATCCTTCTCTACCGTGGGTGGGGGCATAGGGAATTATGCCAATGGGATCCTGGCCACGATTGCGGGCGGAGATAACAACACCGCCTTTGGTTATTCGTCTGTAATTGCGGGTGGGCATACCAATCGGGCATACGATACGGCCAGTACGGTCGGCGGAGGGAGACACAACAAAGCTCGCGGGAAGTACTCTTTCGTTGGTGGTGGCGGCGGAGCAGATTTTGCTGATTCCAACTCTGCCGTCGGGGACTGGTCCACTATCAGCGGCGGACGCGCCAATACTACCAACCAGCAGTATGCAACCGTAGGAGGTGGACGCAACAACGTCGCCAGCGGGGCGCAGGCAAGCGTGGGAGGTGGATGGTACCACACCGCCAGCGGAGGTTCGGCAACCGTGGGAGGTGGCTATTTCAACGAGGCCAGCGGAACCTATGCAACCGTGGGAGGTGGACGGATAAACTCCGCCAGCGGCGACTCATCAACTGTTGGGGGCGGTAGCAGGAACACGGCAAGCGCTGATGCTGCCACCGTCGGTGGTGGATGGCAAAACACCGCCAACTACGGTTACGCGACCGTAGGAGGTGGAAGAGAGAACAACGCCGAGGGCTGGGGTGCGACCGTAGGAGGTGGATGGGACAACACCGTTGACAATGATTATGCAACTGTAGGAGGTGGAAGGTCCAACGCTGTCTACGCCTACGTTGCCACCATAGGCGGTGGAAGGTCGAACGTCGCCAGCGGAGACTCAGCGACTGTGGCAGGCGGAGCGGGTAACACTGCGAGCGGCCGTATTTCAGCTATAGGAGGTGGATTGTTCAATACCGCCAGTAATTGGTATGCAACCGTAGGAGGTGGATGCGCCGACACAGCCAGCGGTCCCCTTGCAACCATAGGAGGTGGAGCCGACAACAAAGCTAGCCACTGGTATGCAACCGTTGGAGGTGGATGGGACAATACCGCTAGCCAATACTATGCAACTGTAGGAGGTGGGGTTCACAACGTAGCAAGTGGCGCCGGTGCAACCGTAGGAGGTGGATACGATAACACCGTCAGCGGCCACAACGGAGCCACTGTTCCCGGTGGATGGTATAATACGGCTTCTGGCAATAAGTCTTTCGCAGCCGGTTGCCGGGCAAAAGCTAACCACCACGGCGCCTTTGTGTGGGCTGATACCACCGATGCAGATTTTGCCTCCACCGCAGTGAATCAATTTTTAATACGCGCATCCGGCGGGGTTGGGATTGGAGCGAACAATCCAGGTACAAGTGCCCTTAAGGTCACCAACGATTTTAGCGGGTCTTTCGGTCAGATGGTCTATTTCCAGTCGGTCACGGAGCCATCAGCTAACAATGACGTCTTAGCGATCGATGTTCCATCTACTGCACCGGACGACTTCCAGTTCATTGAGTGTGCGCGTGGAACTGACACCAAATTCTGGGTTAACGGAAATGGGGATGTATATGCTGACGGAGCCTATAATAAAAAGGGATCCGAGTTAGCGGAGATGGTTGTCGTTACTGCCGGTGCCTCCACCGTGGAGGCGGGTGATGTGATGGTGATTGATCCCAATAACCCGCGTGCCGTAGTAAAATCCTCTGAACCCAGATCAACCCTGGTAGCCGGTATCTTCAGCACAAAACCAGGGTTCATCGGTTCGGAGCGGGACTGGAATAAGCCGAGCGGCCAGGGGGAGCCTGGAACTTACACCTTGAAGGAAATGGCGGCGGAGTTCAATGAAATTCCCTTAGCGGTGGTCGGCATCGTGCCATGCAAGGTCTCAACAGAGAACGGACCGATTCGACCAGGCCATCTCTTGGTCACCTCCGGGACTCCAGGTCGCGCCATGCGGGACGATAACCCGAAGGTGGGAACGGTGCTGGGGAAGGCTCTTGAGTCACTGTCGTCCGGCAGCGGTCTAATCAAGGTGCTTGTGACCTTACACTGAGTAAGGAGAGCAACGAGAGTGAACACAGGCAATCAGCTTCTCGTGTTCAACGCACGAACGAGGAGCAATTAAGTTCTGTACAGGGAAATGCTAACCTTCAAATCTAAGGAGGTGGGTAGTGGCACGTAACATTCTTGTTTTCCTGGTTGTGGGGACGGCTGTATGCTTGCTCGGATCTGCTTCGTCTGCTGGCGTGCCCCACATGATCAACTATCAGGGGAAGCTGACCACCGCCGCAGGTGGTTGCCTCAATGACACGGTCCAGATGACCTTTTCCATTTATCCGGATACTCTGCCGGGAACGCCTGCAGACTGGACCGAGACACAGACAGAAGTGATAGTGAAAGAGGGGGTGTTTTCTGTTCTTCTGGGGGCAGTGGATACTATACCCTCTGCTGTCTTTGACGGAAGCATCAAGTACCTGGGCGTCCAGGTGGAGGCTGATCCAGAGATGCGTCCCTTGAAGCCGATGGTGAGCGTACCTTACGCCTACCGGGCGCTCTTCGTAGATGGCGGTGGTGGAAACTGTGGCTGGGTGGATGACGGCACCGTGGTCAGGTTGGTGGACAGCACTGATCAAGTGGGCATAGGGACACAGTCTCCGTGGCCGGGTGTGAGATTGCATCTCAAGGGTGATTATGCCAACGTTCTGTATGATCCCGGTACTGACACTACTTTCTGGCTCCTTGGGACGAGTGATCCTGGCAACGAACATTTCTTTCTATCTCAAGGGGATCAATACGGATGGACCGTCCGCGCAAGAGTTTACACGAACGGTAACGTAGTTGTCGGCCAGACCGACGGGAAAATGGGCGTTGGCAGCTCTTCCCCGAGAGCCAAGCTGGATGTCGGGGATTCTCAGGGCAGCGCCGGACTGTTTGGCGGCACGGTGGCGATAACGAACTTAAGCGGCTACATCGACCCAGGTGAAGCCCTGGGTCAGCTCTTCTTTTATGGACATGACGGTGGCGAGCAGGTGGGAGCTGAGATACGGTCGACCGCAGTAGAGGAGTGGACACCTGGGAGCGCCGCTGCCAATCTTAGTTTGATGACCACGCCCTCAGGAGCATCGGTCCCGGCGGAGAGGATGACGATTACCGAGGACGGCAATGTCGGCATCGGGACGACGAGTACGGCCTATAAACTCCAAGTTCATCAGGCAACCCAGCACGCTCTTTCATACGTCACGACTGACGGACAAGATAATGCAGTTTGGGGCTTTACTGGGGACCTTGATGGAACTGTAAAATCCGGATCTGTTGGCTTAGACTACAGTGAGAGTACAGTAAAACTCCTTTATGGGTTAGCTTTTGATGGAAGTTCGAACGGGATAGTAATAGACTCCTCAGGCAGTGTCGGCATCGGGACGACAAGCCCACAAGGAGCATTGGATGTGAATTCGACCACAGGAGCATTGATTGTCCCAAGAATGACCACAGCACAGAGGGATGCCCTGACTGCGATGAACGGCATGATCATTTACAATACTACAACTAATCAGTTCAATTTTTACGAAAACGGTGCCTGGGTTACAAAATGAACCGCTGTGTAGCCCAGTAGATTCGAAATAGCGAGACCTTCGCGCAAGATAGGAGGAAGGAATCAATGAAGGAGACAAGAAATGAATAAGGTCAGATTGTCAGTTATGTTCCTTGTGGCGGCGTTCTTGGCAACGCTCGTGGTGCATGCTGAATCGGATAAGCAAATCCAGCCCACCAAAGTCAAAAAGAAGGCTGTCTCTGAGATGAAACGAGCGCCGGTAAGCGTACCCCAGAGAGCGCCAGTCACCCCTTCTCGTCAAGGATACCGACTGGTGACGGACGTTCTGGACGGTTTCGGAGGAGAATCGGAATCGAACAATTACAGGATTCCGGTCAACTCGGGAGGGCAGCCGTCAGCTATCGGGGTTTCAGTAAGTGACCCCTTTGAGGTGCAAGCAGGTTTTGTGCATGCATTACATATTATCCGAGGGGACGCCAACTCGGACGGAGCGATTAGCGCAGGTGATATCGTGTACCTGCTAAACTACCTTTTCAGAGCTGACGATCCGCCCTGTCCTATGGAGGCAGGCGATGCCAACCGCAGTGGTGCAGTGGAGGCAGGCGATATTGTCTATCTCATCAGCTACCTGTTCAGAGGCGGACCGCCACCTGCATGCTGATACTGCAATGGCCTCGGACGGTTCTTCAGGCACGTCCAACCTGCAGCTAGACGCAGTGTCATTCTATCATCCTCACCGTGGCTGTATCCCGCGAGGGACGGGGAAAAACCAGACCTACTCCATCGTGTCATTGCGAGCAAAGCGAAGCAATCTGTGTATAGTGGCCGCGCAAAAAGATTGCTTCCTCGCTACGCTCCTCGCAATGACGGGCTAACAGTGTATCACCCTCGTCCTAGCCCACTCCCACCAAGGGAGAGAGAACTACCCCCCGTCTCCCCTGGTGGCAGAGGGTCAAGAAAAGACAGTAATTCGTATCTCAAGGGACTCTGCGCAGCCGGTAATCAAGGTGCAGCGAGGTCTTAGCCCTGCCTGAGGACTGAGACCTTTTTTTGCGTTGACTCTCTGGCTTGTGCACGTAATATAAATAGTGCGATCAAGATAAGCATAGTCAACCGATTAGACTCAGCAAGCTCAAGCTCTCAGAACAATGGCAGAATTCGAATTAGTCTCCGACTATCAGCCCAAGGGAGATCAGCCCAAGGCGATAGAGGAACTCACACAGGGGCTCAAGCAGAATAAGAAATACCACACCCTTTTGGGGGTCACTGGATCAGGCAAGACCTTCACCATGGCAAACGTGATTGCCAACGTGGGCAAACCCACTATTGTCATTTCTCATAACAAGACCCTGGCGGCTCAACTTTACGGCGAACTGAAAGGCTTCTTCCCTCATAATGCGGTGGAATTCTTCATAAGCTACTACGACTATTATCAGCCGGAAGCCTACGTCCCTGCCTCCGACACCTATATAGAGAAAGACACGTCGATCAATGATGACATTGACAGACTGCGCTTGCGAGCAACCAGCTCCCTTCTGGAAAGGGATGACGTGGTTATAGTGGCGAGCGTCTCCTGTATCTACGGGATCGGTTCGCCCAAGGATTGGAAAGAGCTTCTGCTGTTCCTGGAGGTGGGACAGGAAAAGGAGAGAGACAAGATACTAAAAGACCTGATAGACATTCACTATTCCCGCAACGATATCGAGTTCGCCCGCGGCACTTTCCGCGTGAGGGGCGACACCGTAGAGGTCCATCCTGCCTATGAGGAGACAGCTATCCGGATAGAGCTTTTCGGCGATACCATAGAGAAGATCTCCAGGATCGACATTCTCAGAGGCGAGATTCTGGAGGAGAAAAACAAAGTCGCCATATATCCGGCCAAGCACTTCGTCACCACCTATCCACAGTTGGAAAGAGCGATCAAGGACATAGAGCAGGAACTGGAGGAGAGACTCTCCTGGTTCAGGTCTCAGGGCAAGCTTCTGGAGGCACAGAGATTGGGGTCGCGTACCCGCTTTGACATTGAGATGATGCGGGAGATAGGATATTGTACGGGAATTGAGAATTACTCTCGCCATCTGGCTGGAAGAAAACCAGGTGAACGCCCGTACGTGCTTCTGGACTTCTTCCCCAGAAACTTCTTGATTATAATCGACGAGTCTCATCAAACCATCCCACAAATCAGAGGCATGTACGCTGGGGACAGATCCAGAAAAGAGGTTTTGGTGGAATACGGTTTCAGGCTTCCCTCGGCTCTGGACAACCGTCCTTTGTTTTTCGAGGAGTTTGAATCTCTGATCGACCAGGTCATCTTCGTCTCCGCGACCCCGGCTGAATTCGAGCTCAAGAAATGCAAAGGAGTTGTGGTGGAACAGGTGATTCGGCCCACCGGGTTGGTCGATCCGAAGATAACAGTCAAGCCTTCATCCGATCAGGTGGACGATCTTTTAGAAGAGATCAGAGTGAGGGCTCAAAATAAGGAAAGGGTTCTGGTCACCACATTGACCAAAAGGATGGCAGAGGATCTGGCCGATTACCTGGCTCAGATGAATGTAAAGGTGCGCTATCTGCATTCCGAGATCGATGCTATAGATAGAGTCGAGATCTTGAGAGACTTGCGACTGGCTGAGTTTGACGTCCTGGTCGGAATCAACCTGTTAAGGGAAGGGCTGGATTTGCCGGAGGTTTCCCTGGTGGCGATATTAGACGCAGATAGAGAGGGATTCTTGCGATCTGAGACCTCCCTCATCCAGACAGCGGGTCGGGCGGCAAGGAACAAGGCAGGAGAGGTGATCATGTACGCAGATGAGATCACCGACTCCATGCGGAGGGCTCTGGACGAGTCCGACAGAAGAAGAAGGCTGCAGGAGGAATACAACAAAAAGCATGGCATCACGCCCGAAACCATATACAAATCCCGAGAGGAAATCCTCAAAACCACGGCATTTGCTGACTCCAGAACTCCGGCACCGGAAAAGGAAGAGAAGCTCGATTTCCTGGAAAAGCTCTCTTTAGAGGACAAGATCAGGGAGCTGCAGAGAGCAATGAAGAAAGCGGCCTCCAATCTGGAGTTTGAAAAAGCAGCTTTCCTCAGAGATGAACTTGGCAAACTGGTAAGGAAGAGCGGCAGAAGAGCTCGTCAACCTAACATATTCAAAGGGAGAAGAAAATGAGGAAAGCCATTTCCCTTTTTGCCCTTTCCACCCTTCTGTTTCTATTGCTTCAAACCGGTTGCGAGAAAAGAACCGTAACTCCCGGTCTGACCGATTGGGATGCGGTAAAGGCGATCATATCCCAGTATCCGGACGTCTTCCGTCTGGGGTCCTTTGATACCGGATCAGATACGTTTTTCTATCGGGAGATAACGGAAAGTGGTGCAGATATAGAAGAAGGACACCTTCTTGAGGCGGATTCTGTCCATCTTTTTGATTACATCATCTTGAGCTGGGGTGACAGTCTGAAAGGCAAACTCCATTACAATTTCGATGGAACCTGGTACGAAAAGCCGATTTTGGCTATCGCCTTGACCAACGCTTATTTCGAAAAATGGGGATACGACTCCGATCCCTACCGGGGCTGGCTGCTCAAACAGTTTAGCGGGACGGTAATTAACTCTGTGCGAGACACCATACGATTTTATACTTTGGAAATCGAGTCAGACGGCGTATATGAGCTCCTCAGCGAACCGATAGTTCTGAGATTGGTGAAGAAAGACAGCACTCTGGCATTTGGAAAGGGGAAACAGGTAACTTTCACCATCGATGTGCCTGATACCTCCGATTTCTTCTTTCTTCACGTGAAGGAAGGTGAGAGTTATCAAAAGATTCCTTTCACCAACAACGGTGACGAAACCCTCTCCGCCAGCTGGACCACCACCACTGACCCAGATCTGGCAAAGGGTTACAAGCATGCCATTGTAGATGTGGTCAGTCGGGAGTCTGTTACCGATACGCTTGCAGAATACAACTCCAGAGCCTGGGGAATCATCTACAAGATAAAATAGGGAAGCAAAAAGCGTGCTGTTTCCGGACTTCTAGGCATTCCTCCCCAAAGGACTCGGGAGCGAGCCGATCAGGGCTCGAGCCATACTGGAATCATTGCGCGCGGAGAAGCGGCCTAGTAAGGCAGGTCGGACCGCCTGCACCCTTCCAGGAGATTTCTTCCCCCACGTACTCCCATACCTGGACGCCTTCAGCTTCGAGCATCCGTCTTGTCCTTGGGTTTCCAGCAAGCATAATGCATCTGCGTGGAGCAACAGCTAAGACATTGCAGGCCATGGTCTCGAATTCGGAATCAGGCACCTCCACAAGTTTGATTGCTCGGCTGATGAGCCATTCCCTGAAAGGTACGGGCAGCAGCCGGGAATAAACCAACGCCCAGCCATGATCAATGGGACTGATGAGCGTCATTAAGTGGAGCACATGCTCCGAACCTCGCCAGTGGGGCAGCGGAACGACGACGAACTCATCCACAAGGTCCGAGGTGAACTCTTTCAGCTGCTGGATGCCAGCTTCATTCGTGCGATAGCCCAGCCCGACTGCCAGTATACGTTCATCCAGCCAAATGACATCACCCCCCTCCAACCTGCCCTCTCCGGCTATGGCACCAAGAATCGGGATTCCGATTTGGGAGAGATATTCTCCGGAGGCTGAAGGTTCGCCTTCACGCAACTTCTTTCCCATATTGCCGAGGATGGCTCCCTTGTTGGTCACCAGAAGAGCATCGCGCGCATAGATTGAATCAAGGCCAGTCTTATCACTCTTGGGAAGGTAGTGAATTTCCGAGACTTCCCTTTTCAGGAGATCGACAAAGCTCTCATATTCTTCCAGAGCCCTATCGTAATCTGGACGGCCCG
The DNA here is from genome assembly GCA_964348415.1 of uncultured Ignavibacteria bacterium. Lineage (GTDB taxonomy): Bacteria > Zixibacteria > MSB-5A5 > MSB-5A5 > SM1-73 > SM23-73-3. The sequence goes on along the minus strand of CAYGCR010000045.1, from coordinate 5,035 downwards.
AATAATTGAGCTCCTTCCACTGGGCGCCGACGTTTTCCCGGGATATGAAAGCATCTCTAGGATGCTTGATTAGGATGCTGCGAATTCTGTTCACCTCGGATTGACTACCAAATTTCATGGCGTCACTTCTTTTCCACGCTACTCGCGAGTTTCCAGAATCGTCTTAGGCCAGATCATATGCGGCAGTGATTAGTGCGCTCCTCAAGTCCCTGCCTACTCGAATCTGGTCTTTTTGCCATAGAACAGATCGTCGCCGTAAACGGAAAGTGACCGAGCGAAAGACGAGCGCTTGACGCCCTGCCTCAAAACATTGTGAACGAGCGTGTCCGGATGACTGAATGGACACACCTTCATGCACAGGCCGCAGTCGGTTCCGATTACCCGCCAGTAGTGGTAACATCTTTCGATATCCAACTGCCACTTTTCCACCCCTCGAACGACCGTTCTATCCCCTTCAGGGATCGCTTTGGGAGGGCAATGGACCGCGCATTTTTTGCATTTTTCGCAGAAATCCTGAACGCCAAACTGAATGGGCTTATCAGGCACAAGTGGGATTTCTGTTGTGACTGCCCCCAAGCGTATTCTCGCGCCGAATCTCGACGAAATGACATATCCGAACCGTCCCAGTTCTCCAAGACCGGCATCGTAAGCAACCGGCGGCAGCACGATCTGGTAATTGCTCCCGGAGACGTGAGCACGAGCTCCATACCCTAGTTTTCGGATGTGTTCAGCCAAGACGATGGCTATCCGCTGCACATTCAGATATTGCAGCGCGGTCTCCTCGGAGATACCGATTCCGGGCGCTTCTTCAACATGTGCATAATCCATTTCGACTGAGAATGCGATGACGTAAGGATGGTCGTTCTTGATCTGGGCTCCCCAGGGTTCCGGTCCTCTGCCCACGTGAGAATAAACCCAATATGGATTCAGCCGGGCAACGCCAACTTCAGCCGCACCGAGGTGAAACGCTGTCTTCTTAAGCACTGCTGACATTTCTTCGGAATCAACGCGCTTCCTGTTTCGATTGACTGGCCCGTCAACCTGGGTGGCCAGACGCTCCTCAAGTCTAAACTGGGATGCAACATACTCTGACCGAAGAGGGTCGTAATGCTGCCCGCCGGGGGAAAACAGCTCGGGCAGCTGACGGATTTTATCATCAATCTCCTTCTTCTCAGGCCTCCGTGCGTAATAGGTTTCGTATTTCTCAGTACCAGGTCGGTACCTTGCTCTGGAGAATATAACATCGCGTTCGTCAACCCTTTCTGTGATTGCAGCAATAACCTGTATTCCGCTTCTGCCTACGGGTGCGAAAAACAAAAAGCAGAAAACGGCAATCACCACTACAGCTGCCGCCAGAATACCAACATTTGGGTGAAAAATGAAAAATCCGCCAAACCATATGCCGGCGAATACCACGAAAAGAAGTGCGCCAATCAATGCGGCACGCCGCTTTTCCTCTACTAAGGCGGAGATGCTAAGTAACCCCCAAAAGATGCTGACTACGGCACCTGCAGCAAGAAACAGTGATAGAAATAAGCTCATGCTGTATCTTTCGCCCCGGTTATGACCAATAATAAAGATATTTTCTGCGATGTGCAAGCGCAATTGAGGGATTACAGGGTGAAACTTGTCAGGAGGAGTGCTACCTCTAGTGCCGGAAAATCATCGCTTTCGGGAACTGCGCCCGGCGGTTCTGTCCACATGTTCGACACACAGGAACCCGTGCCGCATAACGTCACCTGTCAGGCGCGACAATCCGTTACAGCATTTCGATGATCTCTTCCGCGGACAGCACCTTTGCAAAGCCTCTTCTTAAGACTTTCAATTCCGCCTCCTGCAAGCCGGGGTCATCTGTCGATGTCACGTCGCTTCCGAATATGACCTTGAAGCTTCTCTCGTAGGCTTGTCGCGCTGTCAGCCCACAACAGTAATTGGTCATGGTCCCGCAGATGATGACCGTATCTTTTTCCAGGTTCTTGAGAATCGTCTCCAACGGTGTATCGTAGAAAGCTCCATAGGAAGACTTTTGAATCACTATTTCATCTTTCTTTAGTAAAAGTTCATGCCAAACGCGGCCCTCCACGAAGAAACGGGACTGATCGATGTCTGAATCCGGAAAGCGATTTGGCATAAATTTGCCGCTTTTGGGTCGATCCAGATAGTTGTGTGTTCCTGAATAGCCGGTAAAGATAACCGGTATCCCTTTCATCCTGCAATGCTCCAGAAGTTTCCTGATACCTGGCACCTGTCGGGTTGCCTCCGGGACCCAATAGGGCGTCCAATGCGGCTTGACGAACTCGTCCTGCATATCAATGACCAACAGGGCGCATTGTCCGGCAGAACCTCAAAGCCACCATCCCCCTTCTCATAAGCTCTTCTCGCCATCTCCAGTACTTCGTTTTCTGCATATACACCTTCCGTCATCTCATACCTCCCATTCTCGCTGGTGTTGATCATTCTCTCATGGGAATCTCGATCAGGGGTTCGAATCGCTCAGTTGGTCTCCGAGCACCAGGGTAGATGGTAAGCGTACCCGAATCGAGATCGAAAAGACCCGTCCCCAGAGTGATACCGTTATCCGGAGGTTTTCTATTTCGAAGTATCGGATAATCCCCCACCTGACGGTCTTGTAGCACGCTCAACAGGCTCGCTTTGTCTCGGACGACTCCTTCTCCCAAAAGCATCTCCCCGCGCTTCCGCCTGGACTGACTGGAGGACGAAATCGACTGACGGACTTGAGAGAGTTTGATGTAGTGATTCGCATGGAAGTAACATCCTTTGATTTCGGAGACCTGGTAGTCGTCGGGAGAGACCTCCAGATCCACGATCCGGCGCTCTTTCAAACAGCCAATGGTATAGTTGAATCCCGAAGCGCGCCCCGGAATGGTGGCAAGCTCGACCGCTTCCTGCAGCGATCTGGCCTCGAATAGTGATCGCGCGACGAAATGCCTGCCCAATCCGGCGACCACCTTTGCTGGACGAACGCTGTTTGCACAAAAGCAGATACCCTCGCTGTTGAAGCCAAAAGCCCTTCCCGGCAGAAATCCCGGGTAGCAAAGTGCAGTGAAAGCGGGCTTTCCAACAATCTCGGTCCGCAGCAGATACATTTTATCTTCGTAGATTGGCAGATTGTCCTCGTTGTGGCCGAATATTGCCGTCTCAGTGGTTAGAAGCGAGCAGGTAGAGCAACCTGAGTCGTCGCATTCCGGGGCGTAACACTCGTATTCTTCACCCAGGTTGGCCAGAAAGAGCTCTTCGACCGACACCTCTGCTCCTTTGGAAACAGCCTCAAGTTCCAAAAGATAATCCGGGAATCGCAACTTGTGGAGCTGAATCAATTTCTGATACTTTCGCTCACCTTCAGGCGTTCGATGAAATGGAAGAAACCTCTCTTGCAGCGCTGCATTTTCAGCCAGAGCGTTTCGAATTCGCCGCCTGAAGGCTCTTCCTACTGCGAATCCGATGTCGACGTGGGATCCACGAAAGTTGAAGATTCTCATATCAGCCATCGGCGATCAGACTGGAACAGACTTACTCCCGACACATAACTACTGACTGTACTATCCAAAAAGAATTTCGGTCATCCCTCTCACCAAGCAGTGTCGGCCGACATGCTCTACCTTCAGAACTCCATCGCATATACGGGATAAGACTCGTTCTCTACAAAGCCTAGCTTGTGTGCGACCTTCCGGGAGGGGATGTTGTCCTGTGTAGTCTCCCACAGCGGAACGAAACCTCTTTGCAGACAGTAATCAATAAGTGCCGCTCCAACGGCAGTCGCATACCCTTTACGTCTCTGATTTTCCTCAGAAGTATAGATGTCAATCATGAATTCCCTTCCAGACATGAGACCGTTAGACCTACACACGGAGATCACCTTATTGTGTTTAACCAGCCTATATCCAAAACACGTTTTGGTTTTGAACTCCTCTGGGATGAAGGGAGCATCGCAAGCGGCATCGGGCAAAATAGGGAATTCTGCTCTCTCAATCCGCGATCCTTCGGGAAGCGCAGGTGACCTTCGCGAAGCAAGATATCTCCCTTTGTCAAAGGTGAAGACCGTCTCATGATGCTTCTCAGGCTTGAATTCATCGAGAGACTCACGTATCGCTGCCTTCCAATCCGTGGAATCCGCAGTATAAAGCTCGAACCAGTTCATCCCGATTTGCAGGGAACTCGGGATGATAGCTTCTTTGATCAACTTGGCCAAGGAATCAGTAAACGAGCGGCTCAGTGCATCCCCATCTACGTATGCCCACCTGCCGATGGCCCATACTAAAGCAGTGCTTGGGCAGTCTTTCTCATCCACAAAGATTCTACCTGGAAAGTTTCGATCGATGATGGCGAACACGGGCAGATATTGTTTGTGTCCCCGAAAAAGATGTGCCACTTCATAGAAACGGCCGGGTTCAAGCTCAAAGATCATGACTGTCTTTACCTGAGAAGAATGATGTTTTTTTGATTCCTTTCATTTGGGAGATCGTGAGGGACATCCTCAGCCCACGTTGCTGTCCTGTGAGGCTTGCTGCTTGTAGAAAGATGCAAAGAAATACAGGCTCGCGCCAAAGCCAAATGCGACTATCGGAAAAAAAACGGCCATGATCGTTCCCGGGAAGTCCGAAAACCATCTCACCGCTCCCGACGTCAGATAGAAAAACACCGTCGCGGTTCTCACCAGCACCCCTATTGCGGCGCCTACAACGCCCCAAAGTGTTGCCCTGCCCAGGCTGTCATTCCGCTCGCTAATGGTCTGTTTATGGAAGGTAATGAAGAAAAGCAGGATTAGCACTGAGCTCACCCAGGCCGCCGTGGGCTCGATGAAATGGGGTCCAACAAGGGGATGAAAGGTGAGTCGATCCAAAAACGGCAGCACTCCTTTCAGAAGCAGCAGCGACATCAAAGAAGAACCAACCACAGCCAACACGGTCCCGCTCTTCAGCTCCGTTTCGTCATCCCGTACATATTGTCTGAGGAAATACACAAAGAACAGCACGGCGGTTAAGCTGGCAAGCAGGAGTAATACCCCGCTCACCTG
>CAYGCR010000044.1:0-26157 GCA_964348415.1 uncultured Ignavibacteria bacterium | reverse complement strand
TATGTTGAGGTCAAAGCCTACGTCAACCACCTCGAAGGGCCAGACGTCGGTGCAGCCGTGCTCCGCTGGATCCTGATAGTTGGCATACCACTCCAATCCATACAACCAGTTGGTGATGTAATAGGCCGGAACTCCGTACAGGTCGCAGAAATCCTTGGGGTGCTCAAACGGCGCAGCCTGAATCTCGGTTCCAGAACCGGATAGAGAAGCAGTGGCCGCGGCATCCTTGATTCCACGATCCGGATAAATGCTGGCAGCACTCTGCTTCTCTGACAGAGTCCGCCGAGGCATAGGCGTAGCAACTTGCCTGTCTGCCAAGGTCGGCTTGACGAATATCTCAGGCTTTCCCCTAAAAGGGGCCTTGTCGGCAGCCAGCACCAGCGAGAGGCAGACAAGCAGGGTCAAGATTACGATGAGAACCGTAGAGAGCTTTTTGGTCATCGGTCTCCTCCTTACCACAAGGTTAGACTTTTCGTGCGGCGACGATGCCAATTATTGAAAAAGCGATAGTGCACCTGGCGGAGCACGTCAAGAAGCGAAAAGGGCTTTCTTTGTCCAAGGCTCAAACAACCCCTTTCCCGCCGATGAGTTTATCCCCCAACGGCGTGGGCTCGAATACACATGTAGTTGGATGACGATACTCTACAATTTTTAATATAAGCCTCCACCCTGCTTCTGTCAACAAAAATATCTCTCCCCGAACCATGCCCACGACCATTTCCCGCCTGCGGGCCCCGGAGCTGTTTCCAGTTGTCTATTCGACAAAATCTGATATATTTAAGCCTGGAATGGACCACACGAACTCGGAAACAAAGATAGGACGGGACCTAACCACCGGACCTATAACCAAAAGCATCTTCTATCTTGCGGGACCGGCGGTGGCCACCTTTTTCTTGGAGACTGCCTTCTACATCGCGGACATGTTCTGGGTGGGCAAGCTGGGGGCGGTATCGCTTGCGGCGGTCATCTCCAGCGCTTTCTTGATCTGGATAATCTGGTCGCTGGTGGGGGCCGTCTCGGTGGGAGTCACCGCCCTGGTGGCAAGGTTCGTTGGAGCCAGGCAGCTTGATGAGGCTGGCTACGGTGCCAGACAGGGTTATCTCTTTGCCATCTTCCTTGCTCTGGGCATAACCATCGCCGGCATCCTGTTCGCAAGGTGGCCCTTCGTGTTGATGGGGACCGAGCCGGATGTAACTGGCCTGGGAATTCGATACCTCAAGATAATCTTTGCAGGGGCGGTGGGCTTCTTCTTAATAGACGTGTTCAGCGCCATATTCAGGGCGGCGGGCGACACCAAAACCCCCATGCTGGTCATCGGGGGCAGCCTTGGGCTCAACATCGTCCTGGATCCTTTTCTGATCTTCGGTTGGGGTCCCTTTCCGCGAATGGAGATCGCAGGGGCTGCCTTGGCCAGCATATTCGCCCACGCGATGGGGACTGTTTTCTTCATCATGTTGATCGCTGGTGGGAAACTTCGGTTTAAATTCTCGCTCCTGCCCAGGTTGGATCTCGATTTGTCCATGGTCTGGCGTATCTTGCGCATCGGCATTCCAGCTTCGTCGGCTTGGATACTCTTCAGCCTGGTGTACCTCTTTCTAAACAAGATCGTGGCTTTGTTCGGCACGGAGGCCATTGCCGCACTCGGAATTGGCAACCGCATGGAATCCATATCCTTTCACACCTGCATGGGATTCTCCATTGCCGCCTCGACTCTGATGGGCCAGAATCTGGGAGCGGGAAAGCCCGAAAGATCATCTGAGGCCGCTTGGAAGGCGGCTGGCATAGCCGTCTTGATCACCGGCTTCGTAGCCATAATGTTTTTCACCTTTCCCGGGCAGATTGCCTCCTTTTTCATCTCCGATCCGAAAGTGATCGGGATCGGTATATGGTACCTGAAGATTGTGGCTTTATCCCAGATGTTCATGGCGCTGGAGATCGTGTTCGAGGGTGCTTTTGGGGGTGCAGGGAATACGGTTCCTCCTATGATCGTCTCCATTTCCGGATCGCTCGCGCGCGTACCTTTGGCTTATCTCCTGGCGGTCTACTGGGGCATGGGAATAGTGGGAGTATGGTGGGTGATAACCTTTACCAGCGTTGTAAAGGGTATCATCCTGGCTTACTGGTTCAGGAAAGGAAGATGGAAAACCCAGAAAATTTGAAGCTTGACAGATTGCTGGTCTGGATTATATTGCTAAAGGAACACGAGTAAAATTCCCGACCCATACTCGTTGGATTTCCTCCAGGAGGTAATTGTGAAGACTTCAATTAAGTTCTTTGCCTCTATGTTCGTATTGCTGGCCTTCGAATTTGCCCTCGCTTTTGAACCTCGTGTGATTTCAGAAGTGCCGGTTGAGGGCAAGGCAGTTCACGGAGACATCCTGAAAGGCAAGTTGGCTCTGAGTTCCCCACAGGGCTTTCAGATTCTGTCGTCTGACGGAAAGCAGTTGTACCGGGCCAGTCTGGGACCGAACCACGGTCTGGTCTTCTCCGATGACGGAGGATTTTTCGGAATAGTCACGTACTCCAAAGGTGCTTCGCCGGGCTTTCTGGCGGCGGAGAGATTCGAGCTTTTCTCCAGCGACGGGAAGAAACTCCGGGAGATTGAAAATCCTGAAGTTTCCGCTTTCTATATTTCCAATGGAGCCAGATTTGTCGTAGGAATTTCCGGCGGTGAGGGAATTTCAGAATCCAGCCTGCTGTTCTACAATCAAGACGCCAAGCCAAGCGCGAAAACCACAATCAAGCTTCTGCAGGGAGTTACTCTTTCATCGGACGGTAAGCATGTCTTCGTCAACAGCGCGAAGGATGGGCTTCTGGGATTTGATGATTCAGGTAATCTGATATCCAGTCTCGGCCCCTGCGACAAGTTTGCCCTCTCCTCGGACGGAGAGTACGTGGCAACTGTATCAAACGGTGAACTGAAATTCTATCACCAGACGAAGCCGAGCGGGAACGTGCTGAAGATGGATGCTTCAGTGAGGGCGATGTCTTTCTCGCCCGACAATAAATATCTGGTTGTCGTTGACAAGAAAAATCTCTATCTGTTTGACATCGGAAACGGAAAACTCTTATGGAGACATGCTCTGGACGAGCCAGAGTTGTGCTTCATCTCGGCGGACGTATCATCCAATGCCGAAAGAACGATAGCGGGGATAGATTTTGATAAAGGCAGAAAGGTTCCGCCTGAAGAAAGGCACACCAAAGGTTTGGTCTATGTTTTCGATAAAGATGGCAAGATCATTTGGCAGAGAGAGCTATCCTATGAGCTGTGGGGTGCCTTCTTTCCCCGGGCGCAGCTCTCAGCTGATGGGCAGAGATTCTCAGTGACCACCAGAGAGAAAGTTTACTTGTTTGACGTCGGCCGGACCGAGAGATGATCTCTCCGCGTGAATAATGCAGCACAACGGAGTGGGGGCGCCCTCTTTTTGGCCTTGCAAGAAGTGTGAAAGCGCTTGCACAAAAAGATGGCCAGGACCAGACCAGCTCCTCACGATGTTTCGACGGTGCAAGGCAGCATCCCCAGGTTTAGATCATTAACTCTATATACGACAAGAGATTAATCTGCCCGCGGCAGACCGGGCGGCGGGCAATCTGCTGTGAGCTGATGGCATATCATTTGCTTGGGTAAGCGACTGAAATGGTTTTTCAGCGGACCGCCAATCAAGGAAAATGAAACTATGAAGAGCAACTCATTCGAGCTTGGTTTTGTCCACCTCGAGGATCTAATTCTTCATGAGACATGTGATTTCAATCGGGTCTGTCGGCTTGCGGAACAAATCAAGAAAGACGGGCATTTGAAAAACCCGGTGCTGGCGGCAAGTTTTCCGGTTGAACACAAGCCGGATGATTTGTCTTCCAAACGCAATGGAAAGCTCCTGGTGTTGGACGGAGTAGAACGGGTGTCCGCGCTGAGGCTTTTGAACTTCCGGGACGTGCTAATCCAGCGGGTGGACTACATGGATGAGAGTGTAGAGCTGACCTCCTGGAATCATTTGATATTCAAAATCAAAAAGGACCAGTTGACCGATAAACTGAAGAAGTTGAATCTAGAAGCTTCCTCGTGTGAGTGGAAATGGAAGAGAGAAGCTTTAGAGGACCAGAGGACGGTGTGTTATCTTCTTTTCCGGGATCATTCGGGGCTGGTGGTCAGTCAAAGAGATCCTTTCGTGGAAAATCGGGTGAAGAATCTTTCTCGTGTGATCGCCATTTACCGCACCGCATGGGAGATTTATCATCCTGGCTCAGATGACGTTTTCTCTTCGGCGTTTGAGAATTTCGAGGGGAGTACGGCGATAAATACAATTCCCGTGTTCGGGAAACAGCAGGTGCTGGATCTGGTTTCTCGCGGAATGCTTTTCCCTTTTGGCGTAACCAGATTCGTGATTCCCCAATGGGTTTTGGGTTTGGAGGTCTCCTGTTCTGTTTTGGGAGCCGACGCACCGCTTTCCGAGAAGAACCTGTTCCTGAAGGAGCTTCTGTCCTACCGGATAAAAAGCAAGAAAGCTAAGTCTTATCAGGAATCCGTTTTCCTTTTTAACGAATAATCTGCCGCCTCTTTGGGCGTTTCTCCTACACCCTCATTTCTCCAGCCAGCGAAATGAGGGTTTTTTGTTTGCACGGCACTACTCTGACCGAGCGAAAAGACGTCCTGAGACGAATCTCGGCCGGACATTAGGGTAGCGCTGCGGAATTAGGGAGAGTCGGATGCCAAGGTCGAAAATAACTTGACTTTCTCGTTGTGCCAGATAATATGGTGCAGGAGGTAGGCTAAGACAGAAACACCGGAGGGAGCCCTGCTTCGGGGCTTTGCAGATGGGGGAAACAGTGACAGCCTCCCTCAGGGCGCGAACCGCGCTGGAAGTTGGGCAGTAGAGGAATTCTTCGCTTTAGCGGCACGGGCTTTCAATATGTCGTCCCGAGCGAAACTGTTTTCAATCCTGGGTCTGATCGCTGTTATCATCGTTTTGCTGCTGCTATGTGGACCGAGGTCATCATCCGGTCTTTCAGAGGATAAGTTTGTGGAGGTGTACGTTCAGCTCTCCCTGGCTACAGAGATGTTTGCTGCAGATAGTGCCAAGCTGGAGCAAGAGAAAGATAGAGTATTCAAAGAAGCAGGGGTGAACCAGGAAGAGATAGATAAGTTTTTCAGTAGATTAAGCCAGGATCCCCAGAAATGGGCCGGGGTCTGGAAGAAGATAGTTGAAAAGTTAGAGCAAAGGAGGCAGGAAATCAGCCCACCATGAATGCATTTTTTATATGCTCGATTCTCTCCTTTCCCTTCTCGTAGCTTACTGCCAGGACATCAAATCGGAAATCGCAATCGCTTATGTTCTCCTCTTGAATGAAATGGTAAGCTGCCTCTGTTAGGTTTTTTTGTTTTCTGAGATCGACTCTCTCCTGCGGTGCCCCGAAATCTTTTGATCTTCCTGCCTTCACCTCGACAAAGACGATGGTATTCCCTTCTTTGCCGATCAGATCGATTTCCTTGTGGCCATATCTGAAGTTTCGCCTCAGAATCTGAAGGCCCTTTCTCTTCAGATACCCCTCTGCTAAAGCTTCGCCTTTTTTGCCCAGTCTCTGTTTGTATCTTTCGATATGAGATCGGTGCGGACTTTCCATATGCACAGGTCCGGGCAGGGCTGAATGCCCTGCCCTATGGGTTTTAGCAATGTTACCCTATCTCTTTTGGCCATGGACGCGGGAATTCACCCCGCCGGGGTTAACCTCAAACCCCGTTTCCCCCTCTGTAGTTCACGGAGAGGGGATTAAGGGTGAGGGACCCAGATTAGCTCACATCCATATCTATCTGATTTGTCTGGCAAAGCCGGACCAGTTTAAACGATCTTCTGTGAACCTGGCATGGGCCAAAAGCTTTCAAGGCTTCTCTGTGGACTTTGGTCGCGTAGCCTTTGTGGTCGGCGAAACAAAACTCGGGATATCGGCGGTGGTACTTGAGCATAATTTTGTCGCGTGTCACCTTAGCCACGATTGAAGCCGCTGCGATGGAGAGACTTTGGGAATCTCCTTTGACCACCGGCATTTGAGGAACCGAAAGATTGGGGATCTTCTGGTTTCCATCCACCAGTATGAAGTGGGGCTGGTTTTTGAGCTTGTTCACCGCCTTCCACATCGCCTTTAGTGAAGCATTCAGTATATTCATTCTGTCGATGATCTTCTCTCCCACTATCCCGATTCCAACCTCGTGGGCGTTCTCCAGAATTTGATCAAAAAGCGCTTCTCTTTTTTTCGGAGTAAGCTTCTTAGAGTCGTTTACGCCAGGCAGAAAGAGGTCTTGAGAAAGGACCACACAGGCTGCCACCACTGGACCGGCCAGTGGGCCCCGCCCCGCCTCATCCACACCCGCCAGCATGGTGAAGCCCTGGTCCCACAGCTTCCTTTCCAGAGCAAGCGGACTATTCAGCTTCTTTGTCATAGAGTTCTGCTTCCGGAGATACTGTGTCGAGCAGTCTTGCGGTTTAACCTCCCCGTTTGGTTACTTAGCATCTTGATATGATCACGGACTCAGGTTTCACCGGTTTCGCCATGTGATTGCCTTGACTCTATTAACCAAATGCCATACAGTTTGTCAAGGGAAAAACTCTGACTTTCTTTTTAGAATGGATCGCCGATTACTTGCTCTGGGCGGAGCTTTCACGACCAGAAAATCTCCGGGAGAGAAAATCAAAAAAAAACGTCGGTGAAGCCGTTTATATCTTGCCTATATAAAAAATCTACCGTGCAGACTGCCTGGATTTGCCTTGACAATACAGCGGAATCTGTTAGAATAGGCGATGATCATGAAGAACAAAAGGGCAAAGCAAAAAGAAAGCCATTTTTCGGGCCGCAAGCTGGGTGAGGACTTTCGGTTCTTGTCGCATCGGATTCTGGATTATGCCTACGAGGGGCTTCCCAGAATTGACTTTGCTCGCGAAGTTTTGAGAATGCTGATTGACTTTTCTGGATGTGACACGCTGGAATTACGGGTTAAGAGAAACGACAAGTACTATCTCTGTACCGCCAGGTCGGGCGTCAAACCATGGTTTGGGTTTGAGCAACTGCCCTGCTCACAAACTGAAGACGGCAGGATGATCCCCTGCTCTCAGGACGAGTCCGCCATGGAAACGCTGTGCCGCAAGGTTGGCATGGGCCGGGTTGACCGCAGTCTGCCCTTTTTTACCAACGGTGGAGGATTCTGGACCGGTGACGTGGCCACTCTAGAAATCAATCTCCTCAAAACCGATGGATCATTTCCTTCTGGTGAGTCATGTCTCGCGGGTGATTTCCGATCATTGGCCATGTTCCCGCTCAGGATCGGGGAAGAGAGTGTTGGACTCTTGCAGTTGAGCAGTAAGCAAAAGGATTACTTCACAGAGGAGGAGATAGAACTCTACGACGGGCTGGCCCAGACCCTGGGGGTGGCGATGGCGCATCGGAGCGCACAGGTGAGCTTGCGTGAACGAATCAAGGAACTGACCTGCCTCTACGGCATAGCGCGTCTCTCCGCGCAGCCGGACATCTCGCTGGAAGACATTCTTCAGAGCATCGTAGAACTTCTTCCTCCCGCCTGGCTGTATCCTGAGGTAGCCTCGGGAAGGGTCGTTCTGGATGGGTGCTCCTACGCCACTCGAAACTTTCAGGAGGTAGGGCAGCGGCAGATCGCAGAGATCGTGGTGAGTGGAGAGCGGAGGGGCTCTGTCGAGGTGGCCTACGCGGAGAGCAAACCAGAGCTGGACGAGGGCCCGTTCCTCAAGGAGGAACGGAGCCTGATAGATATCGTGGCCAGGGAGGTGGCAATCATCATCGAACGGAGAGAGGCAGAAGTGGAAAAATCCAAGCTCCAGGAACAGCTCAGACATGCCGACCGTCTGGCCACCATAGGGCAGCTGGCAGCCGGCGTGGCTCACGAATTAAACGAACCGCTGGGCAATGCCCTGGGGTTCGCTCAGCTTGCGAAGAAATGCCCGGGGCTGCCTGAACAGGCGGAACAGGACATTGAGAAGGCGATCATCGCTTCCCTGCATGCAAGGGAAGTCATTAAAAAGCTGATGCTATTTGCCCGGCGAATGCCGCCGAAGAAAACCCAGGTCAATTTGAATAAATTGGTTGAAGAGGGACTTTATTTTCTTGAGTCTCGGTGCGCCAAGGAGGGAATAGAGCTTTCGCGCTCGCTTGCGCCGGACCTTCCGGAGATAACTGCCGATCCAGGGCAATTGACCCAGGTTCTGGTCAATCTGATCGTCAATGCGGTGCAGGCCATGCCAGAGGGTGGTAAGCTGACGGTGAAGACGCGGGCCGGGGAAGGACACGTCTCGCTCCTGGTGGAAGACACGGGTGTGGGGATAAGTGATGAGGTAATAAAGAAATTATTCATTCCGTTCTTTACCACCAAGGATGTCAGTCAGGGAACAGGCTTAGGCCTATCCGTGGTCCACGGAATTGTGTCCTCTCACGGGGGTTCTATCAACGTCCAAAGCAAGGTGGGCCGCGGCACCAGTTTCCAGGTCAAACTGCCCTTGACCGGGGCACCGGACGTGGAGGAGGGTGACTGAGATGATGGGGTCCAACGAGAAAGAGCGGATACTGGTTGTGGATGACTCCCCCCACACGTTGGAACTGCTTCAGAGAAACCTGGCATCCGAGGGATACCGGGTTTTCGCTGCCGGCAGCGTAGCTGAGGCCATCAGGATTCTGGACACCACGACGGTTGACCTGGTCATAACTGACCTGAAAATGCCCAAGGTAAGCGGTATCGACCTGGTGAGGCACGTGCGAGAAAACTGCAAAGATACCGAGGTCATGACCATCACCGGCTACCCGTCCATCGAAGGCGCGGTTAAGGCGATCAAGACGGGTGCTGAGGAGTACTTGACCAAGCCTTTCACCGACGAAGAACTCTTCGCTGCCGTGCGCAGGACCTTGGATAAGCTGCATCTGCGCAGACTGGGAGAAGCTCAGCTGCAAAAGGAGCCTTCTGCAACTTACGGTCTTATCGGTGAGTCGGAGGTAATAGGCAAGGTTTTCGCCGCTGTGGCCAAGACCGCGGCAACTTCAGCTACCGTGCTCATCTCCGGAGAGAGCGGCACCGGAAAGGAGCTTGCCGCCAGGGCCATTCATTACAGCAGTTCCAGGGCCTCGGCGCCATTTGTACCTGTGAACTGCGGAGGCATTCCTGAAGGTCTTTTAGAAAGCGAGCTTTTCGGACACGTAAAAGGTGCTTTCACCGGTGCCACCGAGTCTCGCGCAGGCTTCTTTCAAACGGCAGACGGGGGGACCATATTTCTCGACGAAATCAGCGACACCAGCCTGGCCATGCAGGCAAAGCTTCTGCGGGTGCTTGAGGACAGGGAGGTCTACATGGTGGGGGCCACTCGTTCCCGAAAGGTTGACGTGAGAATCATTGCCGCGACCAATAAGGATTTGGCCAGCTTGGTAAGGAAAGGAGTGTTCCGCGAGGATCTGTTCTTTCGCCTAAACGTTCTCACCATCGCCATGCCGGCTCTGCGGGAGCGAGGTGACGATATCCTGCTTTTGGCCCATCATTTCGTAGCCAAGTTTGCGGAGGAGTTCGGCAAGCCCACGCCGCGTTTCTCCGACCATGCGTTGCAGGTGCTGAGGAACTACCATTGGCCGGGCAACGTCAGAGAGCTGGAAAACGTGGTTCAACGTCTAGTGGTCATGACCGACGGGGATCTTGTAGAAGTCTCCGACCTGCCTTCGCTCATGCGATTTACCGCCCTCCGGGAGACCGGATTGAATCGAACTCTGCTTGAGGTGGAAGCCGAATACGTCCGCAACGTCCTGGCCAGTGTAAAAGGGAACAAGACCAAAGCCTCAAAGATACTCGGCATCGATCGCAAAACCCTCCGAGAAAAGCTCAAGAGAATCCAGGAATCACCTTCCCCTTAGCTCCTGCTTGACCGGGTAAATTCTCCCCGGCGATTCATATCTCCTCGACGATTTTCCAGAGATGTCCTCATCACAAGCTGCATCGATGAGAGCATGGGGGTGATGCGTAGGTCCACAAACCCTTTGATTTGCCTTGAGTTAGCTTGCCGGATTCCCGCCCAGCAGTCTTTGAAGACGCTACCTTATTCCTGCCCCCTGTGACTGGCACAAGTTTCGCTTTGGTCGAGGCGTTAACGCTCACCATGGGTGAAAGAGCGAAAGGAGGTGAAAGTCGTGCCCTCGAACCAACGAATTAAAAACAGTCAGAAGTTGCGACCTGTAGGGGCTGTGAACAAGATGGGGACAAAAGGACAGGTGAAGGTACCTCCAGGAACCCATCCGCCAGAAACCTCTGAGGAGGTGAAGTCCATTTCAAAATCCAGGGAATGGAAGTTGTTATATACACCTTGTCCATTCAACAATGCCGGGAACAGGGGTGCACGTATGAAAGACTCAACCACAAGGGCCAGTCCCGGAGAGAAAGATCCGAGTTCGCTCAAGGGGCTGTGTAAGAACTGCAAGAAGCAAAAGACCTGCGAGCTTCCAAAGCCCGAGGGCGGAGTGTGGCGGTGCCAGGATTATGAATAGAATGGTCAGCCAGGTGTCGTCATCTCCGAAGGACCGATTTCGAAAGCGCAACGGATCGGTTTTGACAGTCAAATGGCTTGGCCAAAACATAAAATTGATGGACAAGAAGCGTCTTGGGATTTGTCCCTTGACGCAGGTCAGACACGGAACGTGAAGGAGGTAGTTATGAAAGCGTCCCCCACGGATATAGACCGCACGACCGGTTTGAAAGAGATAACCCGGAAGAAACGGAGAAGTGTTTACGATAATGTAACCATGCAGTTCAACAAGGCCGCAGATCTGATGAAATTGGACGACAACATCCGCAAGATTCTGGCGAGAACAACCAACGAGATCGTAGTGAACTTCCCGGTGAAGATGGACGATGGGCGAATCGAGATGTTCACCGGGTACAGGGTGCAGCACAACAGCGCGTTGGGTCCCTTCAAGGGTGGACTCCGTTTTCATCCGGCGGTTGACATCGATGAGGTAAGAGCGCTAGCCACCTGGATGACGTGGAAGTCCGCCATTGTCAATATCCCCTTCGGCGGAGCAAAGGGAGGCATCCAATTAGACCCGTCCAGATACTCGGTGACCGAGTTGGAGCACATCACTCGCCGTTTCACCTTCGCCTTGGGGAACAATATCGGACCGGAGTACGATATTCCGGCGCCGGACGTAAACACCACGCCGCAGATCATGGCCTGGATTTTGGATACCTATCTGTCCACCATGCCGCCTCACGAGCGGCAGCGATGCACTCACGTGGTGACAGGTAAGCCCGTGGAATCCGGCGGCAGCCTGGGCCGGGATAAAGCCACAGGCCAGGGTGTGGTGTACACGATTGAAGAATGGGCAAAGGACCGGGGCTTTGAATTGAAGGGAGCCACTTACACGGTGCAGGGATTCGGAAACGTGGGATCCTGGGCCGCCCGCTTGCTGAAGCAACACGCATCCAAACTCATCGCGGTCGAGGATGTCAGCGGAGCGATCGCCAATCCGGACGGTATTGATCCGGACGATTTGATCGCTTATGCGATCCGGAACAACAACCTCATCAAAGGATACTCCCTAGCCGAGCGAATCGACCGGAAAACACTGTTCCAGACGGAAGCCGATATCTTCATTCCGGCGGCGTTAGAGAACCAGATCACCGCAGACACGGCTCCGTGGCTGAATGTAAAACTCGTGGCAGAAGGAGCCAACGGTCCCACCGACCCGGACGGCGACCGGATCCTGCAGCAGAAGGGCATCGACGTCATTCCTGATATCCTGTGCAACGCCGGGGGGGTGATCGTCAGCTACTTCGAATGGCTTCAGAACAAGCGCAGCGAGTTCTGGGAGTTAGAAGAGGTGGACTGCAAGCTGCATAAGAAGATAGTGAGTGCATACCGACGGGTCAGTGATGCGGCCAAGAAGTACGATACTGACTGGCGCACTGCAGCTTATATCGTCGCCCTGTCGGATCTGGAGAGAGTCTACAAGGAGCGCGGAATCTTCCCGTAATCTTCAAGGTTCTGCATTTGGAAGGGAGGCCTTTTTCGGCAGTTGATTGCCGGGGAAGGCCTCTTTGTTTTTCTAAGCAGTAGTGGGTCAGGAGCTTCGTGCTCCTGAGACGATTTGTTTGTCAGGTGGGCAGGGGACCTCACCAAATGAACTCCGTCTCACCCTCCCTTTTATTCCCTCCCACTTGTGGTGAGCTTGTGCTTCGACTTCGCTCAGCACCATGAGCTTGTCGAATGGTCGAACCATCAAGGGAGGGAACAACTCGTTCCCTCTCCTTTTATGGGAGAGGGATAAAGGGAGAGGGTGATATTCACTAATCACCAGGATTGGATCCTGATCCAATGAACCTCGCCTAACCAGTAGCCCGGGTCAATCGTCCATTTTAAGTATTCTCTACCTGTTTCTGGCTTTCTTTCGCCCTTGTAAGGCCCTCTTTTACGTCTAAGAGCTTGGTCTTAAGAATACCTTGGGCTTTTTGGATCTTCAGGCCACCCCTGTACGGACGTTTTGCTTTCTGTTTCAAGGAATCGGATTTGATGGGGGCGATTTCTGCTTCTTCGAACCCAAATACTTCGGCCACTTTCAGGGCAAAATCGTAGCGGGAGAGATATTCCGCTCCTCCGATGTGGAAAACCCCCGACAGATTCTCTTCTGTCATCTCCAATATGCAGGCGGACAGATTGTCCGCTAAGGTGGGATTATTGAACTGATCGGTTACGATTTTGAGCTTCTCACCTGCGGCGAGTCTTTCCAAAAGCCACAGCAGGAAATTCTTTTTCACTTTTTTGCCAAAGCCATAGAGCACGTTTGTGCGCACAATTAGAAAGTCGATCTTGCCTTGCTCTATTACCTTCTCACTTTCCAGTTTGGTCTCTCCGTAGAAGCTGACTGGGTTGGGAGGATCATCCTCTGAATAAGGTCCGTTCTCTCCGTCAAATATATAGTCTGTGGAGAGGTGGATCACTTTGCTGTTGTGTTTCTTGCAGGCTCTTACCAGATTCCTCACTCCGCCAACGTTTGTCGCCCAGGCTTGCGCTGCGTGAGTTTCGCATGCGTCGACGTCAGTGTACGCGGCGGAATTTATGATCACGGATGGTTCGTAGAATCGGACGTGAAAGTCAAGCGCCCTTCTGTCAGTTATGTCCAGGGTCTCATACGACAAGTTTGGCAGGGATACGAAGCTGTTAGGTTGGATGTCAGTGGCGATGACTTTGTGAGATGAGGAGAAGTCGCGGCAGAGTTTTTGCCCAAGAAGCCCATTGGCCCCGGTGATGAGAACCGTTTTCACATCTTATCCTCGGTAGGTTTCCCTCTGGAGGTAATGTTTCTCGTAATATTTTAGGTATTCTCCGCTTTTTACTTTCTGCCACCACTGCTGGTGGCTTACATACCAATCCACTGTTTTCGAGATTCCATCTTCGATGGGAGTCTCCGGCTTCCAGCCCAGCTCGGCCTTTATCTTGGAGCAATCAAGGGAATACCTGCGGTCATGTGCCGGCCTGTCCTTAACGTGCTTGACCAGCGATTTGGGCTTGTTCAGCGCCTGGAGAATCAAACCGGTGATCTCCAGATTGGTCTTCTCATTTCCACCTGCAATGTTGTAGGTCTCCCCTACTTTTCCTTTATGCAAAATCGCGTCTAAAGCCTTACAGTGATCCTCCACATGGATCCAATCCCTGATGTAAAGCCCATCTCCATAAACTGGCAGCTCTCGATTACAAACAGCATTAGTGATGAAGAGGGGGATCAGTTTCTCTGGAAATTGATACGGACCGTAGTTGTTGCTGCATCGGGTGATTATGGGTGGCACGCCAAACGTCTCAGAATACGCCCGCACCAAAAGATCAGCCGAAGCCTTGCTGGCGGCGTAAGGGCTGTTCGGCGACAGTGGAGAGGTTTCCTTGAAGGAACCCTCTTTGCCCAGACTCCCGTATACTTCATCCGTGGAAATCTGAATGAACTTCTCCACCTTGTACTTCAGTGCAGACTCGAGAAGAACCTGGGTCCCTAAAACGTTGGTCTTTACGAAAACAGAGGGATCGTATATGGATCTGTCCACGTGGCTTTCGGCAGCAAAATGAACAACCGCATCTATTTCATCTGCAACTATGCCATTCACCAGATCAGCGTCGCAGACGTCTCCTTTCACAAATCGGTAGTTGAGCTGATCCTCCACATCCGAAAGGTTGTCCAGATTCCCGGCGTAGGTGAGCTTGTCCAGGTTCACGATCTGGTAATTGGAATAGCGGGAAAGAATGTATCTGATGAAGTTTGACCCGATGAATCCAGCTGCGCCGGTGACCAGGATCTTCACCTACCCATTCCTCCTTTCCCAGTTATAGGGAATCTCATTCTTGTGGGGATCTACGCGGAACTCATCCGGCTTATCGTAGTCGTAAACCTCGGTGGGGATGTTGATACAGATGGCCTCCTGCTCGCCTATGCACTTGAAGCCATGATAGACCAATTGTGGTATTTTCACCAGCGCGGGATTGTGCTCCCCCAGGAAGAATTCGTTTATCTCTCCCTTGGTGGGAGAATCCTCCCGGCCGTCGTACAAGACCAGCTTTATCATGCCGCTGATAACGGCGAAATGGTCCGTCTGCTTTTTGTGATAATGCCATCCCTTGACCACCCCGGGATAGGCGGTGGTCACGTAAACTTGTCCGAATTTGGAGAAAAGCTCGTCGTCGGAGCGGAGGATCTCCATCAAGCGTCCCCGCTCATCCGGAATCACTCTGAGCTTCTTGATCGCCACATCGCGAATCATCCCTTAAGGTCTCCACTGGAGTATGCGGAAAAGCTCGGCCAAGTAAACTGGGAATGCTTTCTTGAGATTCAATGAACAGAAAAGGCTTGAGGAAATCACAAACCTTTTCTCAGAGATCCCTCTTGTTGGCTCCTCCCTGCGCCACCAGATTGCCCGCCCGGAGAAGCGACTCGAAGGTGCCCGCGTCCGACCACCATCCCTTTAGGATATCGTAGGTCATCTTTCCTTCTCTGATATAAGCGTTGCTAACGTCGGTGATTTCCAGCTCTCCCCTGTCGGAGGGCTTCAGGGTTCCTATTATGTCAAAAACTTTGGAATCGTACATGTAAATTCCGATCACCGCGTACTTTGATTTGGGAACCATTGGCTTTTCTTCTATCTTCACTATCTTGCCGTCTACTATCTCCGGCACTCCGAATCTCTGCGGATCGGGAACCTCCTTCAACAGGATCTTGGCGCCCTCCTTTTGCTTTCGAAAGTCCTTCACTGTCTCCGCTATGTTCCCTTCAATTACGTTGTCCCCAAGAATCACCACGATCTTCTCATAATCAGAGAAGTGCTCTGCCAAACCCAGGGCATCGGCAATTCCCCCCTCGCCCTCCTGATAGGTGTAATTTAAGTGTTTGAGCCCGAACTCTTTTCCGTTGCCGAGAAGCCTCAGGAAGTCTCCGGCATCATTTCCGCCGGTCACCAACAGAATGTCGTCTATCCTTGCATTGATCAGGGTCTGCAGGGGATAGAAGATCATGGGTTTATCGTAGACCGGGAGGAGGTGCTTGTTGGTGATCTTGGTCAAGGGATAAAGCCTTTTGCCCAATCCTCCAGCCAGTATCACGCCTTTCATGATCCGATATACCAGTCCCCTTTCTCGTAGGTTATGGGCATGGAGACCATCTTGGTAAAATCGTACTTCTGGCTGCGGATGGTCATAGAAACCAAGGCTCTGTTTTTGGGATGGTCTTCCGGAATGTAGATGTGTTCGATCTCGATTACGATGTCTGTGGTATCCTTCAACTGCCAGTTATCGAAGCTGCTTAGAAAAAGCTCCTTGTTTCCGCTGTGGATCATTCCGGTGGCCAAAAGCTCTTCTGCTTCCTCCAGCTGATCGTTGGCCATCAGAAGCACAAATTGAGTCAGCCGCTCCCGTGCTCTCTCCTCGGTCTTGTTCTTCTTGCTGTAACAGCCCAAAAGAAGCAAAAGCACAAGAAAAAATATCCATGGGTACTTCACATTCGGTTTTTCCAGAGTCATTTTCGTGAACCGGCGAAAAGGTTAGATTTTGATGCAAGCAGGCATAGGCCGTGGGAGGTGCGTCAGAGGACGTTGCGAGCAGATGACTTTCCGTGGTCAGCTTCGCCATCTCAAATTCTGTGGTTCCTCCGCCATAAGCCTTTCAAGCATGAGTTAGCGCCAAAGAAGATCGACCTTGGGTTTCTTCATTTCTGATCCTTTTTCTGCTCTTCCTTGCCACCTTCAGCAGGCTTCTTCTCTGCTTTGGTTTCCTTCTTTTCTTCCTTTTCCTTCTCTTTCTCCTCCTCTTCCTCTTCTTTCTTCTCGGTTATCACCTCCGGCTCCTCTTCGGCAGCGACGGGAGCAGCCTCCGGCTCCTTGAATACGGTTGGAGGAACTACGCTGACGATGGAGCTGTGCGGATCGGAGAGTATCTCCACATCTTCTAACCTGAGATCCGAGACGTGAATTGAATCACCGATCTTAAGGTGGTTTACGTCCACCTCGATCTTCTCCGGGATAGCAGTGGGCAGGCATTCCACTTCCAGCTCTCTCAGCACGTGCTGGAGTATCCCGCCCTCCTTCACTCCCTCGGGCGTCCCCATGAGATGAATGGGGACCTGAATGGCCAGCTTCCTGGTGAGCGAAATCTCGTGGAAATCGACGTGTATGATGTCTCCCTTGACCGGATCCCGTTGAGTCTCCCTTATCAGAACCTTTTTCTCCCCATCTTTGTGATCACTTATGCTGAGATTGACCAGCACGTTTTCTCCCAGTCCTCTTCTCAGGAGAGCGTGGAAGGATTTGGTCTCTATCTCCAAGGCCAGAGAGGAAGCCCCCTGACCATATACCACCGCAGGTATGAAACCATTTCTTCTTAGCTTTTTAGCATATTCTTTCCCCACCTTCTCCCGCGGTCTGGCTTTCAAGACGATCTCTTTCATCAGCCTTCACTCCTTGGTGGATCAATATTCGAAAAGAGAACTTACCGATTCTCCCATATGAATCCGCTTGATGGCTTCTCCAAATATCTTGGCTACGGACGCAATCTCGAATTTGTGTGAGAGTTTCTTGTTTTGTGTGTCTATGGTATCTGAAATCACCACCTTCTTTATGGGCGATTTCTCGATCAATTCCAGGGATCTCCCCGACAGCACCGCATGGGTTAAGCAGGCGCAGATCTCTTTTGCCCCCTGTTTGACCAGAAAGTCGGCTCCCTGGCTTAAAGTTCCAGCAGTGTCCACAATGTCATCCCGGATGATTATGTTCTTCCCCTCCACCTCGCCGATCACATTCAAGATTTCCACCTGATTAGCTACGTGCCTTTTCTTATCCAGGACAGCAAAGGGTATGGAGAGTTTCTTGGCGAAGTTTCGCACCATCTTGATGCTCCCTAGATCGGCCAGTACCACCCAATCATCTGACTTGAAGCCGGAGCAGTACTCGTAGAAGACCGGATTGGCGAACAGATGATCCATGGGGATGTCAAAAAACCCTTGAATCTGGGCTGCATGCAGATCCATGGTCAAGACCCTGTCTGCCCCTGACGCCGCTATCAGGTTGGCCACCAGCTTGGAACTGATGGGCACCCGGGGCTGATCTTTTCTGTCCTGGCGGGCATAACCGTAATAAGGAATGACGGCAGTGATTCTCTCAGCTGAGGCCCTGTTGGCAGCATCTATGATCACCAGAAGCTCCAGCAGGTTCTCTGCCGGTGGGTTGGTGGACTGCATTATGAAAACGTCGGTTCCCCGGATGTTCTGATTTATCTTGACCGAGATCTCCCCGTCGGAGAATTTCCCAATCTCCGCATCACACAAGGGTATGCTCAGATAGTCGGCTATCTTCTGGGCCAATGGGCGGTTGGAATTTCCACTTATAAGCTTTATTTCCTGGTTCATAACTGCCCTTTCCTCAGGCGGGAATTTGCGGCAAACTGGGGCGCCAGGATTCGAACCTGGGATCCAAGATCCAAAGTCTTGTGTCTTACCACTTGACGACGCCCCAGAAGGAAGCTTTTAAAAAACAATTCACGTCTCTGGCAAAAAACTGAAAGGAGGTTCTCACCACAGGCGTGATCGAAAAAAACTAAACCGTACAACTGTGAGCAGCTATTCGGCCGGTGGCTCGGCGGTCTCGCCCGCCTCCTTGCTCTTGAGCTCAGCCTCGTAGGCTGCCAGCACCTTGTCCTCAATCATTCTGCGCATCTCGTTATTTATCGGATGCGCAATATCCTGGTGAGTTCCATTGTTTCTCTTCCGGCTGGGCATAGATACGAAGTACCCCTTGGTGCCGTTAATCACCTTCAACCCTCTTATCACAAAGGAGTTATCGAAGGTAACATTTACAAAGGCTTTCAGCTTCGGCTCATCCCTTAAGGTGACCCTTACCTCGGTGATCTCCACAGTACTTTCCTCCTCAGTTGAAGTGATTTGTGGACGGTTAACATCTGATGACGTCTACACCTCCAGCTCGAGACTTTCTCGGCTCGGGCCAGAAGCTTAAGGACTCATCCGTTCCAGCTTCAGGCTTGATCTCCACATCAACCAGCCACAGAAAGGATTCATCCTTCAGGACCTAAATGTTACCAGGGATTGGTTGTGTCAGAAAGATCTGCCAATCGCCTCGCGAAAGCTTTCTTGCCACCTCCTCTGCTTGTGGTTTTTGGTCAAACACACCATATACCGTCGGCCCGCTGCCCGACATGGACGATTTTACCGCACCAGAATGTGCTAAGATCTCCTTTATCTCCTGCACAACTGGATGCTCTCTTGTCACCACCTCTTCCAGGTCGTTTCTAAAATGCGCAAGAGCCTCAAAAAATCCAAGCCTGCTCCCCAAAACTTCATAATTAACCCCTTTCCTGTCCCTTGTCAAGCTAATTTTTACAGCCTGATAAGCCCACCCGCTTGACACCTGAAACCTGGGGCACACCAGCACCAGCCAATAGTCACGATAAAATGTCTTTGACTCAATCTCATCGCCTCTTCCTCTGGCTAATGCTTGTCCTGAATACAGAAAGAATGGCACGTCCGACCCAATCCGGGAAGCCAAACCATGCAACCTCCTGTCCGACAGCCCAAGCTCAAGGAGTCGGTTTGTCCCTTGGAGAGTTGCGGCGGCATTTGAACTCCCCCCGCCCAGACCGGATGAGATAGGAATTCTTTTCTTTATACGGATACTTACGCCCTCGTTTACGTTAGCTTCATTCAGAGCCAGGGAGGCGGCCTGGTAAGCTAAGTTGCCTTCATTTGTCGGGCAGTCCGGATTGTCGCAGCTTACCTTTATCCCGCTTTTCCTTCTCTCCAATACCAGTTCATCGCATACATCCACCGCCTGCATCAGGGAAAGGATCTCGTGATACCCATCCTGCCTTTTCCTCAGAACCTCAAGAAAGAGATTTATCTTGGCGGGCGACTTCAAGATCAGACTATCCAAGCTAAAATCTTCTCTCCTTCCACCAGTTTAAGTTTACCTCAGCCTTAAAAGCGAAAGCCTCCTTCCTCTTCCCACTCTGGTTATCGACGTTTTCGGTCTTAACGTACACCCCGGATAAGTCCAGCTTGAGGTTAACGCTGGGTTGATAGGTGACTGTGAATCTATGCTGATTCGTCTTCTCTACGACTCCAGAGGGAAATTCATTAGAGGGTGGGACCGCAGGGGTTTGCGGAATGTCGATCCGTCCCTCTCCCTTTCTGCTGTATTGCCCAAGCCAGGCTAAATCTATATCTTTGTTGAGATGGTAAATCAGATTGAAAGACCAGCGGTCCGCATCCGGCCCCAGAATGCTTCCCATTCCCCAGCCGTGATAGGTGTACCGGTTCCAGGGTTTGTTCTGTCCATATACCCAGTTATTGATTTTGGTGTACTCTAAGTTGAGATAACTTCTCTGCCAGCCCAAAGGCTGCGCGTAATCCAAGCCTATCTGAAATCCGGTCTGGTGAGGCTCGGACTCAAAATCATACTGGAAATCATCCACCAGAAGCTCAAAGTAGATTTCCTTGTTCCGGAAGGTCGAAAGTGCAATGTCGAAGCTCCACAGGATGTTATCATCCATGTTTTGATTATATTGCTCTCCGTAGTAGGGCAAAAGGGGATTTAAGTAATAAGGCTCGGGGCTTCGATCTTCTCCTCCGTATAAGACCACTTCAGATATTCCTATCTCCGCACCGAACCCGAGTTTAAGATTTATCCGGTGGCCGGACAGATATCTTTTAGCCCAAAAGCCATAATCAGACACCCATTTCCGATCCAACACCGTGGCAAAATAGATCAGCTTGAAAGAGCCTGCTTTTCCCTCAATCTTTATCATATCAAATGGGGGAATGTGGTCAGAAAGCAGAAGCACGTCGTCCGTTCCCGGACCCCATCTTAGGTGTTCTCTTCCCAGAAGCAGATGAAAATGCTTCAGGTCAATGTTGACATATGCTTGGTCAAAAACTCCGGTCAAACCGTTTTTCCACTCCCTTCCCGTATACCGCCGTTCCTTTTCCGCCTTGCTGTCTATAACCACCCGATCCTTGAGGACAAACCTATCGCGGAATTGCAGACCCGCCTCAAATCTCGTCTGCAAACGTCCATAGGAGCTATCTCCCTCCGCTAAGGTAGAGTGACCTACCGGGCTGGTTCCGTAACGAAAAACGGTTTCATTACTGCTCTTTTTGTGCTTCTGATAATACAGTTCTTCCAACTCGAATCGAAATTCCTGGTTCAGCTTATGAAGCAGCCAGAGTTGAGAGTCAGTCAACCTCTGGTCCTTTCGCTTCTGCCTCAGGTTGATCTCCAAGACTAACCGGGCGATCTCTCCGCGGGTGTAAGGTCTTGTATTCTTGTGAAGTGACGAAAAGAAACCCTGACAGTGAAGTTCATCCACCACATTGTAAACCCAGCTGTCCAGAGGAATGTTCTCTAAAAGGGTGGCACTTGAGAGGCCGGACAAGCCAGATGATAGCGGAAAAGATATCAGGATGGTTTTTAAAAGTCTTTTCAGCAAATTCCTTCAGTTCCACTAAAGAACCGGTTTTCGGCGAAGAAGCGAGAAAGGCTTACCTTTTACTTAAGATGAATCCTGGCACCTGCACAGGCATTTGGGTATGATCGCCAGGCAGTCAAAAAATCAGAACAATACTTATTCTAAAGCTTCACAATCTTTTCCCGGTTCTTTTTGACGTGTTTGGTGGCATTACGAGTATCCATGACTAAGTTTGCGTTTCGGACGATAAAGTCGTAGTCGTAGGCGGAATGGTCGGCCAGGATAGCCACGCAATCCGAGCTTTGAAGAATTTCCTTGGTCAGTTTCACCGGTTTCCAATCCGACTCATTCATGCGGATAAAGGGCACGTGAGGGTCATTATATACGACTTCGGCCCCGGCGTTCTGCAAAAGCTTAATTACGTCCAGAGCCGGCGATTCTCTCAAATCTCTTACGTTCCTTTTGTAAGCCACCCCCAGGATCAGGATCTTTGAGTCTTTCAGGCTCTTTTTCTTTTGGTTTAATGCTCGGTTTATCCGCTCCACCACATATTCGGGCATGCGGGAATTTATGTCTCCTGCCAGCTCGATAAATCTGGCGTAGTAATTAAGGGACTTAAGCTTCCAGGAGAGATAGTGGGGATCGATGGGAATACAATGTCCGCCCAGCCCGGGGCCGGGATAAAAGGGCATGAACCCGAAGGGCTTGGTGTTGGCAGCATCAATTATCTCCCACACGTCAATCTTCAGCCGGTCACACATCAAGGCCACCTCGTTCACCAACCCGATGTTTACCGAGCGGAAGGTATTCTCCAGCAGCTTGACCATCTCCGCGCTCTTGGTGGAGGAGACCGGAACCGCCTGGGTTATGGTCTGTTCATAGAAAAGCTTGGTGATTGCGGTACATCGGGAAGTAATCCCTCCTACCACGCGGGGAGTGTTCTTGGCGGTATACTTCTTGTTGCCCGGATCGACCCTCTCGGGGGAGAACGCCAGGAAGAAATCCTTGCCAACCTCAAGACCGGTTTCCTCCAGCATGGGCAGGATCAACTCTTCGGTGGTTCCCGGATAGGTGGTGCTCTCCAGGATGACCAGCTGTCCGCGGTGCAGGTATTTCTGAACCTCCCCTACTGCTGCCAGGATGTAGGAAACGTCGGGATCTTTAGTCTTGCTCAAGGGCGTGGGCACACAGATGGTTACGCAGTCTGCCTTCTTCAGCTCGGAAAAGTCGGTTGAGGCCGTGATCTTGCCCCTTTTGACCAGAGGTTTAAGAACATCATCTGTGATGTCATCTATATCGGATCTGCCCGAATTGACCAGCTTGACCTTGCTGAGGGATATGTCAATTCCGATAACCTTGAACTTCTCCCTTCCTAGCTCCACTGCCAACGGAAGTCCCACATATCCCAGCCCAATTACAGCTACCACCGCGGTTCTGTTTCTTATTTTCTTCTCTAAGCTCTTGTACAAGTTGTGCCTCCTGACCTGGGAGTTGCCGCTTTCTCAGCCGTTGACAATGCTGAAGACATTCTCCACGTCACACGGACATCTGCAAGCTGCTCTAAGAGTGCAAGGTGAAGTGTTCGCCTTCAGGCGGACCGGATCAGAGAAATTCCCGGTCAAGCTGAAGTCGCAGATCCCGCTCTGGCGAGACTTGTTACTCCAGTGACACCTGCTTTCCACAGATATTCCGCACAAATCGCCTCCGGTTTTGGATTTTTGAATGATCCAAGAAGCTAAAAAACTCGACATTTCGCTCTCCAGAAATCCAAAGTATCTTTCAAGGTCTTTTCCAGGGGAATCCTCGGTCTCCAGCCGGTGGTTTTTCTTATCTTGGAGTTGTCTCCCAAAAGAATGGGAATCTCTGCCGGTCTGTTCTTTTCCTGGTCTACCTCTACTTTTATTTTCCTTTTCGACAAGCTGCGCAGGGTGTTGAGCAGGTTTTTTATACTATACGCCCGTTGCGAGCATATATTGTATGCTTCGCCTGCCTCGCCCTTTCGCATCAGGGAAGCGTAAGCCCGAACCACGTCCCTCACGTCGGAGATATCCCTTTTGCTGGAGAGATTCCCCACCCTCAGTATGGGCGGCAAAAGCCCGGTCTCTATCTGGGCTATCTGGGAGGCAAAATCGGGGATGACGAATCCGGTGCGCTGCCTCGGCCCGGTGTGGTTGAAAGCCCTTGCCCGAATAACGTAAACTCCGTAGGATTTGAAATACTGATAAGCCAACAAGTCACAGGCCGCCTTGCTCACACCATAAGGGCTGACCGGAAGAAGCGGCGTCGCTTCCGTAATGGGCATCGCTTTGGGCAAGACTTTCCCGTAAATGTCACTTGACGCAACCACCAGGATCTTAATCGATCTCTTAAGCTTTCTGACGACCTCCAAAAGATACAAGGTTCCGCAGATATTATTGCCGATGGTCTCCAAGGGGGATAAGAATGAGTCTCCCACAGAGCTCAGGGCCGCTAGATGATAAATCTGGTCAGGGTTGATCCTTTTCACCAAGCGGGACAACTGATCAAATTGGGTGATGTCGCATTGAGAAAGGTGCAGGTTCGGTCTAATTTGATAGATGTTCTCCAGGCTCTCGCCAGGTAGACATATTCCGAATAGTTCATCGCTCCTCTTTAAAAGCAGCTCTGCCAGATGCGAACCCACAAATCCCGCTATGCCAGTGATCAAGACTTTCATGACTTATTTAGAAGTTCATCCGGTATCCAATCTTTCAGTTTCCGACGCAACAAACAAAGCTGAGGGGGAGCAATGTGAGGTTGGGTCCTTTTCGTTCCCTCAGCCAAGGAGGAATCGGTCCACCGGTTCAGCTCTTACTTTCTTTGATCTCCTTTTCTACTTTTTCCAAATCCGCATCTACCATCATCTTGATCAGCTGCTCAAAAGATACCTCTGGCTTCCAGCCCAGCTTTTTTCGGGCATAGGAGGAATCGCCCAGAAGCACGTCTACCTCCGCGGGTCGGACCAACTTGGGATCAACCTCCACGAATTTCTTGTAATCCAGACCCAGGTGCTCAGAGGCGATCTGAGCCAGTTCCCTGACCGTGTGATTCTTTCCGCTGGCGATGACGAAATCCTCCGGCTCCTTTTGCTGAAGCATAAGCCACATAGCTTTCACGTAATCGCCGGCATATCCCCAGTCCCTTTTGGCGTCCAGGTTGCCCAGGTAAAGCTTCTTGGCCACTTTCAGCTTTACTCGAGCGACACCGTCACTGATCTTTCGGGACACGAACTCTAATCCTCTTCGGGGAGACTCGTGATTGAAAAGAATCCCGCTTACCGCAAAGATGCCGTAGCTTTCGCGATAGTTGACCGTGATCCAGTGAGCATACACCTTTGCTACTCCGTATGGACTTCGAGGGTAGAAGGGAGTCTTTTCATTCTGAGGCACTTCTTGCACCTTGCCGAACATCTCCGAGGAGGAGGCTTGATAGAACTTGATCTTCCTGTTGACCTGCCTGATGGCTTCTAATATCTTGGTCACCCCCAGCGCATTGAACTCGCCGGTCAACATGGGTTGAATCCAGGACGTGGGAACAAATGATTGAGCCGCCAAATTGTATATCTCGTCCGGCTGGCACTCTTCAATCAGTCGGATGATTGAGAGCTGATCCAAAAGATCTGCCTGTCTTAAGTGAATCTTATCCCGAATGTGGTTTATCCGATCGAAATTCTCCGTGGAGGATCGTCTCACCATCCCGAAGACCTGATAACCCTTTTCCAGAAGCAGTTCCGCCAAGTAAGACCCGTCCTGGCCTGTAATTCCCGTGATTAGAGCTTTCATATTCCTCTCTTCCCGATTTGGTTTTCACAAAATATAACAGCGCTCAAAAGATAAGTCAATCTTTTTCACAGCGACCGGTTACTGGCAAAATGCACGAGGAGATTTTTCTTGACAAAAGCGGGAGGTGGACTTATAAATTATTGACTGGACTTTTCTGAGCAAACAGATTTCATGTAAGTTCAAATAGGAGGTTTGACGTGACCCAATTCTATTTCGACATAAGGGACGTCTTTCGCGCTCCCCGTCTGGCTCTCTCCGCCAAAAAGATTTTGCTTCAGTTTATCGGACTTCTGGTGGGGTATCTGAGTTATCTGGTGTTCACCTATCTGGCTTTCTGGTCTGCCGGTATGAGCTTCTCGAACACCTGGGATCTGCACGGGCTTTTCCCATTGGGCGGTTTTCCTTTTGAGGCGTGGTACAGTTGGGTCATATTCGCGGTGGGCATAATCTGTTTTCTGATATGCTGGCTTCTGGCAAGCACCATGGTGGGAAAGGTCACCTATGAACAGCTGAAAGGGGATGATTTCTATTCGTCCAAAGAGGCGTTCAGGTTCCTGAAGAAACACTGGGGTCCGGCTTTCTTCTCGCCCCTTTCCCTTTTGGCCTTTGTCGCGTTCTTGATAATCTGTGGCATAGTTGTGGGACTCATCGGAAAGATACCCTACCTGGGGGAATTGGGCATCGGCATCTTCTACCTCGTTCCACTCTTTGCAGTGGCTCTGACCTTAGCTTATGTTATCTTCATCTTCTTTATCTCTCTTCTTTTGGCTCCGGCAGTGGTGGCAACGCTGAAGGAGGATACCTTCGAGACCCTGGTTCAGACCTTCTCCAGCGTGTGGAATCAAGCCTGGAGATACTTCGTTTTCACGGGACTTATTGGCGTGATGTCCAAAATCGGGATTTTTGTCTTCGGCTACTTCTGCTTCAGGGCAGTCCAATTGATACACCTCTCCCTGGGAGTCTTCATGGGAGAGAAGCTTTCCGACATTAGCGAAGAGGCACTCTCGTACATCACCATTCCCCGGCATCTGCTGGACTATTTCTCCAATATCTTCGCCGGAATAAACTTCCGGTTTGATCTTCCGGAGATTGGACCGGGGCTTTATCTCAACTGGTCGGGGCAGATAGCCGCCTTCTTGATTGGCATCTCCCTGGTAATCGTCATCTTCATGGTTCTCTCCTATGGCCTGGCCATCGTAAGCACCGGACAGACAGTTACCTATATCATCCTGCGAAAGAAAAAGGATGACGAGAACCTCTTGGAGCGAAAGACCGAGACCGAAGAAGAAGAAGAACGAAGGGAGATGGAAGAGAAGGAGCGGGAAGAGAAAGAGAAGCAGGAAAAAGAGGTTGAGGGGGAGCCTGTA
>CAYGCR010000043.1:0-26688 GCA_964348415.1 uncultured Ignavibacteria bacterium | reverse complement strand
TCAGTTTTCCATCCAGAAACCAGAAGATCCGATTGACCGAGTTATCCACCGAAGCATCCAGAAGGATCTTTTGATATTCCGGGCTAACGCCGGTTCGCACTCGGTATTCGCCTGTCGGGTCCGGGGAGCGGATAATCGGTCCACTGCCGGCCATTAGCTTCTGGGACACGGGCAGGAGCGGAGGAACTTTCTCAAGGGGATATCCGTTACGCTCCATCCAGGTTGCCACCTCGGGGGGCCAGACTTCAAACACCTTTCTCAGGTAAGACCTTTGTTCCAGATCAGA
Organism: uncultured Ignavibacteria bacterium; assembly: GCA_964348415.1. Classification (GTDB taxonomy): domain Bacteria; phylum Zixibacteria; class MSB-5A5; order MSB-5A5; family SM1-73; genus SM23-73-3. Next base: position 26,402 of record CAYGCR010000043.1, on the reverse strand, counting down.
TCTGCAGAGCCGATATCCTGTTTTCGCATCGACGTAAAACGACTTGTGGATCTTACACTTGCAGTTGGGCGATATGCCGGGCAAATAAAGTTCTTCCACGGTATGATCGCAGTTGTGCTCAGGAACCATACCGCTTCTGGCGCAAACCTGTCTGGTCGAGACTGAGAATGGTTCTTCAAACCATCTCCACTCATCTTTCCCCGATATCGCATTCAGCACGTCGAAGAGTATGGGGCCGGCGACCTGAGCACCGACCAGCTCCGGGGCACTTCGGCCGTCAAAATTTCCTGCCCAGACGCCGACTGTGAAGCCTTTGGAATAGCCGATGCTCCAGGCATCACGATGGCCGTAGGAGGTGCCGGTCTTCCAGGCCACCTTTGGTCTGCCCGGGCTGAATTCCCAGTAGGTGGGCAGATCCGGTCTCTGGACTTCCGCCAGGAGTTCAGTAATTATGTACGAGGCGCCATCTGAAAGGACTCTCTTTTCTGCTTCGGCAGGCTCGTCTGCACAATACCTGATGGGCCTGTATCTCCCCCCATTTGCCAAAGTTGAATATAGGTTGGCCAGTTCAGTTAGCTTTACATCGCATCCGCCCAGGATCAAGGATAATCCGTAACTGACCTCCGAAGGATCTATGGTTGAAAAGCCGCCCCTCTGCAGGAAGGCGATGAAGTCCCCCACCCCAATTTGAGCCAGCAGACCTATGGCCGGAACGTTTAGTGATTTAACCAGCGCCTCCTCGACCGTAACCACTCCGTGGTACTTGCCGTCATAGTTCTCGGCAACGTAGCCAGCGTAGTTTACGGGCACGTCGTACAACACGGCAGCAGGGGTTATAAGACCCTGATCCAGGCCGTAAGCATATAGAAGGGGTTTCAGAGTTGAGCCAGGTGAGCGGGGGGAGGCAGCACCGTTTACTTGTCCCCTGCTGGATTGGTCAAAAAAGTCGTGGGAACCGACCATTGCCCGGAGACTATTGGTTTTGTTCTCTATGACCACAACGGCACCGTTGGTAACGCCCATGCTTCGCCACTTTCCTAAGTGTTTTCTCAATATCTTTTCGCATTTTCCTTGAATCCCCTTGTCCAGCGTGGTGTGGATTCTGGCCTTTTTAGGATAGCCTCTATGCACCAGATCAGTGAAATGCGGCGCGCCAAAAGGCATTCCCGGATTTCCAATGGCGACTTCTTCCATAACGGCTCTGACATACTCTTCATTGCTGATCACTTTTCTTTTCCAGAGGTATCTGAGTATCTGGTCCCTTTTCTTCTTGACCCTTTGGGGAAATCTCTCAGGGTCGAATTGTTGTGGCGAATTGGGGATTGTGGCAAGCAGGGCTGCTTGGGCCAGGCTGATTTCGGCGGGGCTTCTCTGGAAGTAGTAATAACAGGCAGCTTCGACCCCTTCCAAGTTACTTCCGTACGGAGCTAGGTTGAAATAGAACTGCAGTATCTCATCTTTGGAATAGAACAACTCCAGCTTCAACGCCCGGATCATCTCGACCGTTTTTGAAAGCAGGGTGCGTTTCCGGTGTTCCATCATCCTTGCCACCTGCATGGTGATGGTCGAGCCGCCAGAGATGATTCTTTTATGCTTGACATTCAGATAGAGGGCACGAATCAGTGCCCAGGGATTTATGCCGGGATGGTAATAGAAATATCGATCTTCAACCGCAATGACCGCTGTCTTGAGACATTCAGACACCTCATCCAGACGGCAAGGCATGCGCCACTTTTCGTCTGACGACAGGAATGCGCGGAGCAGTTTCCCGTCTTTAGCATACACTGCCTGAGAAGGCGGCTTGTGAAGTTTGGCCCGGTCGAGAGGGAAAAGCGCCACAATCATCAGCAGTGCTGCAGCTATGGTGACTATGACGATTAGTTTCTTGCTCTTCATGGTCCGGATACAACCCTGATCCTGCCGCTATTGTTGACAGATGACTGGAAGGGGTCGTACATAGCTTCGCCCTTTACGGGCGGCAGCACGAATTCTCCGCCCGTGACCGCCCTGAGCATGTAGTAGAACTCCGCAGTCTTTCCTTTGAGCAGATTCAGATACACGTTCAACCGGTCATCCCTTATGTCCATATAGTCGGGAACAATCGACTTCCCGCCTATCCAGTCTATCACGCTTCTTGCGCCCAGCCGGGGGTTCTCTATCTCCAGCCCGGCAGGGAGCATGTCGGTTATGATAACGTTATCCAGATTACCTGCCAGGGCGGTCATGGTGATCTTGGCCACCACCACGTCTGCCTGATTTATGTTCCCGTAATCGACAAGATTACCTCGTCTGTCGAAGTAACTCCTGTGGACTTCCAGCCCTCTGTCGTACTCTTCGATATCCGCTCCCTTCCTGATGCCGCTAAAATACCAGTAGTAATAGCAAGGGCCTTGGCCTTCTATTTTGATTTTTATCTCCTTTCCTTGACCACCCTCTCTCTCAATTACCGTGTCTTTATCGCTAAAGGCGCCGAGAAGCTGGTCGTTCCACCAGACCTTTCCTTCGTAGTCAGCCTCCTTTTGGCCTCTCAAAGTCTTGCCCAAAGCCATAAGCCCAAAAGCAGTCTCCTGGGTGACATAACCGGAGCGCCTTTTCAGTTGGTCATTGATGGCCTTCACCAGAAGCGGAATTGAAGGGTGTTCAGGATCAATCTCGTTTAAAACCTCAAGCACGATGGCATTCTCTCTGGTTGAGGAGTTGAAGTTTGCACCGGTTTCCCTGGGCGCTTGACTTGGACCGATGTCGAATGATATCATTGACATGGCCGTATTGACGTCTCCCGAGAGGGCGAAGGCACCAGCCAGAAGCGTCTGTGCCCAGCTCGAGAGATTTTGCGATTCAGCCTGCCGGATGTAGTTCATGCTGCTCTTGTCAGGCTGACCCAGCAGGGCTAGCACGTAGGCAGTATAGACCTGTCGCTCCAACTGATAGCTACGAGCTTCCTTTCTCAATTTTGCTCTGAGCATTTGTCGCAGGCGCTTAGCCGCCTGACCCAATGTTCGATCCGGGATCTGGTAGCCGGCTTTTCGAGCCTCAACTAAGAAATGGGTGGCGTAGATGCTGCCCCATTCGGATTCGTGCCCTCCGCCCGGCCAGTAGGCAAAGCCGCCATTTGCCATCTGCATGGATCTCAATTTGGTGATTCCTTCCTGAATATAGTAATCTGCGCTTCGGTCCTTAAAGAGCGCAGGCTCAGCTATCTTTGCAATATCGCTGAAGTAAATGAGCGGGAAGATCTTGGATGTGGTCTGCTCAATACAGCCGTGCGGATAGGTGAGGAGAAACCGGAGACTGTGTCCGAAGTTAATCAGTGCAAACGGTGACAGGCTGATTTGCAGGTTTGTGGTTCCTTCGATCCAATCTTGATCGATGGCGAACCAGGCTTGTCCGTCATCCTCAATCCGCCCAGCCCCGACCTCGGTCACCAGCGGGGAAGCAGGTCTGAGCGGAAGGTCCACCTCGTGTCTGGTAGTCGCATCAAGACCTGAAGCATCCAGCCTGAAGTGCAAGGCTCCCATTTCATTGTCTGCCCGGCACACGAATTTGACCGGCTTCTCCCTTTTGGCCGGAACCGTTACGGTTCGCTCCTCTGGAGACAGGATCCTTACCGGGCCGTCCACCGCCAGTCGGACAGTGACACTGCCTTCTTTCTCGGTTCCATTGTAGAGATTCACCGGTATGTCAAAGCTATCCTTACCGGCAACGAACCTGGGGAACGTAGGGGTGAGAACAATTGGATCGGAGACCGTCACGTTCTTTGAGGCGGAGCCGTATCTGGCGTGATCGAATGCGACGGCCATTATCCTCAGACTTCCCTGGAACTGAGGCACCTTAAGATGAACCATGGCCCTTCCTTGTGGGTCAGCCCGCACAATACCAGACCAGAGGGCCACAGGCTTAACCCGGCGCAGGGCCACCGGTATCAGGTGCCTGGCCCTCTCCTCGGCTCTGCCCCCACCAGGGGACGATTTCTCTTGAGTTTCTTCTATTTCGGGAAGGAGGAGGGAATACATGTCATAGGTATCCACTGACAGCCTCTTCTTGCGGTAAAAATATCCAAAGGGGTCGGGGGTGGTAAAACCCGTAATCTGAAGGATTCCTTCGTCCACCGCGGCGACTGTCAGATAGGTTCTCCCGGTTCCGCCCCTGACTTGAACCGACACATTCAGAGCCGAGCGGGGACCGATATGGCTTGGTGCTTTTACATCCACAGCAAGTTTGTCCTCGCTGCAATCCACTCTGAGGGAATAGGCACCGTATGCCCTGACGGGCGCATGGACTTCCAGAGACCGGTTAGAACGGATCAATTCCCCAACCACATAGACATTAGGTTTGTATTCCTCTCGAACCGGCAAGGTGATGGTTGCCGTGTTCTCCTGCATGTCGATGATTCTCTGATCGAGAATACCGTCCCGTTCAACGGCCAAGATGAGTTTTCCGGCAAATGGTGAACGTACTTGAATCACCGCCTGTTCTCCCACCTTGTAGGACTCCCTGTCGAAGTCTATCTTTAGCTTCTCCGGCTCGGCCATAGCCCAAGGAGCGTAGCCCCAACCCGAGACGTAGAAATCCAGGCTCGAAGATGCACCGGATTCGGTATCTTCGATAACCACTCGATATTGGCCGTAGTGATGAGGCACAAAGGACACTGACGAGACATCACCTTTGTACGATATCTTTCTCCCTTCAACCAGATCCAACGATTTCTCCGAGACATACCGGTAATAACCGGATTTATCGCGCCTGAGGATGCTGTGCCAGTTTACCCGGTAGTAGGAAAACTCCAGATCCATGGGCTTGCTTTTTTCTCCACCCGGCTTGACCACCACAAAATCAATGTGAGTTTGCTTATCCTTCTCCGCATAACCTTTTTCCACCCTGCGCAGCCCGATATAGAACGGATATGCATGGATAGTGAACTCCCTGTGCTCCTCAACTGCTCTGCCGCCCAGTTCATACACCGAAACCTGCAAAAGAGCGGCGAGAGCCGAGGGCGGCTTCATGTCCTCGGGAATGTGGACCCGATATGTTTTCGTGCCCTGATCATCCAGGTTGTCTTCTCCCAAAGCGAGTTCAACCCGGTCAAATTCCTTTTCGCTGTCGCCAAAATGGAAACTGCTGAACCCGGGTGGCTGGAAAACCTTTGAGCTGATCGTGCACTTGGCTTCAACCTTTCTCCGCGCTGCAGGCGGGCCGAACAGCATGGTGCCTTTGACTCCGAAGCTCACGTCTTCTCCTGCGGTGTAACTCTCTTTTTCTAAGGATATGTCGACCTTTATCCTCTGGGGCATGAACTCCTCGACATTGAATGAGGTTCGACCAATCTCCACGGTATCGGCAACCAGGGTTTTGGCCGTGTAGACTCCGGTCATGGCGTAGAGTGGGATTTGGATATTGAATTCATCGGTTCCGGCATCCCCCACCCAACCCCGGTATTCGTTGAAGACGCTTGCGTCCGGGGCAAGCACCTGAATCTTGAGCGGAAAGTCTGGCGGGATGTCGCCATCGACCTCGCGAACGACAGTCACCATCCGGACCGTATCTCCGGGTCGGTATACCCCTCGATCAGTGTAAAGAAAAGCCTCGTATCCCTCTTCTGGAGCAGAGGCGCCACCTACCTCAAAGTCAGCCAGGGGAAGCCGGCAGTCCGACAATTTCAAAAAAGAGAGATCTTTTCCCCTCTCAGCAGTGATAACAAACGGCGCGAATCCTTCGGTGGCCTGACGATAATTCCTGAAACTTGCCACTCCCTCAGAATTTGTCACGCCTTCCAGCAAGATCTGATTGGTTTGGCTGGTTAATTTGACGCTTACTCCCTCCTGCGGGCTCAGATTTTCCAGCGAGTTGACATAGACTGTCAGCTCATCTTGGCCTATTTTCCCGATCACGCCCAGGTCAGTTACCCTTACCCACTTTATGCTGCTATCCCACCGACGTTCCGGCCTCCGCAACACCAGTATGTATATCCCTTGCCTTTGCTCGTCCAGATAGTCGCTCATGTCCACCGTAGTTATTACCTTGCAGTTTCGCTTGTCGTCGATTTCAATCTCCCTGCGGGCAACATGTCTGCCCAGGAAACCGCGTCTGAAGTATCTGCTGTACATTTGGTTGGTATTGAGAAAATAGACCAGATTGTTTATAAACACTTTCTCAACGCTGAGCTCGAGCTTATCGATGTTTATTGTCTGGATGCCGACGTTGAGTCTGCCCCTTCTGGGTAAGAATATTCCCTCCGTCACAAAGTCAAAGTACGGCTCCAGTTCTCTCATCTCCACGTTGGTGGAGAACTCGTTTTCTAACTGATTGCCATTCAGCGCCAGAAGACCTTTCCTTAGAGTGAGCACGTAGACTTGCCCGGGTGAGAATGGCCCATGGATATGGATGTAGTGGTGCTGCCTCCGCAGGTGAAAACTGACCTCAGGCTCGATGGTCATGAAATCCCTGATTGCTTCGACCGACACGGGGGTGGAGAATTTGACCGTTATCCAGCTGATTTCGCCCGAACGGTCCGGGTAAGCACTCTCTACCACCAGCCTTTCTCTTGCTGGCATGGCAAAGGTCACGTCATAATGCTCAAAAAGGCTGAGCCGACCATCCACAGGCTTCAAGCTTTTGTCGACGTGCAGCTGGATCCTCCGGTCAATGTCTTTCAGAGGCAGCGGATCGGTCACGGCGGTGAGGAAGCGGGAGGGATTCTTTTGTTCGATTCTGTAGTTGATGCTCTCTTTTTCTTCGAATCTAATCGTCAGCCTATCTTGCAGTTCCGAAGGGGAGATGTCGTAGTTGAATTCCAATGTGACGTAAAGGTTAGCTTGGCCCGGCTTCTCTTCGTCGATTCTGTACTCGTGACTGTAGCCGATCACAGTTATCCTGGGGGTGTAGAACTCGAACGACCTTTTGCCGGAAAGGCGCTGGTCCTTTGACTTGGCTATCTTTGGCAAGACCTCCAGAACGTACTGGGTAGATGGCAGCAGCTGCTCCTCGGGGTAGAATCTCAGTTCCTGTGGGGATATCCATTTGCAATTGCCTTCCAGGGCGGGTTCTATCTTGAGGAAATCAGGTTCAACCCAGACATCCACGCTCTCAGGAGGAATCATCGTCTGCGAGAATGCAATGGTAAAATTGGTTTTTCGGGATACCTCGCCCTCCGGCGAAAATCTTTTTATGGTGGTCTTTGATTTGGTCCAGTCGCATCCCGTAATTGACCAACACCATATCATAAGCGGTATGAGACATGCTAACGATCTATGATTTAGTTTTCTGAACATCTTCCGCTCCTTTCCACTTGCAGGGTTCTTCAACAAAGAGACTTGGATTAATTCCCGCAATTAGGTTTTTCTTGCTGGCCCTTGTGTGAGAGCAGCGCTCCGGGCACCTGCTGGACCGTGCCGCCCAAAAAGCTGCCGATCAGTTTGCCGCACCCCTTCGAGCATTTCACAGCTTCCGGCGGTTGGAGATTCAGGCCCGAAAGCTTAGCTTAAGATGCCCATTGGCTTTTATTATAACATAATCCAAATGCCTGTATAAAGCAACAGTAATTCACGGAAATACCGACCCGTTATAGCTGATGAACCGTGGTCACTTCCACAGGTTCATAAACCGCCTACCGGACATTCTGCGCTGCCGTCTGTTTCCCAGACTTAGAGCCTCAAGAGCTCGACGTCTGCCTATTTCCTAGCACGACTTTCTGGCGCAAAGGCGGGCAGAGAATCAAGGGGTTGACAATTCTGAAAGTTGTTGTATTTTATACTGAGAAGCAATGGTCTAAAAACGCTTGCTCAGCCGGCGTTACATTTCTTTGAGCAGGCGAGCATCAGTGTATGCTTTATTGACTGTTCTTTAGACAGCGAGCATGGATCCAAGCAAATCTTTTCCACCCAATATCTGTGGAGGTTTAGTATGGGTAGACGGCTAAAGTCGCTTCCGGTCTTGAGGATCGCTCTCACCGGTCTGTCTTTGCTGCCGCTTTTCTCGTTCTTCTTGATTTCAGAGCTTCCTGCCGGGCAGATTGAAGAGAACTTTTCAGAACATCTCGATACTTTATTGGCGAGCGAATTTGTCTCAGCTATCGTGATCATGGCGGATCAGGCGGACATAACGACAATAAACGCTGCACTGAATCAAGAGAAGGCGACCAGGAAAACGCGGCATCAGCGCGTGATCTCTGCGCTTAGGGCCGCTGCTTTGAGATCGCAGGGCGACGTAATTGATTATCTTGAGGCAAGCACAGCCAAAGGTTCGGTAAAAGGATACACGCCCTACTGGATAATGAACTTGATCGTGGTGCAGGCCACAGTAGAGGAGCTGAGGCGAATTGCAGCCCGAACCGATGTGGAGATCGTGGAATCGAATTTCAAGGCGGGCTTGATTGAGTCTATCGGCGACCGGAACGCGCCGGTGGTAATACCGAATAAAGGGATAGGCGTGACCCCGGGGTTAAGAGCCATCAAAGCAGACAGCGTATGGCACCAATTGGGCATAACCGGGCTGGGAAGACTGGTGGCGAATCTGGACACGGGAGTGGATGGGTCTCATCCCGCACTTTCGGGCAGATGGAGAGGCAATCGCGAGCCCTGGCAGGAGTGCTGGAGAGACGTGTTGGCTTACGGCGACACCACTCCGCATGATTACCACGGTCACGGAACCCACGTTATGGGGACCCTGTGTGGGCTGGGAGCCGCTACCAACGATACCATAGGCGTGGCCTGGGAGGCTGAGTGGATTGCCCACAACGCGATCAACCAGGCGGTAACTCCGGAACTGGATAACGACATTCTGGATGCGTTTCAGTGGTTCGCTGATCCGGACGGGGCTCCTGAAACGGCGGACGATGTTCCGGACGTGGTCCAAAACTCGTGGGGAGTTTACAGCTACTGGCCGGGATACCAGGATTGCGACTATCGCTGGCAGACCGTCATAGAGAACTGCGAGGCGGCAGGAGTGGTGTGCATCTTTTCTGCCGGGAACGAAGGGCCAGGTTCGGCGACCCTCAGATCACCGGCCAATATCTGCAATACGCACACCACCAACTTCGCTGTGGGGGCCATCGATGCCACCAACTACGGCTTTCCTTATCCCATCTGGAACTACAGCAGCCGAGGTCCTTCCGACTGCGATATGATGAGCAGAAAGCCAGAGGTGGTGGCTCCGGGAGTGCAGGTTTACTCATCCGTGCCGGGAGGCGGATATGAGTGGTACTGGTGGAGCGGAACCTCAATGGCAGGACCGCATGTGTCGGGAGTGGTGGCCTTGATGCGGCAAGCCAATCCCGACTTAGACGTAGACTCGATCAAGCAGATCCTCATCCAGACCGCGATCGACCTAGGTATTCCAGGAGAGGACAATGCCCATGGCTGGGGGATAGTCGACGCTTACGCCGCCGTCTTAGCTGCACAGCAACCATCGTATGTGCCGGGGGACGCTAGCGGGGATGGTCAGGTGGAGGCGGGAGACCTGGTCTATCTGATTAACTATCTCTTCCGAAACGGTCCGCCTCCTGATCCTTTGGCTGCGGGCGATCCTAATGCCGATTGCGTGGTGGAGGGCTCGGATGTTGTATACCTTGTGAATTACCTGTTTAGAAACGGTCCAGCGCCAGAATACGGCTGCGCTTAGGACCGCGGGGTTTGCCACCCTGGAAAGCCGAGCATTATCCGGTCTAAATAGGGCCTTTAACAGCCAGACCGGTGCCTTGGGACCGGGAGGGGTGTTCCTTGTTTTTCTCCGAATAAGAATCCCAGACTATTAGCAACCTGCTGGGCTGACCAAACCATAATTCCTGTTCGTCCTAAGAGGAAGGCAACAAAAAAGCCGCCTTTGGAGACGGCATTATGGAACGCCATTTCGGATTTTATGAGGTAATGGGAATTTCTATCTTGTGCTGCTTTATCTTGAATCTGAGAGAGGATTCCGGAATGTGCAAAGCTGCGGCTGCTGCCTTTTTCACCCAGTTGCTTTCAATCAGCGCCTTCAAGATAAACTGCTTTTCCCAGACTGCCACCCTCTCATACAGGGAAAGATCCTTAGCACCTTGATCTTCTTGCGCTCCAAGCTTCTGAGTCAGTATATCTGTCGCGACCACTGACTCGCCGTCCCTTATAGCCACCAGCCTTTTGACCTCATTCTCCAGCTCTCTGACGTTGCCGGGCCAGTCGTAATTGGTCAGAAGCTCGGTGATGGCGGAGGAAGGTTGAGGAAGCTTATCCTCTTGGTCGGGAGAGTGAATTCTTATGAAGTGATGGATCAAAAGCGGTATGTCCTCCCGGCGCTCTCTTAGGGGAGACAACTTCACATGTATGGTATTCAAGCGGAAGAACAGATCCTTGCGGAAAAGCCCTTTATCAATCTGTTCCTTTATGTTCAGACTGCTGGCTGAGATGACCCGAATATCAACCTTTCTGGGCTTGGTCTCCCCCAGACGGGTGAGCTCCTTTTCCTCCAAAACCCGGAGAAGCTTTACCTGAGTGGCCGGATTGATGTCGGCTATCTCGTCCAAGTACAAGGTCCCGCCGTCCGCCTCCTCCAAAAGTCCTTTCTTATCCTGCGAGGCTCCGGTGTAGGCTCCTTTTTTGTGTCCAAAAAGCTCGTTTTCCAAAAGGGTCTCCGGGAAGGCAGCGCAGTTTACCACCACGAAATTCTTATTCCTTCGATTGCTGTTATAATGTATGGCCTTGGCGACGACGTCCTTCCCGGTCCCGGTTTCTCCCTCCAAGAGGATGGACAGGTTGGTGTCCTTCACCTGTGAAAGCTTCCACAGGATCTCCTGCATCTGGCTGTTTTGGGTGATGATGTTGGAGAATGCGCTTTTTTCCTGTAACTGCTGCTTTAACCTCAAGTTCTCTTCACCCAGTTTTCTGTTTTCTATCTCGGCCAGTTTCAACGCGATTATATCCGCAAAAGCCACAGCCATGTTGAGTTCGTCTCCGCGGAAGGGTCTTCCAGCAGCCTCACGCTTTTCTCTGTCCAGATACAAGACACCCTTGATCTCCTCCCCCACCTTCAGCGGGATCAAAATCAAGCTGGCCACCTCCCTCCCGTTATCGGAACACAGGTTTGTCCCGCCGGATGTGGAAAAAACTGGCTCAGCCAAAGAGGTGAGTTCACCATTCAACCGATAAGAGGTAGACTTGATCTGCTCGATTTCCTCCGACGAGAGGTTGAAGCTAAATAAGGGCAAAGATAACTGGTCTTCACCGTTCCTCAGGAGAATGAAACCTCGGTCTGCTTGAAGTCTCCTTGCCAGCAGGGCCAGGTTTTGAGTAATCTCCTCTTCCTGGTTTGCCGGACGTGTCTCAGAGATCTCGTCGGATTGAATTTCAGACAGAAATCGTCTGAAGACATTGTATCGGTTATCAAAAGAGACGCTTTGTTCTGCCACCACCTTCTCAACCTTGGAGCGCAACCCCGAGGCCTGGGATAACTTCTCCTCCCGTGCCGCAGGCTCTTGTGCCGCACACTTTCCCAGCAAAACCTCGGCTTGATTAAGGCAATCGATAGTGCCGTCGTAGTCCCGAATTTCAAACTGGGCCAGAGCCTCTCCCACGTGCACTGAACCCACGTAATAGGCGAAACCTGCGGAGTTCTCGGAGAAAAGTTCGGCAAACAGGCTTCTAGCCTTGGCCAGATAATCCAAGGTCTCCTTGGGCTCAAATAACCCTTCCTCGCCGGCGGAGAGATAACTGTGGGCCAATTCGAATTTGCATCCGATCTTTTCCAGGCAGGCTATGCTCAGCTTAAAGTTTTCCTTGGCCAGCTTGCCGTTATTCTTCTGCGCATAGATCTGCCCCGCAACGCGATAACCGATTCCCTCCTCTACTTTTTCATTCAAATGCCTGGAAAGCTGCAGGGCTTTCTGTAGCGAGCTTTCTGCCAGGTTCAGTCTCTGCGTGGCGAGCTGAACCTGTGCCAAGATGCGCAAGGATTGACAGACCAGACTGCCTTGGGGTGCAATATCTTCCCCTAACTCTATGGCCTGAATTATGTCCCGATACGCCCGGTCGTAGTCCTTCCGCTCAAGGAACGACTCCGCCCGGTATTCCAGATAGTAAGCGACCTCTTTTTTCAGGTTTCTTTGGGAGATAATGTCGTAAGCTCTTTGGAAGAATTGATCCGCTTCTCTGAATTTCCTCTGCTGGCAGGCTGCGTAACCCGAAGAAAGAAGGTCATTGCATATGCTCACCTCATTTTCCGCCCGCTCACTCTGCCGGATGCTCTCATAGAAATAACTCTGGGCTTTCTCCCATTCGCCCATGAGCAAATATATTCTACCCAGGTTACCGGAGAGGGGGCCGACTATAAGTGACCCTTCCTTGAGGCTTTTGGCGTGCTCGATAGCTTGATCCAGAGATTCGACGGATCGCCTAAACTCCGCTTGGATGAAGAATATTTGAGCCAGCTTATTGTAAGCGTAGACCATCCCCTTTTCATCTTCGGCTCGACGGAAGGAAGCCACCGCATCCTGCAGTTCGATCTGAGCTCTCCTCAGGTCCCCCAGGTCGACAAAGATATAGCCGAGAAGCAGCTGTACCTGAGCAATCCTTCGGTTCTTGAGAGTGTGCCTTAGAAGTTGGTAAGCCTGCTGAGCCTTCATCAGGGCTTCGGTGTAGCGGTCTTTCCCGTAAAGGACCAGCCCCTCCAGATAGCATACATCCCCCCGGTACGCCGAAGAGGTGTCATTCCCTTTCTTCAGCTTCTCCAACTCCGTCTCAGCGGACTTGAAATCTCTTCCGGGCGCCAGTGAAGCGACCAGATCGATAGTTTTGTCCGGGCTCTCCATCTTTCACCTTTACCAACTGGCCCCGCCTACCTGACAAGAATGAAAAGACGACCACGACTCTTGTGTGCAGTTGCACAAGACCTCCCCGCTTCGAAACTTCTTTCCTGTCCGGCTGGCGCCAAGAGGAGGATGATTCCGTGCTCAAATCCAAACTGCACCAGCAGACCATCATCGTCCGCCGGAGGATCCGAGGAATCTTCCTCGGAGCCAGCTGGATCATTCCACGGATGTCCCCAATTTGGCGAGTCCGGGTCGGTCAGCTCATCTGCCAGACTCAGATTGAAGACAACCAGAAAGCAGAGGATCACCGAAAACAGGAGGATTCGCTTCATCCAGGAAGATCTGTGACCTTCAGGGATTTTGGGATTAAGCCACATCATGTCTGAATCGCCTCCTTACGCGATGAAAAGGGAAACCTTTATCTTATTCTCCTGATAGAGGGAAAAATTCCTGTCATCCGTTTGGGGAAAAACTAACGAGAACGCCAGTGACAGCCTTCCGCTTGAGCTTTTCCCTCACTCTCAATTTAAACTATTATTCCTTTTTTGTCAAGTTATTTTTGGTGCTCCCCGAAAGAAGGGTGCACAGGCTAATCCACCTGTCAGAGTCAAAGTTCGGACCATCATCGCCGAGAGCTTCAGAACTCCGGAAAATAAACACAAATACTTACGCTCGGGTGCTTCCTCCTTCGGTCCATCTCAGAGAGCACACTTACCTTCTGATGCAACTCCATTTGGGGCGAAGAGAAAAGGCACATCACTCCCTTTTTGATGTCCCTCCATAAATCATACGTCGCCGTGCTGGTTCGTATTGAGGCAAAAATCGGGGAGCTTTTTTAATTGGGGTCCGGTCAACCAGACTTACGTGTGAAATTGATGCCTGGACCAAATTATCCTACCAAATGATGCGGGTGAAGCACATTTCCTTAGATTCAGCTTGACGCAGACAGGATTCCGTGAGCCGGACCTGGATTTGCCAACAGAAGGAGCCTGACCACCGCCTTAGTCGAGCCAGGCAAGCAGATGCCAAAGCCTGGCCTTAGGATCAGCTTTACACCAAGACAATAGGCGATTTTCCGCCGGTTCGAAGAAGTCTTCAACACCACAGACCGCCGTGCACGTTCAGCACGCTGCCGGTGATGTAGCTTGCCTCATCCGACGCCACGAATGCGACCGCATTGGCTATGTCTTCAGGCTTTCCCAATCTTTTCAGAGGGACTTGCCCGGACATGTCTCTTTTCATTTCCTCGGTGTAAGCCTCGGTCTGTATGAATCCGGGGTTCACAACGTTGACGCGCACGCCGTGCTTGGCTTCCTCTTTTGCCAAGCTTTTTGATAAGACTACTACCCCGGTTTTTGCCGCCGCGTACGCGCAGGTACGAATATATCCCTGAGTTCTCTCGGCGTTGGGCGCACCGATATTAATGATCACACCCGACTTCTGTTCTCTCATGATTGGCACCACCATCTTGCAGCAGTAGAAGACCGAATTTAGATCTGAGTTCATCATCTGGTGCCATTCCCGAATGGTGGTATCGAATATGGTCTTGTAGAGGAAAGGCCCCACGTTGTTGACCAGAATGTCGAGCTTGCCGAATCGATCTTTCACCTTGTTTATCATCTCTTCCACGTGAGCGAAATTGGAGACATCGCACTGAATTGGAACTGCTTTTCCGCCCATCTTTGTTATCTGATTCACTACCTCATCGGCTGCTCGGTCATTGGACAGATAGTTGATCACCACGGAGCACCCTTCCTCCGCCAACTTCAGGGCGATGGTCCTTCCAATTCCCCTGGAACTGCCGGTCACCAGTGCTACCTTGTCAGTTAGAGTCATCTTGAACCTCTCTTTGTAAGGCTAATCCAGAATTTGAACTCTGATGGTGGAGCCGGAAGAAAGCACACGGGGCTCTCCTCCGGCAAATCGGTTTTCCGAGTCCGTCTTAAGAAAGGCACTGAAGGCCCCGGTTAACCCGTCGCGGATTCGCTTTTCACGACACGAATCACTTCTTGCCGACGGGCATTATTGCCAGAGGCTCCTCCTCGATCCCCAAAGCCTTCTTCACCTCCTCGTCGTCAAAGGCTCCGATGAAAACGGTTCCCAGACCAAGGCTTTCTGCTTGCAGGTAAATGTTCTCCGCCACAGAGCCCACTTCCATATGGACGTACCGGACACCTCGTTCTCCATACTTTACCATGGTCCTCTCATAGACTGCACTTATGATAAAGGTAGCAGGTGCTCTCTGTATCTCATCCTGACCGAGCGAAGCTTGGGTCACCGTTTTCCGCAGATCGCTTACTTTGATCTGTGAAATGCTATGATCTTCCGGGTTATAGTGATAAAGCCCAGGGTCAAGTCCCTTCACCTCCCCGGCCAGGAGGTGTATTTCGAGGGGATATAAGGCCCCAGCGGAGGGGGCGGTTCTGCCGCCCCACTTTTCGGTTATCCCCTGTGCCGCCCAGAGAACCTGCGAGATCTGCTCGACGTTGAGTGAGTCCTTTCCATAATCTCTGAGGGACCTGCGTGACAGGAGTGCCTCCTCCACGCTTGTCGGACCCTTAAGTCTTGGTTTAGGCAATTTCATGGTCTCTCCTTTTGCTTGGGTTTCTTCATCAGCAAGAGGCTGCACGCCGTGTTGGGTAAGAAAGAATGTTAAGCTCCCAGACACGAACATTGCAGAGACAAGTGACTTTAGAGTTCTTCTCATCGCCGGTTCCTTCCATTTCTTAGGTTGAAGACTCGGGTCATTTTTTCCCTGATGCATCAAATATACCGGGAGGGGAACAAATAGCAACAGCTTTGTCGAGAACGGCCAAGACTAAGAGGGGACGTTCCCGATTGCCATATGCGTTGGACATAGACGCGTTCAAGGAGAAGACAACCCGCGAGCTCATCCAAATCCGCTGGCCGAGCCGGTTTTTCGGGAGATTTAGGTTGACTTTGAGGGAGAGTTGGCTATATTATAGGTAAATCGTGATAAAGTTTTCGACGACTGGATTGACCAATGAGGCCTGAACTCAGGACTTCAGGCTTCTTGCCTTGGAACCATTAACGCCGGGGGTTACGGCATGCACAAAAGGGTCTTAATAATGTTCCTTTTTGCTTTTTGGGCCGTTCCAGCTTTCTCAGAAATACCTGTTGACACTGTCTGGGTGAGAGAATACAATGGGCCGGGAGACGGCTGGGATCAGGCGCGCGCTATGGCAGTGGATGGCTCGGGCAATGTCTATGCGACCGGACATAGTCTGGGACCATCCCCCATTGATGCCGGGGCTGCTCCCGACTATGCCACGATAAAGTATGATCCCTCCGGAAATAAGCTCTGGGTCCAAAGATATGATGGACCGGGAGACTCAGAGGATTACGCCTACGCCGTGGTAGCGGATGATCTGGGCAATGTTTACGTCACTGGGATGAGTATCGGCGAAGGGACAGCCGGAGATTATGCCACCATAAAATATCGTCCCGATGGAACTGCCGCTTGGGTGAGAAGATATGATGGGCCGGCAAACGGCTGGGATTATGGTCGGGATATAGCAATAGATGGCTCCGGGAATGTCTGTGTGACCGGGATAAGCATGGGCAGTGGGACAGACCCGGACTTCGCCACTATAAAGTATGATTCTTCAGGAAACGAGCTCTGGGTAGAAAGGTACAACGGCCCCGGAAACGGCTGGGATTGCGCCCTGGCCATAACGGTCGATGGCTCTAGCAACGTCTATGTGACGGGCTATAGTCTCGGAGATGAAACAGGATGTGACTACACTACCATAAAATACTATCCAACAGGAGGTATTGCCTGGGTGCGAACATACAACGGGCCAGGAAACGACCATGACTATGGCCGGGTCATAGTCGTCGACGGCTCAGGCAATGTATATGTCACGGGAGATAGCTGGGACAGTGAAGCGGCGTTCGACTATGCGACCATAAGATACTACCCGGATGGAAGTACCGCCTGGGTGGCACGGTACAATGGATCTGGAGATGGCTGCGATTATGCTAATGCCGTTGCGGTAGATGATCGCGGTAACGCGTACGTCACCGGACAGAGCAGAGGTAACCAGACAGATTTTGACTACGTGACGGTGAAGTATGATTCTCTGGGCAGCGAGCTTTGGGTGAAAAGAGAGAATGGACCTGGGGACTGGGATGATTGCGCGAATGCCATCGCAGTAGACATTTCGGGCAATGTGTTCATTACAGGCGTGAGCCTTGGCAGTGGTTCATGGTATGATTACGCCACAATAGGCTATGATTCTTCAGGAACTGAGCTTTGGTCAAACAGACACAACGGCCCCGGAAATCTCGGCGATTATGCCTGTGCCGTGGCCGTGGATGGCTTTGGTAACGTCTACGTGACCGGGCATAGTCGCGGCAGTGGTACATCATCTTATGACTACGCCACCATAAGATATTATCAATGCGAGGGAAATAATCCGCCGGATGCCTTTTCTCTGTTTCTTCCTCCCAATCACGCCTCCACCCCCAGAGGAGTCCATTTTGACTGGGAGACCGCTACCGATCCCGATGTCTCGGATGCGGTCAGATATGATCTTTATGTTAGTACCTCATTTCACTTCCCAGCAGATTCCACTACAATTGACAGCAATATCGTCGCAAGCGAATACATTAAGATGTTGGATTTGGGAACGCATTACTGGAAGGTTAAAGCGAGAGACAACTGTGGGGGCGGAACCTGGTGTGACCAGGTCGGGTATTTTACGGTGACAGGTATCCCCCACATGGCTATGGGAGATCTCAACTCAGACGGTACCCTTGACGTTCAGGACGTGGTCTTTTGCGTAAATTATCTTTACAGATCAGGTTCTGCTCCTTACCCCCTGGCAGCCGGAGATTGCAACTGCGACGGTGTTATCGACATCGGGGACGCGGTCCACTTGATCAACTATCTATTTAAGCATGGTTCGCCGCCAGACTGCTAGTCGGAAGAAACGAAGACTAATTGAGAGAATAGATTCGGAAAAGGAGATTTGCGATGAAGGAGTTATTCAAGATGCGCACCTTGACCGGTGGGTTGCTTATTCTATGTTTCGGTGTTTTTGCTCTGTTACTCGGCGAAAGCCAGGCTCGGAAAGGTATCCAGGAAACGTCTCCGCCCGAGGCAAGCACGGCGCAGACTGATCACTTTGGGCTCAGGTACATAAGACACGGTTTGGACATCAACGATTTCAGAGTCCCTATGACTAACTGGGCCATTTTCGGGCAGTTCGTGGAGGTGGGGCGCGCCGGCGGGGAATGGCCAAAGGGCTCCAACGAGTTCTACATATTTGGCGCTGGCATATGGGTGAGCGGAAACGTAAACAGGCCGAGCCTCCAAACGCTCGCTTTCAGTAATCTTAGTATGGGTACAAGAAGGGACAGCGTTTTGTATTCGGCCATAATAGACACGAACAGATTCCCGCCCCGAACCAACCCCCGAGCGGTGATTGGATATAATCCCAGCGGGGGAGCAGAAGAGTTCTCGGGACTGACTGACATATTCATCAGCGATCATCCCGAGGATTATCCCACCCCGGATTTCTGGCCCCTGGTGGACGATCAAGGGAACCCCATTATCCTGGGCATCGAAGACAGCTATACCGAATATGATGACCAGGATAGCACCAGATGGGATACCGGCATCAACTCCAATGCTGGAGACGGAGTTGACATCGCCAAGTACGGTTTGGGAGTTAAGGTCATCCAGCGCACCCACTCCTGGGACTACGAGGAGAACAAAACTATCCACTTCTTCAGATATGACATCGTCAACATAAGGGAGGATATGGCCCCTATAAGGAACTGTTTTGTCTCCGTCATGTGTGATGCTGACGTGGGTCGGAAAGCCAACGACGACCTGGTCGGCTTTGACCACGGTCGGAATTTAGGCTACGCCTATGACTATGATTTTGCTGAGGTTGGTTTCAAGAGAATGCCGGGTTTTCTGACCTTTGTCTTTTTGCAGAGTCCGCTTGCCACGTATGATGTCGACCTAAACGGAGACGACCAGATCAGTGATGATTCTATACTGTGGAACGAGGTATGGGTAAAAGACGTCTTGAAAGGAGAGCCTTTGGGCCTGACCTCATTTAAGACCTCCAATCTGCAGTCGGGCGATCCGGATACCGAGCCGGAGAAATATCTGATCATGGCCGGCCATAACTATCCGGACGTCGGGGATCAGCGTTATGCCCCCTTTGATGTGGGAAGCGGGAATATCCCCTTGGATCAAAGACTGTTTCAGAACACCGGGCCGTTCCTACTGGCTCCTGTCGGACAGACGGTGATAGACACCATTTGGCGTTGGGACTGGGCAACCGAGTCACTGGCACTGGCCAGCATCGATACGGTAATGGGTGATACCGTGAGGGTGGTAGTAGCGGTCTTTATGGCGCCCGATTTGGAGAAGATTCCCAAGATCGCGGAGATGGCCCGTTTCATCCATGAGAGAGGGTACATGCTTCCGAAACCTTCGGATTACTCTGACGTTATCCGCTGAGACAAGGGTCTGGCCATAGCTGCGCATTATGGTTCGTTCTTATTCCTAGAATAGAATAAGTAACCGTGAAAAGCGCAGGCAAGACCTAACAAACAGGGAGGTGAAATCCATTTCACGTTTCCACAAAACGGGACCTGCCTCTTGAAAATGCAGGATTCAAGAATTCTTTTCAGGCAGATACTTCTTCAATCCTAGCCAAACCACCAGCAGCTCTTCTTCTTCATATCGTTTTTGTTCAGCTTGGACTTCTTGCGCTTGGAGGTTCGGGTTTTCCGCACCGGGGGATCTGTCCAGGTGATTGCGTTTCTTCTGGTGGTTTTAGAATGTCTTTTTTGGGTCTGATTGCTTCTGCTGGGCGAGCTTGTTTTTCGTTTTCTCATCTTGGCCCCCTTTAGAAATTAGCCGAAAGAGCCCCGCTTTGTGCGGGGCTCCTTCTAAAAGGTTATCCCTTTTGACCTGCAACTTACGCATTACCGGTCGTCTTGGCCTCATCCCAATAATCCAGAGTGCCCTGTATCACTATGCGATACTCGCCGGTGCTCGCATTGACCGAATCCACCTTTGCCCTGCAGGTGGTGGAATTGTACAAAAGCTCGGTGAGCCTGTACTGCAATGATGCCGGCGAAGTGGGAGTCCTCTCTATGGCAGGAAAATTCGGAAATCTGAATTTGTTCACCTACTTTCACCCCCTCCTTCTTCGTTTTTGGTTTTACCTGAGTCAATAGACATCTTTCCGCAAGGGGACACTGCCTTAGCAGTTCCAGAGTCAATTTGGCTTACCGATTGGTCCACCAGGTCTCGGGGTGGCTCCAATCCAGCGTGCCGTGAAGCACAATGCGATACTCTCCGGTCTCCGGATTCACCGAATCCACCTTAACCTTGGTAGTAACGGAGCAAGCTACCAGATCACAGATCTTGTTTTGCAGGTACCAAGGAGACATTGGTACTCTCTCTATGTTTTTGAAATCATTGAAGTTAAATTTGTACATACTTTTCACCTCCTCTCCTGTATACTTCTCAAGTTCCCCTTACGTGATCGATGCATTTCTATGTTTATTCCGATTCTGTCCGGAACAGCTGAGGAAAATTCAACTCATTTTGGCCTCAGTCGTCTCGGCGGAAGCGGAACTTCTTGTCCCGTTGACAAAAGAGCAGCATAGAACTGTTCTGTATTTTGAGAGCAGGCCCGGGAGAACTACCCCACCCTGTTTCCCCCCTCGGCTTGTCTCCACCCGATCCTCGACTCGCTGAAAGGAAGCCAGCTCTTCGATCTTTATTCTTGAATCGTCCGGATTCCTAGGGTATCGTTTATGGTTCATCATGTTCCCTCACGTGAATGCTTTCTAAGTCGCCAGAGAATCCCTCAGGCTTAGTAATCCAAACTCGTTAAGCTTTCGCAACAAGGGGACGACAAAACCTTCCTTCCAGCCAAATTCTGAACTTATCTGCGAAGAAAGAGTATCGAGCTTGAGCTGGCGTCGGTGTGACTTATTTTTGAACAGATATTTGGCCAGATCAATCAGCGCGCGATATCTTCTGGAAAGGCTTTTGCCGGACATAAGTCTTCGTACCAGATCCGCGGCAAAGAAAGCGGAAAAGGCGCCTACCTTTCTGTCCTTACATTCCACGAACAAGTCAAACCTAAAAGACGGGTTTTTGTATCCACAGGTTATGCCGCTGCAAGAGTCCATTCCGGTTATGTTCGACTGCAGGTCGATAATGACGTGTTCCATCATGTGTGCGACACTGGTTGTATTATCCAATCGACTGGACTGAAGAGGCCTCTTTCTGGATTTCAAACTCTCAAGAAGTTGCTCGCCGCACCGGTGTCTTTCCAGAGAAGGCAAAAGCACAGCAAGTTCCCTAAAGACTGAAGAGAGATCCATCTCTCCCTTTTTGACCTCAGCAACGTGAACATCTAACACAATTTTGACTTTCTTACTTCCCGGCCTGAATCTCGGGTTCAGAGCACAGATCTGCGGAAACTCCCCATACGACAGTTCTTTTATTTCCAATATTTCTTTCAAAGGAATGCTGTCTTTCCCGGATTGGTTTCTCGTCAGAGAGTTTGTATTTATGTTGTCGGCAGAACTGGTGTTTTCTTTACGTGGATTTCAAAAAAGCCCTAATTTTTCGGACAAGAACGGCACAATGGCCCCAAATTTACTCCAAGCCGCCGCCGGAGTTGTGGAAGCAAGTTGGTGCGAGTGTGGGGTCGGATTTGAAAGATGATTATGTGACTTTGGCCTTGGAAAACGAGGAATTTTTTTGTTGACTTTGGTGGGGGGATTGTCTAGATTAACCGGCTATGACAAAAAGAGTAGGCTTTCGCTTAAGTCAAGAAGCTTGGTCGGCCGTAACTTCGAGAAAAACAGATAACCTCTTTTAAGGAGCAACCGCCATGAATGGAAAAACGGGAAAGGGCAGTGCCTACGGCTGGCTTTTCCAGAGGATCACCGGAGTCTTTTTGGCTTTCTTTTTGATCCTTCATACCCAGGTGCTTCATTTCACCAAGGACTGGAAAATAGACTTCAACGTGGTGACTGGGCGGCTGGATAGCACCGGATGGGTGATCTTCTACGTGATATTCGTGCCGGCCTTACTTTTTCATGCTTTCAACGGAGTGTGGCAGGTGATCCATGATTACCGTCCCAAGGCGGGTACCGGTAAGGCAGTCAAGGCCGTGCTTTGGATTCTGGGAATCGGCATCTCCGTGTGGGGATACTATCTGATAGCGACGTTTAGCAAAGGAGCTTAAAGATGTACCAAGCCAAGACAGGTTTTTTCAAAACCTACAAAGATGAGGTGAGCTTAAACCCGGACGTGGGAACATGGTCCTGGCTTTTGCATCGGATAACCGGTTTAATTCTGGTACTTTATGCTTTCATGCACTTCTTCGCCCTGAGTTCCTCTGTAGGCGGAGCATCAACATTCGACGCCTGGTTGTCCAACCTTCAAACCACGCTCACTCATCTTTTGGAGATCGGGCTGGTGGCGGTGGTGGCCTTTCACCTGTTGAACGGTCTCCGCATCACCATGGCCGATTTCTTTTTTCTTACCAAGCCTCATAAGACAATCTTCTGGATAGCCATGGTCATATTTGTGATCTTCATGGTTGTGACTTTGATTGTCTTCTTGCCCCGGGCATTTTCACCTCATACCTAAAGGGAGGAGACCAGATGATATTTCATGACGTATTGGTGATCGGCGGAGGACTGGCAGGCCTGAGGGCAGCTATCGCGGCGGCGGAAAAAAAGGCGGATGTGGGCATAGTCACAAAGCTGTATCCCCCCAGGTCGCACTCTGGCCAGGCGCAGGGGGGAATAAACGCTGCCTTGGCCAATAACCCCAAGGCGGCCGACGATAACCCGGAAAAACACGGCTTTGACACCGTCAAAGGTAGTGATTATCTGGCAGACCAGGAAACTTCTATCTTCATGACCCAGCAGGCGCCGGAAGCCATCTTTGAAATAGAGCACTGGGGTTGTCCTTTCAGCCGGACTGAGGAAGGAAAGATTGCGCAAAGGCCCTTTGGCGGAGCCGGGTATCCTCGCACCTGTTACGGCACCGACAAGACCGGCCATTACATCCTGCAGACCCTGTTCGAACAGACCATAAAGCACAACATTAAAACCTACAACGAGTGGATAGTTATCGCCCTGGCAAAAGATGTGGATACTTGCTGCGGTGTGATTGCCCTCAACATGCATTCAGGAGAGCTGCAGGCGATTGGAGCCAATGCAGTGATTTTCGCTACCGGCGGCTCCGGTCGAATGTACGGAAACTCCACCAACGGCATGACCTCCACCGCCTTTGGAGTAGCCATTCCGTATTGGGCGGAGGTTCCCTTAAAGGATATGGAGTTTGTCCAGTTCCATCCCACCTCGCTTTATCCCTCCAACATCCTGATGACCGAAGGATGCAGAGGCGAAGGAGGGATTCTGGTCAACAGGGAGGGGGACAGGTTTATGACGAAATACGCCCCCAAAGCAATGGAGCTGGGCCCCCGAGACATCGTTGCTCGCGGCATAATGACCGAGATCATGGAAGGACGTGGATTTGAGGATGCCTTTGTACACCTGGATCTGAGGCACCTGGGAAAGGCCAAGATCATGGAACGACTTCCCGGGATCAGGGAGATAACCCTGGATTTCATCGGCTTGGACCCCATTGAAGAACCCATTCCCATCCAACCCGGCACGCATTATTGCATGGGTGGAATCGACACCAACATAGATGGAGCCACTCCGCTTCCAGGATTTTACGCTGCCGGAGAATGTGCCTGCGCCAGCGTTCACGGAGCAAACAGATTGGGCGGGAATTCACTTCTGGACACGGTGGTCTTCGGCAAGAGAGCCGGATCTGTGGCAGCCGATTACGTCAAAGACAAGCCCAAGCAGCCGAGGACTAACGCTCTGGACCGGGCCTTGAAAAAAGAACACCAGATGCTGGAGCAGATGCAAAAGTCGAATGGAAAGGAGAATCCTTACAGCCTTAACGCTGAGCTGAACGAGCTGATGCCGCTGAAAGCAGGTCTGTTTCGCGATGAAAAGCGGATGTCGGAGGGATCGCAGGAGATAAAGGCGTTAAAAGAGAGATTCAAAAACATAAGACCCATAGCCTCCGGCAGCAAATTCAACTTTGACAAGATCTGGACCCTGGAGATCAAGGGAAATCTGGACGTGGCAGAAGCGGTGCTGGCAGGTGCCTTGGCTCGAAAGGAAAGCCGTGGGTCTCACTTCCGTACCGATTTTCCGAAAAGGGATGACGTCAACTTCCTGAAGCACACGCTCGCCACCTGTACTCCAGAGGGTCCCAGGGTTTCCTACAGCGATGTCCAGATAACCAAGTATCAACCTGAAGAAAGGAAGTACTAGTTATGACTGAATTCAGAATATTAAGATACGATCCGGACACCGGCAAAGAGCCTCATTTCCAGAGCTACACTTTCGACAGCCCCAAGGGGATGACCGTTCTGGAAGGGCTGATTTTCATTTTTGAGAACATTGACAACACCTTGGCGTACCGGTCGATGTGCCGGGCGGCGGTCTGCGGGTCATGCGCCATGCACATAAACGGAATCTATGATCTCGCCTGTCGAACTCAGATCGATAAGTTAGGCGGAAAGGTCACCTTGAGACCCCTGGCCCACCTGCCCATCATCAAGGATCTGGTGGTTGATCTGGAGCCCTTCTGGGAGCAGTACAAGAAGGTGGTGCCGTATTTGATTCCCAAGGAAGACCCACCGGAGAAGGAGTACCTTCAGAGCGAGAAGGAGAGGAAGAAGCTGGACCCCTGGGTGGACTGTATTCTCTGTGCGGCCTGCTACGGCTCCTGTCCGGTTGAAGCAACTGATCCCGAATACTTAGGTCCCGCCGCTTTGATGAAGGCCCTGAGATTTATTGATGACTCGCGGGACGCCAAGGCCAAACAGAGGCTGGCCTTCGTCGCCTCGGACTTCGGCGTTTTCCGCTGCCACACCATCTTCAACTGTCAGAAGGTTTGTCCCAAAACCTTGGATCCCACCAAGGCCATCGCCAAGTTGAAGATGAAGGCATTGTTTGGATAAACCGTTCTTGTGAAAGCTGACGGGTTCGGCGAGTTTAACTTGAGAGAGGGCGCCGGGTTGAAACCCGGTGCCGTCTTACGCTTGGACTGCAAGGAAAAAGGTTTTGGATCGTGTTCGCCAAGTGGCTGAGCTTGCTCAGCATGAACTGGCCGTGATTCATCTGAAAATTAATCGTTGACAAGTAGAGTCGATACCATTAAATTGGCGAACACGTCCCCGAATGTGCCAAAATGTCTCACGTCTGAGGACGTACAAAGGTGTTGAATTGCCGCCCTAGCTCAGTTGGTAGAGCAACGGACTGAAAATCCGTGTGTCCGCAGTTCGATTCTGCGGGGCGGCACAATTAAGCCCTGTAGGTCGACCGAATCCGGGATGGGTGCAAAATTTTGTTTGATTCGGGTAGATCAACGGTCTGATTTTCTCCAAAGGTGAACGGAAGTTCACCTTTGTGATATAGATGGTCAAACGGAATCCGAAGGTAACTCATAGTTAAAAAGGAGAGAGGAGATGCGCAATCCCAGCAGGGTCCCTGGTTTGATACTGGTTATTTTGGCAGGAGGTCTATTTCTGCTTTTTTGCGGGGGATGCAAGAAGAAAAGCGACCAGGCGAGAAAACACGTTGAGGTGGGGCTGGAGCATTTCAAAAAGCAGGAGATGCAGGAGGCACTCAAAGAGTTCAAGCAAGCTGTTCAACTTGACCCGATAAACGCGGATGCTCATTTTTATCTGGGGGGTATTTACCACGCTGCAAGAGCATATGACGCATCGATCAGGGAATACACAGAGGTGCTCCGAATCAACCCTCGCTACCGCAGAATCCACACTGTCATCGCGAACATCCATTACGAACGAGGCTTGAGAGCTTGGGGAAAAGCAGTGAAATTGGATAGGGTGACCTACTGGCTACCTGACACTCTCAGGCAACTGCCCTTCGGTAGGAGGGAAGAACTCCTCGGGCTGGTAGAGGATTATGAGGGGAAAGCAAGAGCCGACTCCGGCGATGCCGAGACTTTCTCCAGGCTGAGTCAAGCCTACTTTTTGCTGGCGGCTGAAGAATACGAAAAGGCGGTCAAAGCAGATCCCAACGACACCACCGCCCAGCTTTATTTGGGCTTGACTTATGCCGAGCAGGGCTACCCCTACAAGGCTATGGCTCAGTATGAGATAACTAAGAAGCTCGATTCTAATCAAGGAGAGCTTCTACTTGCCGTGCTCAAGCAGAAGGAAAGGGAGAAGGAGGGACTGGAGCAGATAAGGAAACAAAAGTAGCCAATCGCCCTACCGCGCATCCGTATTCTCTTACTGACAGATCATAATCTCTCGACGTTTCTTTGCCACCGTAGCTCAGTTGGTAGAGCAAGGGTTTCGTAAACCCTAGGTCAGCGGTTCGAGCCCGCTCGGTGGCTTTTTTCTATCGGCCTTTGCTCAATATTGCACGAAAGAAAAGTCAAGAGAGGGGTTTCATCAATAGGATAGGGCATTTAGGCTTGCTGGATTGTTGAACGACCCGCATCACCCGCCGGCGCGTTGTACACGGGAACCAAACCTAAACTACA